>NZ_JBIWAF010000003.1:0-473710 GCF_044759925.1 Pseudomonas sp. NPDC099000
AAAAAAAATTATAAAACATAAAACAAAAAAAGGAACCACAATCTATAAAAAAAATACTCTAAAACCATGAACAAAGATAAATGCTACGCAGGAAGAACCCTGGCCGAGACTGAGTGCAAAGAGCAGGAAAAATTCTTGTAGATGGTTGGATCGAAATTCAACATATCGTGTAGAGATTCTCAGTGACACAAGCAGCACAGTGGCGCCACCTTAACCCTTTTTCCGGAACGTGCCAATGCTTCCTGCGAAGGTTTCTCTGTTTTCATGACTGACGGTGCACCGGATTGCGGCGAAAGCCCAGATATCACAGGGGATCGGCGAGAATTACGTCCCGGACTTTGAACCCGGAGCGCGCGCCCGGTAAGATGCCGGACAGAATTTTTCCACCTCGCTATTCAGGACACCCGCCATGAGCATCAAATCGGACAAGTGGATTCGCCGCATGGCGCAAGAGCACGGCATGATCGAACCCTTCGTAGAGCGCCAGGTGCGCGGTGAAGGCGCCGAGCGCGTGATTTCCTACGGTGTTTCGAGCTATGGCTACGACGTGCGCTGCGCCGATGAATTCAAGGTGTTCACCAACATCAATTCGGCGACCGTCGATCCGAAGAACTTCGACGAGAAGAGCTTTGTCGACGTCAAAAGCGATGTCTGCATCATCCCGCCCAACTCCTTCGCCCTGGCGCGCACCGTGGAATTCTTCCGCATTCCGCGCAACGTGCTGACCATCTGCCTGGGTAAAAGCACTTACGCCCGTTGCGGCATTATCGTCAACGTGACGCCGCTTGAGCCCGAGTGGGAAGGCCACGTGACCCTGGAGTTCTCCAACACCACCACTTTGCCGGCGAAGATCTACGCCAACGAAGGTGTGGCACAGATGCTGTTCTTCGAATCCGACGAAGAGTGCGAAGTCTCCTACAAGGACCGTGGCGGCAAGTATCAGGGCCAGCTCGGCGTCACCCTGCCGCGCACCTGAGCCATTCATCTGGCAGGTCGCGGGAATTCTTGAGCGGGTAGACACTCTATTGGGTGTACTGCCCGGTTCGCGTACAGCGGACGGGGCCATCGCTCAGGAGTGCTTTATGAAGATCGATCCGCGAATAAGTGCCGAACTGGCAAGGCTTGAGCCCAATCAGATTGGCGTCTTGGCCTGGTCCTTGTTGGCACATCCAGCCATCAGCATGGCAGGGGGCATCCCCGGCCAGCCTGATCCCGATACCCCCAACGAACAGCCTACCGAGCCCGGTGAACCCACCCTGCCGGATGAGCCGCCTCCCGCGCCCGTAGCCTGATCAGCGCAAAGATCTGTAGGAGCGAAGCTTGCTCGCGAAGGCGGTGTGTCAGCCAACATCATCCTTACCTGACCACCGCCTTCGCGAGCAAGCTTCGCTCCTACACGCTGACTGGCCATATTTCGTTGTCGCCGATGACAAATATCCTGCAGCTGTCGTCCCGTCCGACCTGATAACCACCGGTAAACGCGCCGAAGGCCGGGAGCAGGCTGATGTCCTCTCCCAATCTGAAACACGCCAGGCGCAAACGCTGCCGACCTTTGCCGTTCAGCCGATACACCGGATGCACATGCCCGGCGAGTACATGCCGGTGCGGATGCGGGTCGGGCTCATGCTGCAAGGCGAACGGCCCGAGCAACAACGGCTCAGGCACCACGCGTATGTTTAACGACGCCGGCGGGTCCCCGGCGCGTTTGTCGTGGTTGCCGCGGATCAGCGTCATCGGCAGATCCGGGTGCCGCGCTCGCCACTCAGCCAGGGCGCTTAACGTGCTGGAGGCATGGGAGCCAGGCGCGTGCAGAAAGTCCCCAAGGAAAATCAGCTGCCGACAGGGCAGGGCGGCCAACAACCCGTCCAGTACAGCGACATTGCTGGCGGTGGTGCCATGGGGCACTGGTTGGCCCAGGCTTCGATACGCCGCCGCTTTACCAAAATGCACATCGGCGACCAGCAGGGCTTGTTGCGCCGGCCAGTAAATGGCTTTTTCCGGCAGCAGCCACAGTTCTTCACCGGCCAGTCGCACGGGATAGGGCGTACTCATCAGGTTTTCCCGGTTTCAGCGGTTTTCTCAAGGTCGGTGACCATGCGTCGGATACGGTCCGCGAGTTTTTCCGAACTCATGCTTTCCCGCATGCGCTCAACCAACAGGGGAAATCCCAGCGGTGTAGGACGTTTGATCTGATGCAGGTCCAGTTTCAGTCGATTGATGCGCGCCAACGTCTGTTCCAGACGATGAATATCCAGTTCTTCCCGTAGGACTTCTTCCCCGGCCTGGGCCAGCAACAGATTCCCGGCGTCGTACTGCTTGAACACCTCGAAGAACAGTCCGCTGGAAGCTTGGACCTGTCGTGTGCTTTTCGGTGCGCCGGGGTAGCCGGCAAACACCAGTCCGGCAATTCGCGCGATTTCCCGAAAGCGCCGAAGCGCGAGTTCGCCGGCATTCAAGCTGGCGAGTACATGGTTCAACAAGTGCTCGGGACTCAGCAGGCCAGGGTTCAACACCTGCGACCAATCCACTGATGTGGCGCTGAGCAACTCCAGCCCGTAGTCGTTGACCGCAATGGAAAACGTCACCGCCTGCTGCTGGCTGACCCGCCACGCCAGCAAACTCGCCAATCCCAGATGCACCTGACGCCCGGCAAAGGGGTACAGGAACAGGTGCCAGCCTTCGCGGGATTTCAGTGCTTCGGCCAGCAACGAATTTGAGGTCGGCAACCCGGACCAGCGTTGCTGCACCTCCAGCAGCGGCCGCAGTGCGCGCATTTCCGGGCCGATAAACTCGCCTTGCTCCGCCGCACTGAAACGCGCGACCACCGCCTGCGCCAGTTCGTTGGAAAGCGGCATCCGTCCGCCATTCCAGCGCGGCACCGCGGCTTTTTTCGCGGTGCTGCGTTTGACATAAGCGGTCATGTTTTCCACCCGCACCAACTCCAGCAAGCGGCCCGCGAACAGAAAACCGTCGCCCGGTTTGAGTCGCGCAATAAAACCTTCCTCGACACTGCCCAGCTGCTTGCCGCCGCCGCCCTTGCTCCAGAACTTCAGCTGAATGCTCGCATCGCTGACGATGGTGCCGATGCTCATGCGATGTCGCCGCGCCAGCCGCGCATCCGGTACACGCCAGACGCCAAGCTCGTCAGGCTCGACCCGGCGGTAATCCGGATAGGCTGTCAGAGAAAGCCCTCCGTGGCGTACGAAAGCCAGTGCCCAGGTCCAATCCTCCACGGTGAGGTCTCGATAGGCCCAGGCTCCACGGACTTCTTCATACAACTCATCGGGTAGAAACCCACCGCCCAACGCCATGCTGACCACATGCTGAACCAGCACATCCAGCGGTTTGTGCGGTGACTCGCGGGGCTCGATACGGCGTTGCGCCACGGCGTCTTGAGCCGCCGCCGCTTCGATCAGCTCCAGGCTGTGAGTCGGCACCAGCGTCACCCGTGACACACGGCCCGGCGCATGACCGGAACGCCCGGCCCGCTGCATCAGGCGCGCCACGCCTTTGGCCGAGCCGATTTGCAGCACCCGTTCCACCGGCAGGAAATCCACCCCCAGGTCCAGGCTTGAGGTGCAGACCACGGCTTTGAGTTGGCCTTCCTTCAGCGCTCGCTCGACCCAGTCGCGGGTGTCGCGCGACAGTGAGCTGTGGTGCAAGGCGATCAGCCCGGCCCAATCGGGGCGCGCGTCCAATAAAGCCTGATACCAGATCTCGGATTGCGCACGGGTGTTGGTGAACACCAGGCTGCTGGGGCTGGAGTCTATTTCGGCGACGACTTGCGGCAACATCGTCAACCCAATGTGCCCGGCCCAAGGAAATCGCTCGATGGCGGGCGGCAGTAGGGTGTCGACTCGCAGTTCCTTGGAGGTCTGGCCTTGAACGCTGATGCCGCCACCCTGTGGGATCAATACCTGTTCGGCGTGGGTCTGATTACCCAGCGTTGCGGAAACGCCCCACACGATCAGATCCGGATTCCATCGGCGCAAACGGGCGAGGGCCAGTTGCAGCTGCACGCCACGCTTGTTGCCGAGCAGTTCGTGCCATTCGTCGACCACCACCATGCGCAAGGTCGATAGCGCTGTTTGCGCATCGGCGCGGGCGAGCATCAGGGTCAGGCTTTCGGGGGTGGTGATCAGCGTGGTGGGCAGGCGCCGGCTCTGTCGCGCACGTTCGCTGCTGCGGGTGTCGCCGGTGCGCAGGCCGACGCTCCAGGGGATCTGCAGGTCGTGCAGCGGCGCTTCCAGGGCGCGAGCGGTGTCGGCAGCCAAGGCACGCATCGGCGTTATCCACAGCACCGTCAGCGGTTCTGTCAGCGGTTTTCGTTTGCGAGGGTTTTCAACGGGCGCAATCGACGTGGCGAAGCGATTGAGCGCGGCAAACCAGACTGCATAGGTTTTACCGGCACCAGTGCTGGCGTGCAGTAATCCGGACTCACCGCGCTTGACGGCCGTCCACACTTGTTTCTGAAAGGCGAATGGCTTCCAGTCGCGGGCGCTGAACCATTGTGTTGCGTAGTCGGTGGAGGATCCCATGCCGGCGGTGTGCGCTCTGAAAGTCTTCTTTCAGTGACCGCGACGCGGGTGAACAAGTTTAATTGCAGTACTGCCGATCGACACCTGAACCCTGTAGGAGCGAAGCTTGCTCGCGAAGGCGGTGTGTCAGCCGACATCATCGTTGTCTGACACACCGCCTTCGCGAGCAAGCCTCGCTCCTACAGGTTTTGCTGTGTTACTTGAGGTTGCCGCTGAGGAACTGCTTCAGCCGCTCGCTCTTCGGATTGCCCAGTACGTCTTCCGGCGCGCCTTCTTCCTCAACCAGGCCCTGATGCAGAAACAACACCTGGCTCGACACTTTGCGGGCGAAGCTCATTTCGTGAGTCACCATGATCATGGTCCGGCCTTCTTCAGCCAGGCCCTGAATCACTCGCAGCACCTCACCCACCAGCTCCGGGTCGAGTGCCGAGGTCGGTTCGTCGAACAGCATGACTTCCGGTTCCATGGCCAATGCGCGGGCAATCGCCACGCGTTGCTGCTGACCGCCGGAAAGAAACGCCGGGTATTGATCCGCCACCCGCGCCGCCAGCCCGACCTTGTCGAGGTAACGCCGCGCGCGGTCTTCGGCTTCCTCTTTGCTGCAACCCAGCACCCGGCGCGGGGCCATGGTGATGTTTTCCAGCACGGTCATGTGGCTCCACAGGTTGAAGTGCTGGAACACCATGGCCAGGCGGGTGCGGATTTTCTGCAGTTCATCGGGGTTGGCCACGTGCATGCCGTGGCGATCCTTGACCATGCGGATGTTCTGGCCATCCAGGGTCATGGCGCCGTCGTTGGGTTGTTCGAGAAAGTTGATGCAGCGCAGAAAGGTACTTTTGCCCGAGCCGCTGGCGCCGATCAGGCTGATGACGTCGCCGGTGTTGGCCTTGAGTGAAACGCCTTTGAGCACATGATGATCGCCATAGCTTTTATGCAGGCCTTCGATGGTCAGTTTGTACATGGGGCATGCATCCTCAAGGCGAAAGTAGGTAGCCGCTGCGATAGGCTTCGGTGCCCGCGACATGCGCGATCACCATGCCGGCAGTGGCCATGCGCCGCAGCGAACGGGCGTACATCAGGCCGGCGGCGGTGCAATGAACGGGGGTGACGCGATCGTTGATCGGGTCAATGATTTCGGCGATCAGCTGCCCGGCTTCGAGGTATTCCCCCGGCAGCGCGGTGAACACCAGCAGGCCGCCCACCGGTGTCGACACCGGCTCGACGCCGGCCAACGGTGTGGCCGGGTAGGGCAGCTCGGGCAATGGCGCCGCTTCGCCGGCAATGGCGCCGAAGTGAATCAGGTAATCGATCAGCGCCTGGCAGTCGAGGCTGGCCAACGGGTGATTGACGTCACCCTGGCCGCGCAGTTCGACGGTGACCGAGAAACTGCCGAGCGGAATGTCGAATTGTTCGCCGAAGCGTTCTTTCAACTGCCACCAGAGCAAGGTGAAGCATTCATCGAACGACTGCCCGCCAGAATCGGTGGCCAGCAGGCTGGCTTCGGCACCGATGTACCGCGCCAGAGGTTCGACCTGGGGCCAGGCTTCGGGTGTGGTGTAAAGGTGGGCGACCGCTTCGAAATCGCAGTGCAGGTCCAGCACCATGTCCGCATCACAGGCCAGTCGTTGCAGGGTCAGGCGTTGGGATTGCAGTTGCGTGCTTGCGGTCTGCCTGGCGAGGGCGTTGCGCAGGCTTTCGCGGATCAACTCGAGGTTGCGCTGCGGATCATCGCCGAGCTGGCCTTCGAGCTCGTTGCCGACCGCTTCGCTCAAATCAACGAACCAGCGATTGAAGTTCTGCCCGCTTTCCAGCTCGTAGCGGCCCAGCGGCACATCCATCAGCACCTGTTCCAGGCCGACCGGGTTCGCCACCGGCACCAGCACGATTTCGCTGCGCAGGCGGCCAGCGGCTTCAAGTTCCGCCAGACGCTGCTTGAGGTGCCAGGCCACCAGCATGCCGGGCATTTCATCGGCGTGCAGTGACGACTGGATGTAGATCTTGCCTCTGGCCGACGTTGGGCCGAAGTGGAAGCTGTGAATCTGTCGTGCGGTCCCCGGCAGCGGGGCCAGCAAGTCATGTATCTGGTGGCGCATGTTTGTCTCTTTATCCCTGAAAGCGGGTCCTAGTGGGTCGGCCCGAGGAAGGCCAGCCATCGGCGTTCGGCGAGGCGGAACAGGCCGACCAGCGCAAAGGTAATGGTCAGGTAGATCAGCGCGGCGATGCCGAACGACTGGAAGGTCAGGAAGGTCGCCGAATTGGCGTCCCGGGCGACTTTCAGGATGTCGGGGATGGTCGCGGTGAAGGCCACGGTGGTCGAGTGCAGCATCAGGATCACTTCGTTGCTGTAGTAAGGCAACGAACGGCGTAAGGCTGACGGCATGATCACGTAGGCATACAGCTTCCAGCCTGTCAGCCCGTAAGCCTTGGCCGCTTCGACTTCACCGTGGGCCATGCTGCGGATCGCCCCGGCGAAAATCTCCGTGGTGTAGGCGCAGGTGTTCAGGGCGAACGCCAGGATCGTGCAGTTCATCGCATCGCGAAAGAACGCATCCAACACCGGTTGGGCGCGCACGGCGGCCAGGCTGTAGATGCCGGTGTAGCAAATCAGCAACTGGATATACAGCGGCGTGCCGCGGAACAGGTACGTGTAGAACTGCACCGGCCAGCGAATGTAAAAGTGCGGCGAAACCCGAGCGATGGACAGCGGGATCGACACCAGGAAACCGATGAAGATCGAGGCGCTCAGCAGCCACATAGTCATGGCCAGCCCGGTGATGTTGTAGCCGTCGGTATAAAGGAAGGGTCTCCAGTATTCCTGCAAGAGTTCGATCATCGTACAGCCTCCCGGGAACCGGCGGCGTAGCGGCGTTCGAGCCAGCGCAGGACGAAGTTCGAGGCACTGGTGATCACCAGGTAAATCAACGCAGCAAGCACCAGGAAGTAAAACAGCTGATAAGTGCTTTTACCGGCATCCTGGGCCGCCTTGACCAGGTCGGCGAGGCCGATGATCGAGACCAGCGCGGTGGCCTTGAGCATCACCATCCAGTTGTTACCGATACCCGGCAGGGCGAAACGCATCATTTGCGGGAACACCACGATTCGAAAGCGCTGGCCACGTTTGAGGCCATAAGCGGTGGCAGCTTCGACCTGACCCCGAGGCACGGAGAGAATCGCCCCGCGAAAGGTTTCGGTGAAGTACGCGCCATAAATGAAGCCCAGGGTGATGACCCCGGCACTGAACGGGTTGATCTCGATGTATTCCCATTCCATGAAATCGGTAAACGACGTCAACCAGGTTTGCAGGCTGTAGAAAATCAGCAGCATCAGCACCAGGTCCGGTACGCCGCGAATCAGCGTGGTGTAGATCTGGGCCGGAACCCGCACCAGTTTGACTTTTGACAGTTTGGCAGTGGCGCCGAGCAGGCCGAGCAATACGGCCACCAGCAGCGACAACGCCGATAATTTGATGGTCATCCAGGTGCCTTCCATCAGCAACGGACCGAAGCCCTTGAGGCTGAAGGCTGAGAGCCCCAGGTTTTGTAATAGGTTTTCGAACATAAATCAGCAACCTGATCGGATGAAAAAAGCGCCCATCGCGAGATGGGCGCCGGGCATTATTTGCCGCTGTACAGATTCAGATCGCCAAAGTGTTTCTTCTGAATGGTGGCGTAGGTGCCATCGTCGTGTAACGCTTTGATACCTTTATTCAAAAGCTCTTTGAGGTCTTTGTTACCTTTAGAGATACCGATAGCTGTTTTGGCTGGCAGCAATTCGCTGTCAACCGGCTTGCTGACTTCGTAGCCTTCGCCCTTTGGCGACTTCAAGAAGCCCAGTTCGGCTTGCAGCATGTCCTGGATCGCAGCGTCGAGACGACCCGACATCAGGTCGGAATACACCTGATCCTGGTTCTGATAGGCCTGGGTTTTCACGCCAGCCTTGTCCAGCACGGCCTTGGCGTAGGCTTCCTGGATGGTGCCTTGCTCGTAACCGACAGTCTTGCCTTTCAGCGAAGCGGGGTCTTCGCTCAGGCCGGAACCTTTCTTGAATACGTAGGCGGTTGGGCCGGAAAACAGCTCTTCGGAGAAGTCGATGACTTTTTCGCGGGCCGGGGTGACGGTCATCGAAGAGATCACACCGTCGAATTTATTGGCCTTGAGGCCCGGAATCATGCCGTCGAAATCGCTTTCGACCCATTTGCACTTGACCTTCAGCTCGGCGCAGATCGCGTTCCCCAGATCGATGTCAAAGCCCACCAGGCTACCGTCGGCCGCTTTCGACTCGAACGGAGCATAGGAAGGGTCAACGCCAAAACGCAGTTCTTTGTATTCCTTTGCCATGGCGGAGCCAGCAGCCATGCACAACGCCAGTGCAGAAAGGGTCAGCAATGCTTTTTTCATTATTCAATCCCTAAGAACCAATATGAGCGCTTGTGGCGCAGAATTATTGTTACTGGAAAGCGTAAGACCCATTGAAAGTAGCAATTTCCGAACCAGAGTCCCGAACAAGCGTTTTAAAAGGTGATACAAGAAGTGGCAACAGGGGATTTGTGCACGAAATCGGGCGTCGGAAAAAAGGTGCACCAACTTGGTTCAGATTGGCACAAATCCATGTGGGAGTGAGCCTGCTCGCGATAGCGGTGTATCAAGAAACACGTTACTGCCTGACACTCCGCTATCGCGAGCAGGTTCACTCCCACAGGGAATTTGGTTAGCCCAGTAAATCCTGCAACGTGCCGAGGTTGTCTGCTTCTTCCACCGACTTGTCCTGCCGCCACCTCAACATCCGTGGAAACCTCACGGCAATCCCGCTCTTGTGGCGTTTCGACAGGGCAATGCCCTCAAACCCCAGCTCAAACACCAGACTCGGTTTCACGCTGCTCACCGGCCCGAATTTTTCTACCGTGGTCTTGCGCACGATGCTGTCGACCTGGCGCATTTCCTCATCGGTCAGCCCTGAATAGGCTTTGGCGAACGGCACCAGGGTTCGTTCGCTGGCGTCCGGCGGGCCGTCCCAGACCGCGAAGGTGTAATCACTGTAGAGACTCGCCCGGCGCCCATGGCCGCGCTGCGCATAAATCAGCACCGCATCGACGCTGAAGGGGTCGACTTTCCATTTCCACCAGACGCCCATGTCCTTGGTCCGGCCGACGCCATACAGCGCATCCCGGGCCTTGAGCATCATGCCTTCGACGCCGAGGCTGCGGGACGCTTCGCGTTGCCGGGCGAGGTCGAACCAGTCTTCGCCGGTCAGCACCGGTGAAGGGAGTAACACCGGGCTGTTGCAGGTGGCGATGAGCTGATCCAGCTGAGCGCGGCGCCTGGCCTGAGGCTGGCTGCGCCAGTCTTCGCCTTGCCATTCCAGCACATCGTAGGCGAGCACCACCACGGGCACTTCTTCGAGAATTTTCTTGTCCAGGGTTTTGCGGCCGATTCGCTGCTGCAACAGCGCGAACGGCAGCACCGCTGGAGCGGACGGCGATTGCGGGTTGAAAGCATCGTCAGTGCCGGGTCGAGGGGCTTTCCAGGCGACGATTTCGCCATCGATCACTGTCCCGTCAGGCAGGCCGTGCAAGAGGCTGTCGAGTTCGGGAAAGCGCTCGGTCACCAGTTCTTCACCGCGCGACCAGATCCACAGTCGCCCTTCACGCTTGACCACTTGCGCGCGGATGCCGTCCCACTTCCATTCCACTTGCCACTGGCTCGCCGGGCCGAGCACGGCTTCGAATTGCTCGACCGGTTGGGACAGGGCATGGGCCAGGAAAAACGGGTAAGGCTGGCCACCTCGCTGGGCATGTTCGTCGGACGATTCGGCGGCGATCAATTTCAGGTAACTGGCGGCGTTCGGGCGATTGGACAGGTCGGTGTACCCGACCAGCCGCTGGGCCACGCGTTTGCTGTCGAGCCCGGCCATGGCCGCCAGGGCTCGCGTCACCAGCAGCTTTGAGACGCCGACGCGGAAACTGCCGGTAATGAGTTTGATGCAGAGCATCAGGCTGTGACGGTCCAGTTGTGCCCAGAGTGCGGGCAATCGCGCTGCGAGGACTTCCAGGGATTCGCCACGCAGTGGCAGCAGCTTGTCTTCAATCCACACCGCCAGTCCGTCGGTGGAGCTGTGCAGGGTTTCGGGCAGTACCAGCGAAATGGTTTCCGCCAGATCGCCGACCGCCTGGTAACTTTCTTCGAACAGCCAGGGCTCAAGGCCGGAAAACTCGACGGCCAGTTCACGCAGTACGCGCACCGGCACCAGCTGCCGAGGTCGCCCACCGGACAAAAAGTACACCGCCCACGCCGCATCTTCGGGTGCAGCCTGGGCAAAGTAGGCCTGCATCGCGGCAAGTTTGGCATTGCTTGAAGTGGTGGCGTCGAGTTCGGCATACAGCTCGGCGAAGGCCTTCATGACGCCACCTCGAGGGGCTCGGGTTCGGCGGCGTTGTCTTCCTCATCGTCGCCGTATTCGGTGCTGAAACCCATGGCATCAAGGCCCTGTTCGCGCAGATGCCGCACCAGCACGGCCACCGAACTGTGGGTGACCATGACCCGTTCGGCGCCGGTCTGCTCGATGGCCCAGAGCAGGCCGGGCCAGTCCGCGTGGTCGGACAGTACAAAGCCACGGTCCACACCGCGTCTGCGCCGCGTGCCGCGCAATCGCATCCAGCCGCTGGCGAAGCCGTCGCTGTAGTCGCCAAAGCGGCGCATCCAGGTGCTGGCGCCAGCCGAGGGCGGGGCGATGACCAGCGCCTTGCGCATCATCGGGTCGCTCTTTTGCACGTCGCCGACATAGATCGTCGGCGGTATATAAACGCCGCTCTCGCGATACACCCGGTTCAGCGGTTCCACCGCACCATGCACCAAAATAGGGCCGAGACTGGCGTCGATGCCGTGGAGAATCCGCTGGGCTTTGCCGAAGGAATAGCAGAACAGCACGCTGGTTTTGTCGGCGGCGGCATTGGCCTGCCACCACTGATTGATCTCGTCAAAGATCTGCGCCTGGGGTTGCCAGCGATAGATCGGCAGGCCAAAGGTCGACTCAGTGATGAAGGTATGGCACTGCACCGGTTCGAACGGCGCACAGGTGCCGTCCGGCTCGATCTTGTAATCCCCCGAGGCGACCCAGACTTCGCCGCCGTATTCCAGGCGCACCTGGGCGGAGCCGAGGACATGCCCGGCGGGGTGAAAACTCAGGGTGACACCGTGGTGCCGCAAGCGCTCGCCATAGGGCAGGGTTTGCAGGTTGATGTCCTGGCCCAAACGCGCCCGCAAAATCCCTTCGCCGGGCGCGGCTGCCAGATAATGCTGGTTGCCGGTGCGGGCATGGTCGCCGTGGGCGTGCGTGATGACCGAACGCTCGACTGGCCGCCACGGGTCGATATAAAAATCGCCGGCGGGGCAGTACAAACCTTCAGGACGCGCGATAACAAGATCCATGTTGTTACCAAAATGGGGGGACTTGTTAGCTATGAGGTTTGCGGCAGGCGAGAAGTTCTATCGATTTTCGCGCGCTGATCGTTCCCATGCTCCGCGTGGGAATGCAGCCCGTGACGCTCCGCGTCACTGGACGCGGAGCGTCCCTAGAGGCATTCCCACGCAGAGCGTGGGAACGATCAGTAGCGAAAGGGGTTACTTGCCAGGTGTCAGGGTCAACCGCGTCTTGCCGTATACCTTGTCAAAGTTTTGCGGTTGCATCGGCAAACTCATGTATTGCCCCTTCAGCCATGGATCAATGCTGTCGAGGTAGTGCGGGCTCGCCGGGTTGCCGGACTGGCCGGTGCTGTTCTGCCCCATCAGCGGTTCCGTCTGGCTGAAGTCAACGATAAAGCGCATGGCCGGCGCCAGCGTGGTGTTGAAGTCCTGGCCCCAAGTGAAGGCCGCAGTGTTCAGCGTCGTGTGATCGCCGCCGGCTGCGAGCGGACCGCGAACGGTCTGGCCGCTGGCATTCTTCCATTCATAGCGGTGCAATTTGCCCCACTGCCAGGCTTTGTGATCGCCGCCCAATTGACTGTCACCGGCGCTGATCGCTGCCGCCAGACTGCGGGCGAGGATCGCCGGCTTGTCTTCTTTTTGCGACGTGCGAGCGTCATCCCAGAACGGACTGTCCTCGCGGCCCAGCAAGTGATCGGCCTGAGCCGCGTAAGACAACTTGCCGTTGGCGATAAAGGCTTTCCACGCCGGGCTGCTTTCCGGGCCCAGTTCGTCGAGGAAAATCTGTTTGGTGCTTTCCTGCAGGAACAGCTCGTAGATCGCCGCATCCGCGGAGGTCGGGCTGAGTTTGCCGTCGAACGCCATCAAGCGGGTAAACGCCTCGCGAGCCTTGCCGCGATCGGCCACCGGCAACGCTTCGATGGCCTGTTTGAGCGGCTGGGCCATGCCCGGCGCTTCAAACATTTTCTTCAGTTTGGCGGCGAACGTCGTGGTCTGGTCGTATTGCATCGCGATCACGCTGCGCGTGTCGTGTTTGCCCACACCCGCCAGTTCGGCCAGGCGTTCGCCACGTTCCGGCGCCGACCAGGAATTGGACAGTTGCATGCCGTAACCATGGGGAATGACCCGCTGGTTGGCGGTGCCGAGCCAGCCTTGGGCCGGGTCCTGATCATACGGGTGGAGCATCGGGTCGGCGTAACCGTCCCAATCGTAGCGACCTTCCCAGCCCGGCGACGGCAGCAGGCCTTCGCCTTCGCGACGGTTCGGGTAACGCCCGGTGACTTGCCAGCCGATGTTGCTGGCGTCGGCAAAGACCAGGTTCAAGGCGATGGCGCGGATTTCACGGCTGGCGTCCGAGGCTTTCTCGACGTTCTGCGCCCGGGACAGGTCGAAAAACGCGTCCAGGGTTTTGTCGTCCGTGAAGTTCGGCGTCTGCAAGGCCAGGCCGAAACCATTGGCCAGCGTCGTGCCTTGGGCGCTGTTGAGCAAAGGACCGTGTCGGGTTTCGTACACCACTTCGCGAATCGGCCGCTGGCCTTTGACGAAGTAGGTTTCGTTGCGCACGATTGCCGGCTGCCATTTACCGCCGACTTCATAGGTCAGGCCGTTGCCTTGGCGTTTGATTTTTTCCAGGAACAGGTCCTGGTTGTCGCCCATGACCGAAGTCATGCTCCACGCCACTTTGCCGTTGAAACCGCCGAGCACCATGGGCAAACCGGCAATCGTCACGCCAGAGGCCTGGTATTTCGGTGCGCGAATCTGCACGTAGCTGAACAACGATGGCACGCCCAATGGGCCATGGCTGTCGCTGGCCAGCACGCTTTTGCCGCTGCGACTGCGTTGCGGGCCGATGGCCCAGTTGTTCGACGAGGTGGCGCCCAACAGGTTCAGGTCGGACAGTTGCGCGGTGGCTTTGCTGATGTCGGCCAGGCCCGGGATGGCGCCATTGAGCTTGATGCCCTGAAGTTTTTCGGCTTCGGCCAGCGGCAGTTTTTCGTCGGGGGCGGACGGCGTCAGCCATCCGAGTTTGTCGGTGGTGACGGTCTGGGCCAGCATCAGCGCGTTGATTTCTTCCGGCAGGTTGGCGGACTGACTGAAGTTCAACAGGCAGAAAATCAGCGCCGAATCTTCCGGTTGCCAGTATTCAGGCTTGTAACCGGTAGCGGCGAGGTCGACCGGCAGCTTGTCGCGGAAACGGAACAGGTAGGCGTTGACGCCGCGGGCATAGACTTCGAAGAAGCGTTTGAGGCGCGGCGATGAAGCCTTGTACAGCTCGCCGGCGCTTTTCTTCAGGTTGACGGCGCGCATGTAGCGGTCGGCGTCCAGCAGGTCCGAGCCGGACATCTCCGACAAACGGCCCTGGGCCAACAGGCGCAAGGTGACCATTTGCGTGAGGCGGTCGCTGGCGTGGACGTAGCCGAGGGCGAACAGTGCGTCGTGGAAGCTGTTGCTTTCGATCAGCGGCATGCCCATGGCATTACGACGCACCGAAACGTTCTGCGCCAGGCCCTTGAGCGGCTGTACGCCGGTGGTCGGCGGGAGGGTGTCCTGGGTGTTCCAGGTCTGACAACCGGTCAGGCTCAAAACACCGGCCACTGCTGCGGCAACGCCGAACCGGGGACGAAAATGTGTAAGGGCTGGCGAGGCCATGGCAAAGCTCCTGCGGGGGGTAGCGTCATTAAAGGCGCTACGTTAGTGAGCAGGAGGAGGGCGCGCAAGCGGCGGCGGGGTTATTTCTTCTCGATGATCGTTCCCACGCTCTGCGTGGGAATGCAGCCCGGGACGCTCTGCGTCCCAAAAGCGGACGCGGAGCGTCCGATGAGGCATTCCCACGCAGAGCCTGGGAACGATCCTGGGTCAGGGTTTAGGCGGGTTGACCTTGGCCGCCAAGGCATACGCCTTCACCGTCGCCGGGCGGTTCTGGATGTGGTTGAACCAGCGCAGCACGTTGGGGAAGTCTTCCAGGTTCTGGCTCTGCCACTTGTGGGAAACAATCCACGGGTAGATCGCCATATCGGCAATGCTGTATTCGTCACCGGCGACAAACTCATTGTTGGCCAGTTGCTTGTTCAAAACCCCATACAGGCGGGCGGTTTCATCAATGTAGCGTTTGATCGCGTAGGGGATTTTCTCCGGTGCAAACTGGCTGAAGTGATGATTTTGCCCCGCCATCGGCCCCAGGCCGCCCATCTGCCAGAACAACCATTGCAGCGCTAGCTGGCGACCGCGCAGGTCCTTGGGCAGGAACTGGCCGGTTTTCTCCGCCAGGTACAGCAAAATCGCCCCCGACTCGAACACCGACAACGGCTCACCGCTATCGACGGGCTCGTGATCGACGATGGCCGGGATTCTGTTGTTCGGGGAAATTTTCAGGAAGTGAGGCTGGAACTGCTCGTTCTGGCTGATGTTGATCGGGTGCACGTTATACGGCAGGCCGGCTTCTTCCAGGAAGATCGAGATTTTGTGGCCGTTGGGGGTGGTCCAGTAATACAGGTCGATCATGAAGTGCTCCACATAAGAGACGTCGTTAGGGTCGGACAGCGACCGCGGGCATCAGGTCGTCCTGTTTGCGTTCGATGGCTTGCCTGTAAGAGGAGGTGATGCTGAAGTGCGTGAAATTCAATGACCTCGTGTGAGAAAAGTCGGCATGGAGCTCAAGAGCAGCGCAGCACTGATCATCATCGACCAACAAAAAGGCATCCTGCTGCCCAGACTCGGTCGGCGAAATAATCCTCAGGCCGAGGAACGGATTCTCGATTTGCTGGCGTATTGGCGGCGAACCGGGCGGCCGGTGATTCATGTTCAGCACCTGTCCCGCTCAGCGGATTCAGTGTTCTGGCCGCAGCAATCGGGCGTTGAGTTCCAAGAGCGTTTCCAGCCGTTGGCCGGCGAGCAGCTGATTCAGAAGCAGGTGCCGGATGCGTTTTGTGCGACCGGGCTGGAAGCGCATTTGCGCGAGGCGGGGATCGAGCAGTTGATCATCGTGGGCGTTGCCACCAACAACTCGGTGGAGTCCACGGCGCGAACGGCCGGGAACCTGGGGTTTGACGCCTGGGTGGCGGAGGATGCGTGCTTTACGTTCGACAAGGCCGATTATTTTGGCCATGCGCATTCAGCCGAGGAAGTGCACGCGATGTCGCTGGGGAATCTGCACGGGGAATATGCGACGGTGGTCAGCACTGCACAGATTTTGAAACCTGACTGAAACCCTGTAGGAGCGAGGCTTGCCCGCGAAAGCGGTGTAACCGACACATTGATAGTGAATGTGCCGACGTCTTCGCGGGCAAGCCTCGCTCCTACAGGGTTATGTGCGCACAGAACCAATGTGTGCGAGCCTGCTCGCGATGGCGATTCAACTGGCGAAAAAATTATCCGCCGCAAGCATCAAGCGCCGTGGCACTTCTTGAATTTCTTGCCGTTGCCGCATGGGCAAGGGTCGTTGCGGCCGACGTCTTTCAAGGCGTTGCGCACCGGTTCCTGGTGGGCGTGGCCGCAGTTCGGGCCGTGGACATGGCCATGGTCGTGATCATGGTGGTCGTGAGGCTCATGATCGTGGTTGCAGTCAGGGCCATGGACATGGGGTTGTTGGGTCATCGGTTTTGCTCCGGAATTAAATCGGCGGGGATTATCACGCCATTGCGCGCCAGGTGCACGTAGTGCGCGATGAATAAACCGGTTTCCATTTCACCTTCCAGCCGATAAGGGATGGGCTGATCGGGTTTTTTCAGCATTTTCACCACGTCCCGTACCTTGGGCCACAGATTGGTACGGATCGGCACCTTGAAATAGGCACTGCGTTTTGGGCCGACGGTGAACCAGTGTTCATGCTCGCCTTCGGCCAGCAGCAGGTCGCCCAGGTGAATGCGGTACTCAAGGCCGCGCACTGTCAGGTCGCTGTCGTTGGGGTTGTCGACGCGAAAGTGCAGGATGAATTTCTGCTCCATCAACTTGGCCCGGACCACTTCGACCTTGACCAGATGCACTTGCGGATCCGGCAGATCGTCACCGAACCAGGACGCGCAGCCGCCGAGCCCGAGAAACAGGAGCAGAGTGAACAGACAGAGTGCGCGTCGCCGGGTGATCATGGTTCACCTCAACTGCCGAAATACCCCGCACAACACTTCTTGAATTTCTGCCCGCTGGCGCACGGGCAGGTATCGTTGCGTCCAGCCTTGAGTTGTACGGTGGGGTCGATGAAGTACCAGTGCCCGGCGTTCTGCACGAACGAGGAGCGCTCGCGGTGGCTGTGTTCACCGCCACCGTCATGCCAGCGTGCGGTGAACGTGACGAATGCGTGTTCTGGTTGACCGCCCAATACCTCGGAGCTTTCCACCTCAAGTCCCAGCCAGGTGCTTTTTGCGCTCCAGTCGCTGATGGACTGCCGATCCAGGTCAGCCTGTTGCGCGGGCAGGGTGGTTGCCACCAGATAGTCGATCAGCCCCAGCACATAGGCGCTGTAACGCGAGCGCATCAAGGCTTCTGCACACGGCGCCGGATGCCCGGCATGGTAATGGCCGCAGCAGGCGTCGAGCAGGGTGCCGCTGCCGCAAGGGCAAATGGATGTACTCATTGCATTACCACCAGTATTTCCCGAAGTTTTCCGGATTGGCCCAGAACCGCGAGTTGAGCCAGTCGGGCACCTGTTTATAGTCAAGCAGATCGTAGGTGAACAGCGTCAGCACTTGATCGTCGCGTTGGAAACGTTCACTGGCCTGCAAGGCCAGGGAAAAGAAATCCGTCTCCTGCCAGCCGCTGGCCGGCAAATCCGCCAGCACCGCAATGCGGCTGGCGTTGAGATTACGGATCCCGCCTAACAAATTCAGACCGTCACGCTTTGGCAGGTGTTCAAGGCAATCGACCACCAGCGCCAGGTCAAAGCGGCGCGCCGCCAGTTCGGCCGGCAACGCACCCGGTGCCGCATGCGCCACGCAGCTGTCCGGGTGCGCGAGCTTGAACGCCTCAAGTGCGGGGAACTCGCTGGCGCCGATCAACAACAGGCGCGCGGGGGCGTATCGATCCAGCAAAGCGGCCAACGCCTGCTGGGGCGTGCGCGAAGAAATACCTGCAATCATTAGAGTTCCTCAATCAGAGCACCAAGACTAGCCTGCCCAAACGTCCGGGCCTAGAGCGGGTTTGCGCCAAAATCGGCGAACTGCCGTGAACACAGGGCAAAACAGCAATTGTCTATTGCTGGCGGAGATTAAAACTCCGGTCTTTACTCCCTGAATCGGTTCTAAGCCGATCCCTCAGGAGAAAACTAGATGAGCATAGTTCGGACAGCATTACCCTTGGTTCTGCTAACCAGTGTGTTGACTGGTTGCGCAGGTTTGCAGAAAACCGACTGGCCGACCTGTGCGGCGGTCGGTGGTGTCATCGGTGCAGGTCTCGGCGCGACCGAGAGCTCGGCATGGGCGGGCTATGGCGCGCTGCTCGTTGGCGGCACGGCAGCGGCCTATTGCTGGGTTCACGGTGATGGCGACGAAGACGGCGACGGCGTGCCGGACAGTCGCGACAAGTGCCCGGGTACGCCTAGAGGCGTGAAAGTCGATGCCGATGGCTGCCCTCCACCGGTGCCTGCGCCAGTGGTCGAAGAGGCCGCGGTGGTCAAGGAAGAAGTCATCGTTATTCGTGATGTTCACTTCCAGTTCGACAAAGCCACACTCACCTCTTCTGACAAAGAGGTACTCAACACAATCGCCACGCGCCTGAAGCAGGAGTCCAGCACTGCCCAGTTAACCGTGACCGGTCACACCGACAGCGTGGGCAGTGATGCCTACAACCAGAAACTGTCGGATCGCCGTGCGCACTCGGTGGTGGAATACCTGATTTCCCAAGGCGTGCCACGCAGCAGCTTCGTGTCTGTGGCCGGTGCCGGTGAAAGCCAGCCGGTGGCCGATAACAAAACCGCTGACGGCCGTGCCCTGAACCGTCGCACGGAAATCAAAATCAACCGCTAGACCCCATCCGCTCCGCGGCTTGTGCAGTCGCGGATGCGGGTCTTTACTCCTGTGTAACCGGTATGGGCCGGTAACACAGGAGCTTTCCATATGAGCGTTCTCACACGGACCGTCTTGCCGGTTCTGCTAATAGGCAGCCTGTTGACCGGTTGCGCAACTCACAGCGATGGCACCGCCCCCCTCAATCAACGTACCTGGCCGATCTGCAGCCTCATCGGCGGACTGGTCGGCGGAGGCCTGGGCGCGATTGAAAGTGCCGGCTGGGCAGGCGGTGGAGCAGCGCTCGGGATCGTGACGGGCGGCTTGATCTGTTATGCCCAGGATGGCGATGAGGACGACGACGGCGTTTTCGATCGGCGTGATCGTTGCCCCGATACGCCGGCCGATACGCCTGTCGAACACCACGGTTGTCCGTTGCCGCAGTATCCGGCCAGCGTGAAACCTGCCGAACCTGTGCAACCCGAAGTCATCACCCTGCCCGGCGACGTGCTGTTTGCCTTCAACAAGTCTGACCTGAGTCCCTCCGCGCAGAGTCAGCTGGATGCGCTGATGAGCAAACTGCAAAACGCCGATGTGGTGAGCATCAAGGTGATCGGCCACACCGACGGCGTGGGTTCGGATGAATACAACCAGGCGCTCTCGGAGCGTCGTGCCAGCAGCGTCGCGGCCTATCTGTTGAGCCAGGGCCTTGCGCCGAACAAACTCACCAGTGAAGGCAGGGGCGAAAGCCAGCCGATGGCCGACAACGAAACGGATGAAGGACGCGCGAAAAACCGTCGAGTGGAGTTGCACATTAATCGCTAAGCCCCGAACTAGAGCCGTCGGACAACATTTACGGTTGATCCGACGGCCATTCGGCGGCCTTCATGAAGAATTTTCTGTTGCCCTCTGGCTTATCCCTCGCGGAAGCCGTTACTGTGCGCGCAAAGAATAATTCTCAACGGGGGGCGTATGAAGGTGATTTGGGGGCTGGGGAAGTTGTTGACCCTGCTGTTCTGGCTGGTGGTGCTGGTCAATCTGCTGATCCCGTTTGTCAATCCGCTGCACCAGTTGGTCGATCTGGCTGGCGGCGTGTTGGCGTCCCTTCATCTGCTTGAGGCGGTGTTCTGTTTCCGCAGCCTCAGGGGTCGCGCCCACCCTTGGCGTGATCGCTTGAAGATCCTGTTCTTCGGCGTATTCCACCTGCAAACCCTCCCGGCTCCGACCGCATCGAAGGCTTCCCATGCGTAAACTCTGTCTGCTCGCCACACTCATCAGCCCATTGGCCTGCGCTCAGGTAGTCAGTGTCGAAACCAATTCGTTGATGCGCCTGCCCAACACCGCCAGCACCTTGCAGCTTGAACGCCTGGAAGTCGCCGACTACGGCACCTTGTTGATTCCTTCGAATGTGACCGAAGTGACCGTTGGCGAATTGCATCTGGGGCGTGAGGCGCGAATCGCCATCGTGCCAAGTGAACAGGCGCTGGAATTGAAAGTCAGCCGTGCCGAGTTGTCTGAAGGCAGCCAGATCACGGCTCGCGGGGCGCCGGGGACTTACCTCAAGGCTGCCCGCTCGGGACGCAACCTGAATTTGCAGATCAAGGCACTGAATGCATCGCAGTTGTCGGTGGACGCTCGCGGTGGCGCGGGCGCGCCAGGTTTTGTCGGGCTCGACGGGGCCAACGGTCAGGCACCGGGTTGCACCTGGGGCCAGGCCGGTCGCGGTGCCGATGGCAGCAATGGCAGTGATGGCCAGCCGGGCGCGCCCGGTGCGCTGGTCAGACTGGAAGTGCCACGTGATTATCCGGTTGAACAGATCAAGGTTCAGGTGGCGGGCGGTGCCGGTGGCATTGCGGGGCCTGGCGGTAAACCGGGTGCGGGCGGCAAGACCAAGGGCTGCCTCGTTTACGAGGCCGATGGCGGCAAAAGCGGCCGCCCTGGGGTTGATGGCCAGCCGGGGCCTGCGGGCGCGGCGGGTTCGGTAACCGTACAGCGGTTGTAAGAGTTGTCCGATAGTTCCCACGCTCTGCGTGGGAATTCAGCCCGTGACGCTCCGCGTCACTGGACGCGGAGCGTCCCTTGAGGCATTCCCACGCAGAGCGTGGGAACGATCACGGTCTGGCCGCAGCAATCGCCACCAGCACCAGCCCGACAATCAAATTGATCCCCACCAGTTTGCGAATCTTCCCCAGCGTCGCCGCCCCGCTCGGCCAATCCTGCGCGTCCACCGCCGTGCGCAACTCCGGCAACAGCAACGCCTGAATCCGGATAAACAGCGCGGTCATCACCACGTACAGTCCCATCATCACCTGCACATACCGCGGCGCGGCCTCAAACCCGGCGTATTGCAGATGAATCATGCCCACCCCGCTGACCGGTAACAGCACCACCGCGACCCAGACCCAGCGGAAAAAACCTTGAAACACTTCCACCCACAGCTTCAACCGCGCGGGGCCTTCCAGGGCCTTCATCGCCGCGGGCCGCAAGATCATCCAGGCGAAAAACATGCCGCCCACCCACACCAGGGCGGACAGGACATGCAGGGTGTAAACGATGCCAAAAGGTGTCATTGAGGTACTCCGTTCTGCGCGGGATTAATTAGCGCGGTATGATAGCCGCCGAACCGAACCACTGAAAATTTATCCAGCGTTTTTTGCGCCCGACAATCCATGATCAGCACCGAACTCAAAACCACGATCCAGGGCGCCTACTCGCGTTTTCTAGAGGCCAAGAGCCTGAAACCGCGCTACGGCCAACGCCTTATGATCGCCGAAATTGCCAAAGTCCTCGGTGACATCGACACCGACGACGAAGGCCGGCGCAGTGGCGACCCCGCGATTGTCGCGGTGGAAGCCGGCACCGGTACCGGGAAAACCGTGGCCTACAGCCTGGCGGCGATCCCCACCGCCAAGGCGGCCGGCAAACGCCTGGTGATTGCCACGGCCACCGTGGCCCTGCAAGAGCAGATCGTCTACAAGGATTTGCCCGACCTGATGCGCAACAGCGGGCTGAATTTCAGCTTCGCCCTCGCCAAGGGTCGTGGGCGCTACATGTGCCTGTCCAAGCTCGACATGTTGCTCCAGGAAGGTCACGCGCAAACCGCCACGGCGCAGCTTTTCGAAGAAGAAGGTTTCAAGATCGAGGTCGATGAGGCCAGCCAGAAGCTCTTCACCAGCATGATCGAGAAGCTCGCCGGCAATAAATGGGACGGCGACCGCGACAGTTGGTCCACCGCCCTGGAAGACGCCGACTGGGCGCGCCTGACCACCGATCACAGCCAGTGCACCAACCGTCATTGCCCGAACTTCGGCCAGTGCGCCTTCTACAAGGCCCGCGAAGGCATGGGCAAGGTTGACGTGATCGTCACCAACCACGACATGGTCCTGGCCGACCTGGCGTTGGGTGGCGGTGCCGTGCTACCGGACCCGCGCGACACCATCTACGTGTTCGACGAAGGCCACCACTTGCCGGACAAGGCCATCGGCCACTTCGCCCATTACACGCGTCTGCGTTCCACCGCCGACTGGCTGGAAACCACCGCCAAGAACCTCACCAAACTGCTGGCCCAGCACCCGCTGCCGGGTGACCTGGGCAAGTTGATCGAACAGGTGCCGGAACTGGCCCGCGAGATCAAGACCCAGCAGCAGTTCATGTTCACCGCCTGCGAGCAGGTCGCTGATTTCAAACCCGGCGAAGACGTCGAGGGCCGCGAGCGGCCGCGTCATCGCTTCGTCGGTGGGGTGATTCCCGAGCACATGCGCGAAATGGGCATCGAGTTGAAGAAGGGCTTTGCCCGACTGACCGACCTGTTCACCCGGCTCACCGAACTGCTCAAGGAAGGCATGGACGGCGAGGTCAACATCGGCATCGCCAGCAACCAGGCCGAAGAGTGGTATCCGCTGTTCGGCAGCCTGTTGTCCCGCTCTTCGGGCAACTGGGAATTGTGGGTCGCGTTCACCGCTGAAGACCCGGAAGACAACCCGCCCATGGCCCGTTGGCTGACCCTGGCCGAAAGCGGTTCGCTTTTCGACATCGAGGTCAATGCCAGCCCGATCCTGGCGGCGGAAATGCTCCGTCGCAATCTGTGGAACGTGGCCTACGGCGCGCTGGTGACCTCGGCAACCCTGACCGCACTCGGCACCTTCGACCGTTTCCGCATGCGCGCTGGCCTGCCGAAAAAAGCCGTGACCGCCGTGGTCCCGAGCCCGTTTCATCATGCTGACGCTGGCGTGCTGCGAGTGCCGGACCTGAAGGCCGATCCGCGTGATGCGCCGGCCCACACCGCAGCGATCATCCGCGACTTGCCGGCCTTGGTGGAAGGTTCGCGCGGCACCCTGGTGCTGTTCTCCTCGCGCAAACAGATGCAGGACGTGTTCGACGGGCTGGACCGCGACTGGCGCAAGCAAGTGTTCATTCAAGGCAACCTGTCGAAACAGGAAACCCTGAACAAGCACAAGGCCCGTGTCGATGGTGGAGACTCCAGCGTGCTGTTCGGCCTGGCGAGTTTCGCCGAAGGGGTCGACTTGCCCGGTGCCTATTGCGAGCACGTGGTGATCGCGAAGATTCCATTCTCAGTGCCCGACGATCCGGTCGAAGCAGCACTGGCCGAATGGATCGAAGCCCGTGGCGGCAATCCATTCATGGAAATCTCCGTGCCGGATGCCTCGCTGAAACTGGTCCAGGCCTGCGGTCGCTTGCTGCGCACCGAGGAAGACCGCGGCACCATCACCTTGCTGGATCGGCGCCTGGTCACCCAGCGTTATGGCAAAGCGATACTCAACGCATTGCCGCCTTTCCGTCGCGAAATTTCCTGAAACACCGGTGGGCTTTTTAGCCCGCCGCGTTGTCTATCGTTCAGTCATCACTTTTCCATTGGCCCATTTGGTCGTTAGGGAGAACCACGTTCCTATGATTCGCCGTTCGTTGCCTGCTGTATTCGCCTTGATCTTTGCAGCCCCTTTGCTGGCAGCCCCTGCCGGCCAACAGACGCTGTTCAACTTTGTGCGCCCCGCTGACGTGGTTCAAGTGGCGACTCAGGATGCCAGCCTGCCGCAATCCAATGCGGAGCAAACGGCCGAAGGCGAAGTGTTGCGTCGGGTGACGTTCAATCCGGTGGCGCAACCGACCTTGCGTCTGACCCCGCAAACCGGGGCCTGGGACTGGTCGCAGTCAGGTGTCATGAGCTTGCGCATCCAGAGCGCGATGGACTGGGCCGTGACCCTGTACGTGAAAATCCAGAGCAACGATGGCAAGACCCTGATCAGTCGGGTCGATTTGCCGGCCGGACCGGCTCAGACCCTGCTGGTGCCACTGCAACCGAGCTCGCCGCTGAGCCAGGGCATGAAGGCCGGGCCGCCGATGCCGATGACGTTTGACGGTCAACGCGTCTTGCTGGCCAGCAGCGCCGGTGAGCTGGACCGCAGCCAGGTGGTGTCGGTGACGTTGTCGATGGATCAGCCAAAAGTGGCCCAAAGTATCCTGCTTGAGCGCTTCGGCGTGCAGGACGGTGAAGCGGTGACCAAGGCGGCTTATGGCGGCCTGGTGGACGTTTACGGTCAATCGAACCGGGCCAAATGGCCGGAGAAGGTGAGTAGCGATGAGCAACTGAAGAGCGCCGCCGCCAAGGAGCAGCAACAAACCAACACCTGGCTCGCCGAGCGCGCGAAGTTGTCCCTGGACAAGTTCGGCGGCTGGAACAACGGCCCGGCGTTCAAGGCCAGCGGTTTCTTCCGCACTGAAAAGCGTGACGGTCGCTGGTACCTGGTGACCCCGGAAGGACATCCGTTCTATTCGCTCGGAGTCAACACCGTTACCCCGGACGTCAATCAGACCTACATCGCCGGCCGCGAGTGGATGTTTGAATTCCTGCCAAAACCGGAAGAACCGTTAGCCAGCCATTATGGCGAAGGCGACAACCGTGGCGGCAACGGCGCCGATCAGGGCCGTGGCTATAACGCCGGTCGCTGGTACGACTTCTATGGCGCTAATTTGCAGCGCCTGTATGGCGCACCATGCGGGCTGGGCAGCGACACCAAGGCGGGCGTTGCCGAAGCGGCCAAGGCTGACGCGGTCGAGGCCACGGCCGACAAGGCCGCCGAGCAACCTGTCGCGCCTACGACTGCCGAATCGGGCGTCGCCGAAGCCGCCAAGACCGGTGCGGAGGAAGCGACCGTCGCGAAAGCCGCCGAACAAGCCCCCACCGAACCCTGCAAAGCAGTGGTAGATGAAAAACGCTGGGCCAACCACACCCTCGATCGCCTGCAAGCCTGGGGTTTCAACACCGTCGGCAACTGGAGCGCCCCGGCGCTGGCCAATGCTGACCGTGTGCCGTACACCTTGCCGCTGTCGATCGTCGGCGATTACGCCAGCATCAGCACCGGTACCGACTGGTGGGGGGGCATGCCCGACCCGTTTGATCCGCGTTTCGCCATGGCCACCGAACGCGCCGTGGCCATCGCCGCCCGCGATCATCGCGACGATCCCTGGCTGATCGGTTACTTCGCCGACAACGAACTGGCCTGGGCCGGTCCCGGCGACGATCCGAAAGCCCGTTACGCGCTGGCCTACGGCACCTTGAAAATGACCACCGACGTGCCGGCCAAACGTGCGTTCCTCAAGCAATTGCGCGACAAGTACCGCAATCAGGCCGGCCTTTCCAAGGCCTGGGGCATCGACTTACCCGCCTGGGAATTGATGGAAGACCCGGGTTTCGTGCCGCCGCTGCCGAGCGCCGAACACCCGGAAATCGAGGCTGATTTCAAATACTTCCAGAAGGTCTTTGCCGATACCTACTTCAAGACCCTCTCCGATTCGCTCAAGTGGCACGCGCCAAACCAGCTGTTGCTGGGCGGTCGTTTTGCCCTCAGCACCCCGGAAGCCGTTGAGTCCTGCGCCCAGTATTGCGACGTCGTGAGTTTCAACATGTACACGCTGAAACCGCAGGATGGCTATGACTTCGCCAAATTGCGCAGCCTGGACAAACCGGTGCTGATCACCGAGTTCAATTTCGGCTCGGCGGATCGCGGCCCGTTCTGGGGCGGCGTAACGCAATTGGCCAAGGAAGAAGACCGTGGCCCGGCGTATGCCAACTTCCTCAAACAGGCTCTGAGCGAACCGTCGATTGTCGGCGTGCACTGGTTCCAGTACCTCGATCAACCGGTGACTGGCCGCCTGCTGGATGGCGAGAACGGTCACTTTGGCCTGGTGGGCATTACCGATCTGCCGTTCCAGGGCTTCGTCGACACCGTGCGCAAGAGCAACCTGGCGACCCTCGATCAGTTGGGCAAGGAGGCCGAGAAGGCCAAGGCGGAAGCGGACAAAGCCAACCATGAAGGCGAGGGCGGCAAAAAAGGTGATGCTGGCAAAGGCGCAGGACAGGGTCCTGGCCATGCGGGCGGGCATTCGGCCAACGGCCACTGAGTCCTGCTGGACCGCGTTATCGTTCTTCGCGGGCAAGCCTCGCTCCTACAAGTGCACCATCGAACCTGTAGGAGCGAGGCTTGCCCGCGAAGGAGCCCTCAAAGGGACAACAAATTTCTGCTCCAATCCATGGGCAATCGACCGCCCAGCCCACACCTGTTCCCAAATCCCCCAAGGGCTGGAACAATGCGGACCACTTTGTAGATTTCGGGGAGTTGCGGGTGCAGATTCAGGGTCATTACGAGCTTAAGTTCGAAGCAGTACGCGAAGCGTTCGCGGCGTTGTTCGACGATCCTCAAGAACGTGGCGCGGCGTTGTGCATCCGGGTCGGTGGCGAAACTGTCCTCGACCTCTGGGCCGGTACCGCCGACAAGGATGGCCTTGAAGCCTGGCACAGCGACACCATCGCCAACCTGTTCTCCTGCACCAAGACCTTCACCGCCGTCACCGCCCTGCAATTGGTGGCCGAAGGCAAGCTGCAACTGGACGCCCCGGTTGCGCGCTACTGGCCCGAATTCGGCGCCGCCGGCAAAGAATCCGTCACCTTGCGCCAGTTGCTCTGCCATCAGGCCGGTCTACCGGCGCTGCGCGAGTTGCAGGCGCCCGAAGCGCTCTACGACTGGTACACCATGGTCGATGCCCTGGCGGCCGAAACGCCGTGGTGGACACCGGGCGAGGGCCACGGTTACGCGGCGATCACCTATGGCTGGCTGGTGGGCGAGTTGCTGCGCCGTGCCGACGGTCGTGGGCCGGGCTCATCGATTGTGGCGCGGGTCGCGAAGCCTTTGGGACTGGATTTCCATGTCGGCCTGGCTGACGAAGAGTTCCATCGCGTGGCGCACATCGCCCGTGGCAAGGGCAACGTGGGCGATGCCGCAGCCCAGCGCTTGCTGCAAGTGACCATGCGCGAACCGACCGCCATGACCACCCGGGCCTTCACCAACCCGCCGTCGATCATGACCAGCACCAACAAACCTGAATGGCGCCGGATGCAACAACCCGCCGCCAATGGCCACGGTAACGCCCGTAGCCTCGCTGGTTTCTACGCAGGCCTGCTTGATGGCAGCCTGCTGGAAAGCGAAATGCTCGAGGAGCTGACCCGCGAACATAGCGTTGGCGAAGACAAGACTTTATTGACCCGGACCCGTTTTGGCCTGGGTTGCATGCTCGATCAACCGGATGTTCCGAATGCGACCTATGGCCTCGGCCCACGGGCATTCGGCCATCCGGGCGCTGGAGGCTCCATCGGTTTTGCTGACCCGGAACATGATGTGGCCTTCGGTTTTGTGACAAATACACTGGGGCCTTACGTCTTGATGGATCCGCGCGCGCAAAAGCTTGCGCGGGTGCTGGCCACTTGTCTGTAAAACGCACTCTCGGGCTCCAGGGCCGGAACCCGAAGGCCTTTATGTTTTCCAAGCGTCTGTTTATCCGGGTCACGCCGGCCTGATTTTTTATGACTTCATTTTTGTGGATATCCAATGTCATTCAATAAAACCACCCTTGCCTTGGCCCTGTGTGTCGCTATCACCGGTTGTGCACAGACTCCACAAAGTGATTCGGATGGCAGCAGCTGGTGGCCGTTTGGCTCCTCCGACAAAGTCGCGGCGAAAGAGCCGACCCCAACTCCTGCCCCAACTCCTGCTCCAGCCCCTTTGAAAACTGCCGCCGCTGCTCCAGTGGCCAAAGCTGAAAGCTCCAACCCATGGTACTGGCCGTTTGGCTCCGATGAAGTGCTCGAAAAAAAGCCGGAAGTAAAACCCGAAGCCAAGCCTGTTGAAGTGGCCAAGGCTGAAGCTGATGCCGGTGGCAAATGGTGGTGGCCGTTCGGTGGTAAAGATCAACCGACCGCCAAAGCCGTGCCGATGCCGGATCCAAAAGTCACTCAAGCCTGGCTCGACGATTACGAGCCACGTCTGCGCGAGGCCATCAAGGACAGCAACCTGCAACTCGAACGCCGTGAAAACGTGTTGGTGGTGACCGCGCCGGTAGAAGGCTCGTTCAACCCGGACCGTCCAGCGATGTTGCTGCCGGTGACCCTCGGCCCGTTCACTCGCGTCGCGAAAATCCTTGAAGTCGATCCAAAGACCGCTGTATTGGTCCTGGGTCACAGCGATACTTCGGGCGCCGCACCGGCCAACGTAAAACTGAGCCAGGAGCGTGCACAATCCGTGGCCGCGATCTTCCGTCTCAGCGGTTTGCAGCGTGATCGTCTGATGCTGCGCGGCATGGGTGGCGAAGCCCCGCGTGCTGCCAATGACAGCAATGAAGGACGTGCCTTGAACCGTCGCGTGGAATTGCTGGTCACTCCGCAGAACACCATGGTCGCGCTGCTGAGCAAGTACAACATGCCGGCTCCTGCGCCAGTGAAGATGGTCGCTGCCCAGGACGTCAAGCCAGTGGTCAAGCCGGTTACCCCTGCGCCAGCCGCGAAGAAAGCGGATGTACCTGCCGCGAAAAAAGCTCCGGCCAAGAAAGCCGCCAAGGCTCCAGCCAAGAAAACACCGGCTAAAACCGCAACCCCGGCGAAGAAGACTGCGCCAGCCAAAGCCGCTGCCGCTGACAAGAAAGTCGTTGCCGCCGATGCGGTCAAAAAGTAATTCGTTAACCAAAAGGAATGCGCCATGACCCAGGGCCTGGCTGATATGCGTCGCGACTACACCCGTGATGGCCTGACCGAGGCGCAAGCCCCGGCCGAGCCGTTCGGGCTGTTCCATCAGTGGTTTGCCGACGCGGTGAAAACCGAGCAACCGCCGGTGGAGGCCAATGCCATGACCCTGGCCACTGTCGATCAGGACGGTCGGCCGCATTGCCGCATTCTGCTGCTCAAGGGCCTGGACGAAGAGGGCTTCACCTTCTTCACCAACTACGACAGCGCCAAAGGCCAGCATCTGGCGGCGAACCCGTTCGCCGCCATGACGTTCTTCTGGCCGACCCTGGAGCGCCAGGTGCGCATCGAAGGGCAGGTGGTGAAGGTCACGGCTGAAGAGTCCGACGCCTATTTTCAGGTCCGCCCGCTGGGCAGTCGTCTCGGTGCCTGGGCTTCGCCCCAGAGCCGGGTGATCGCCGATCGCGCTGAACTGGAAGCGCTGCTCAAGAACACCGAGCAGCGTTTCAGCGACACTCAACCGCACTGCCCGGAACACTGGGGCGGTTATCGCTTGCTACCCGAGCGCATCGAGTTCTGGCAAGGCCGTTCGAGCCGCCTGCACGATCGCCTCAACTACCGTCTGCAAGGCGCCGACTGGATTCTTGAACGTCTGGCACCTTAAGCAGTCTACCGATCGGGATAGCTCGCCGCAGCGGCTTCAAGCCACTGCGGCAGGTCCCGGCGCTTGATCTTCTGCGCCTGAGCGCTTGCCAGTTGCTGGAGCATGAACGCTTTTTTCTGCTCGTCTTTACCCGCCAGTGCCAACGCCAGATCGCGGTCCATCCAGCGCTTGATCCGCACGTACAACCACCAATGGAAGTACAAACCGGCGACCGTGGTGACGACAATGATGAAGTAATCCATGAAAATCCTTGGGTCAGTGGCGCAGATTTTTCAGTTTGCCGCTACTGTGTGGTGAGTTCCGAGGCGCCTGTACCGGGCCTGAATGAAACCAATTTTATCCGGGCGATGCCGTGACAGGCGTCAAGCTGCGGAGTTTAATGAATACCTGTCCTTTGGAGTTGATGCTATGCGTAAGTCTGTTCTGCTGGTTGCTTCCTTTTCCACGATGGCGATGTTGCTCACTGGCTGCCAATCGAGCCTGACCGGTGACTCCTACTCCCGTGACGAAGCGCGTCGTGTGCAGACGATTCGCATGGGCACCATCGAAGCGTTGCGCCCGGTGAAAATCGAAGGCACCAAGACCCCGATCGGCGGTGCAGCGGGCGCAGTCGTCGGCGGCGTCGGCGGTAGCGCCATCGGCGGCGGTAAAGGCAGCATCGTCGCTGCGGTCATCGGCGCCGTCGCTGGCGGCCTGCTTGGTTCGGCCACTGAAGAAGGCCTGACCCGCACCCAAGGCGTGGAAATCACCGTGCGTGAAGACGACGGCAGCATGCGCGCCTATGTGCAGCAGGTTCAGGAGAATGAAGTGTTCCGTGTTGGCGAGCGGGTGCGGATTGCTACTGTGGATGGTACGAGTCGCGTTTCGCACTAAGCGGGAACGAGCGGTAAAAGAAAACCCCGATCAGGTGACTGGTCGGGGTTTTTTGTGTCTGCTGCCTTTACCCATTGCCGCCAGCGTACTTGTTCGATTACCAATTTTCGCGGTAGTCAAAAGAGATTTGGTAGTCAGAGTCGGTGATTTCAATCGTGTGGCGAAAGTAAGGTTGGAGAATGGCGACCCATTGGCTACCAACATTAAAACCTCCGTTGTTAATGTTGTTCTCTACAGGGATTCCGAGGGCATTAAGTACTGATTCATCATCGCCCAGATCATCAGAAAACTCTTCGCCCTGAAAATTTTCCGTCTGCTTGTCAAACCATTCCAGCCTTAGTTTTAATCCCATCGTCGTCTCACAAGTATTTTTTAGGAATGTTTCGTTTAGATTGAGCATCGTCGCGTCGCTCACCTGTTACAGGATCAAACGCTCCCAGGTGGCTGCCGTCACTTGCGCGATACTCCTCCAGCTCGCCATGCATAGAGTCCCACTCATAGATCTTTTTACCTTTTGCATCTGTCCACCGCGGCCTTAAGCCCCCACCTCCTTGTACAGGGTTCATTTTCTTGGCTGTTTTAAGGCCAGGAAATGCAATGATTTCCTCTGTCTTCGGTACTGGATGGTAGCTGTGACCTGCAGCTGGCAAACCTTTACGAGGAGTACTGAGGACAATATAAACCGGCTTCACCCCCGAATTCGCCGGAAACACAAGAATGAAATCCTTGTAATCAGGCGGATACACCGGATTCACAATAATCCCGTCAGCCGCTTTCGTCGGCGGATACACCCAAATATGCGGCGCTTGCGGAGCAGCTTCCAGCGCTGGAATCCCGAGAATGTCTGACCCATCCAAGGCCGGCGTCCATATCAACTCAACCCCGTCTCCCAGATCCGCCACCTGCTGGCTGCCGCGCAACGTGAATTGCGCAACATCGACCATTTCCCAATCGCGATTCTTACCCGTGTAGAAGCCATACCCTTTGAGACGGCCATCAGCCTGTTGCTCGACTTGCAGGCGAACACGGGTCCTGGCCAGTTTCAGGCTGCGCAATTGATCTTCGGTATAAAGCGCGCTGTCGCCCAGGCTTGGCGTCCAGAACAATGCGACCACTGTGGCCAATGCGGTGGCCCCGGCAGCGCCGATTGCTGCGACCGGAGCCGCGAGCGCCGGAGCACTCAGCGCAAGTCGGCCAATGCCGAGGGAGAGGGTGCTGCCGCTGATGGTTTCGAGATTCAGCAGCCCGGCATCGTCCGCTTCACGGGCGCCGAGCCAGGCGATTTCCCCGTAGTCCTTGAGGCTGTCGGTGGGCACCATGCCCGAAGGGTTCGAGTAATCGATGATGGCGTCCGGCAGTTTGCAGGACTTGGCGAAGACGCATCCGGCACGAACGGATGGGTCTTTTTTTGCGACGACCTCACGGCTGCGCTCGAAAGCGTCTTGCCGCGCAAGCATGGCGTCGTAAGCGTTTTGTCGGGCGTCCCGCTCGGCCAGTTCGGTGGCCGTCATGAAGCGGTGGGTGAAGTGATGTCCGTCGCCGGACGGCGGGTTTTTAACCCTGGGGACTTCCTTGTTTCCTGCCACTGATCTTCCTTGCGTTCGTACATCGACAGCCCCGAACAAGGGGCTGTGCGACGTTAACGAACGAGGTCAAACGTGGCTGTAGGACGAATCCTGATTGTCGCTAAGAGGGTTCTCTTTCGCTCAGGATGGCAGCGCGGTGCGCTTGCGACTCGCTGCCGCCGTCACCGCATAACCGATCAATGCCGCCAGAATCGAACCGGTCAAAATGCCCATCCGGTCCATCCCGGCGTATTCACTGACACCCGGCTCGAAGGCCAGGGAGCCGACAAACAGGCTCATGGTAAAGCCGATCCCGCAGAGGATCGCGACACCCAGCACCTGGCCCCAGTTGGCACCTTGGGGCAGGGCGGCGATGCCGATTTTCACGGCCAGCCAGGTCAGGCCGAACACACCGAGGGTTTTGCCCAGCAGCAGGCCCACCGCAATGCCCATTGGCACGTGGTGGGTGAAGCTTTCCATGGTCACGCCGCTGAGTGACAGGCCGGCGTTGGCGAAGGCGAACAGCGGTAGGATGCCGTAGGCCACCCAGGGATGCAGGGCATGTTCGAGGGTCAGCAACGGCGACGGTTCGGCATTTTTCGTGCGCAATGGAATGCAGAACGCCAGGGTCACACCGGCCAGTGTCGCGTGGACCCCGCTCTTGAGCACGCAGACCCAGAGGATCAAGCCGATGATCATGTACGGCCCGAGCTTGACCACGCCGAGCCGATTCATCGCGATCAAGGCGACGATGCACGACGCGGCCAATGCCAGCGAAAGCGTCGACAGCGTGCCGGAGTAGAAGATCGCAATGACGATAATGGCGCCGAGGTCGTCGATGATCGCGAGGGTCATCAGGAACAGCTTCAGCGACACCGGCACACGCTTGCCGAGCAGGGCGAGGACGCCGAGGGCGAAGGCGATGTCGGTGGCCATCGGGATGGCCCAGCCGCTCAGGGCCGCCGGGTTGTCACGATTGAGAAACCAGTAGAACAGCGCCGGAACCACCATACCGCCAATTGCAGCCGCGCCGGGCAGGACGATCTGCGAAGGCTTCGACAACTGACCGTCGAGGACTTCACGCTTCACTTCCAGGCCGATCAGCAGGAAGAACAGGGCCATCAGGCCGTCGTTGATCCACAGCAGCGCCGGTTTGGCGATTTGCAGCGCACCGACCTGCGCCACCACCGGCGTGTCGAGGAAACTGCTGTACAGCCACGACAACGGGGAGTTGTTGATGATTAAAGCCAGGGCTGCCGCGGCGATCAATAACAGACCGCTGGCAGCTTCCAACTGAAAGAAACGCGTGAAAGTGCTACGCAGAGGCAAGGTCGCTCTCCATCGAATAATCAAAAAGGTGGCACACCCTAACCCGTACCGTTAGTTGTTAAAACAAAAGTTATATTCTTTTTTGTTATATGCCGTTACAACGCGAAGGGCCGGCACGGACCTGAGCCTAGCAGTTGCCAGACGTATTGGGCCTCAGCTGTATCTGTGCGTAGTGTGGGATTTTTCCTAAGCTTATGGGCTGAGCCTTGCACGAAGGCCGACTCAACGAGAAAACCATCATGAGCGACAACCGACAGTGGGCCCGCGAAGCCATCCGGATCATCGAAGCTGATTTCCAGCGCAGCGCCGACACCCACCTGATCCCTTTGCCGCTCCCGGGTTTTCCGGGCATCGAGCTGTATTTCAAGGATGAGTCCAGCCATCCCACCGGCAGTCTCAAGCATCGGCTGGCGCGCTCGTTGTTCCTCTATGCCTTGTGTAACGGCTGGCTCAAACCCGGCGCGCCGGTGATTGAAGCGTCCAGCGGTTCGACGGCGATTTCCGAGGCTTACTTCGCCAGGTTGCTGGGATTGCCGTTCATTGCGGTGATGCCGGCGACCACGTCCAAAGAGAAGATCGCGCAGATCGCTTTCTACGGCGGCAAGAGTCATCTGGTCGACGATCCGACGCAGATCTACGCCGAGTCCGAGCGTCTGGCTCGCGAACATGACGGGCATTTCATCGACCAGTTCACCTACGCCGAACGTGCCACCGACTGGCGCGCGAACAACAACATTGCCGAGTCGATCTTCCAGCAAATGCGTTTCGAACAGCATCCTGAACCGAGCTGGCTGATTTCCAGCCCCGGCACCGGTGGCACCACCGCGACGCTGGGCCGATACGTGCGTTATCGCCAGCATTGCACCCGCGTGTTGTGCGCCGATGCCGAACGTTCGGTGTTCTTCGATTACTACAAGACGGGCGATGCCACGCTGCGACTGGATCACGGTTCGCGAATTGAAGGCATTGGCCGGCCACGGGTCGAAGCGTCGTTCCTGCCCAAAGTGATTGATGCGATGGTCAAAGTGCCGGACGCGTTGTCGCTGGCGGCCATGCATTACCTGGCGCAGCACTTGGGACGGCGTGTCGGCGGCTCGAGCGGGACCAACCTGATCGGCGCCTTGATGGCGGCCGGGCAGATGGCGGCGGCGGGGGAGTCGGGGTCGATCGTGGCGATTCTGTGCGACGGCGGCGAGCGTTATGAGACCAGCTATTACGACCAGGATTGGCTCAAGGCCCAGGGGTATGAGTTGAGCGGTTTGATGAATGTTGTCGCGGCAAGTGTCGAGCGCGGTGAGCCGCTGCCGGCCACCGTGCTGCGCGCCAACATCTGACCCCAAACACCGCCCCTGTAGGAGCGAGGCTTGCCCGCGAAGAACGATAATGCGGTCCTTCAGAAAGACCGCGTCAATTTCTTCGCGGGCAAGCCTCGCTCCTACAGGGGCGTGTGATCGGTTCCTTAGGCCTCGAGGCCGAGGATGTCGCGGGCAACCGCTTCCGCAATCCGAATCCCGTCAACACCCGCCGACAGAATCCCGCCCGCATAACCCGCGCCTTCACCCGCCGGGAACAGACCTTTCACGTTCAGGCTCTGCATCGACTCGTTACGGGTAATCCGCAGCGGCGACGAGGTGCGTGTCTCGATCCCGGTCAACACCGCGTCGTGCAACGAGTAACCGCGAATCTGCTTTTCGAACGCCGGCAGTGCTTCACGAATCGCTTCGATCGCGAACGCAGGTAGAGCCAACGCCAAATCACCCAAGGCAACCCCCGGTTTGTAGGACGGTTCAACGCTGCCCAACTCGGTGGACGGCTTGCCGGCAATGAAATCGCCAACCAGTTGCGCCGGCGCTTCGTAGTTGCTGCCGCCCAGCACATAGGCGTGGGATTCCAGGCGTTCCTGCAACTCGATACCCGCCAGCGGGCCGCCCGGGTAGTCGACTTCCGGGGTGATCCCGACGACGATTCCAGAGTTGGCATTGCGCTCGTTACGCGAGTACTGGCTCATGCCGTTGGTGACCACGCGGCCTGGCTCGGACGTCGCCGCCACCACGGTGCCGCCCGGGCACATGCAGAAGCTGTAGACCGAGCGGCCGTTCTTGGCGTGGTGCACCAGTTTGTAGTCGGCAGCCCCGAGTTTCGGGTGGCCGGCGTATTTGCCCAAGCGTGCGCGGTCGATCAGCGACTGCGGGTGTTCGATGCGGAAACCCACCGAGAACGGTTTGGCTTCCATGAACACGCCACGGCTGTGGAGCATGCGGAAGGTGTCCCGGGCGCTGTGGCCCAAGGCAAGAATCACGTGTTTCGAATGGATCTGCTCGCCGCCGTTGAGCTCGACGCCGACCAGTTGGCCGTCCTCGATCAACACGTCGGTGACCCGCTGCTGGAAGCGCACTTCGCCGCCCAGCGCGCGAATCTGCTCACGCATGTTTTCCACAACGCCGGTCAGTCGAAATGTACCGATGTGCGGTTTGCTGACGTAGAGGATTTCTTCCGGCGCGCCGGCCTTGACGAACTCGTGCAGGACTTTGCGACCGATGAATTTCGGGTCCTTGATCTGACTGTAGAGCTTGCCATCGGAGAACGTCCCCGCGCCACCTTCACCAAATTGCACGTTGGATTCAGGGTTGAGCACGCTTTTACGCCACAGGCCCCAAGTGTCCTTGGTGCGCTGACGCACTTCGGTGCCGCGTTCGAGGATGATCGGCTTGAAGCCCATTTGCGCGAGCAGCAGCCCGGCGAAAATCCCGCACGGACCAAAACCCACGACGACAGGACGTTGCTCAAGATCAGCCGGCGCCTGGCCGACCACTTTGTAGCTGACATCCGGCGCCACATTGACGTTACGGTCATCGGCGAACGTGCGCAGGAGCGCGGCCTCATCCTTGGCGGTGAGGTCGATGGTGTAGATGAAGCACAGTTCAGAGGACTTTTTGCGCGCATCGTAGCTGCGCTTGAACAAGGTGAAATCGAGCAGGTCATCGCTGGCGATGCCCAGGCGCTGCACGATGGCAGGGCGCAGGTCTTCTTCGGGATGGTCGATCGGCAGCTTGAGTTCGGTGATTCGTAACATGACAGGATCCGGTTCGCGGGGCGCACAACTGCGCCAAGGCGTTTGAAGCCCGCGATTATAAGCCTCAAAGAATGATTCCCGTGAGGCAAAAACGATCAGTCGTTACGCGAGCCGCCGAAATACCCGCAACCGCGTTGCACCTGACCATCGATGCGCAGTTCGGCGCTCATGTGCTGGACGCTGCCGGTGCTGCTGTCGACGCAACGTTGCGGCGCGACCCACAGTTCGATGTGCTGGTTATTGGCTTCGGTGCTGAGATTGAACCGGCCATCGCCCAGTTGCTCTTCAACGTACGGCACGGCCAGGGGCGGCTGGCCGGCGCGGTCGATGACCATGCCTTTGCCGCTGACCTTGACGTTCCACTCGGGCGAGTGACCGGCGGCGCGCAGGATCAGCAGTTTGAAATTGGGATCGTCGCAGGCGGCGCCGGAGCGTTCGACGCGGTACAGCTGCTCAAGATCAAGGCGGCTGTCGACGATTCGCCCACGCACGTCGGCGAATAGCTTGCCCTGGGCATCGGCGAGGGTCGCGGCCTCTTGCAGGACGCTGGTGCCGCCGGTGTCGTTGACCACATAACTGCGCTGCTCATTGCACGGTTGGAACAGCAACTTGCCGTCCGCCGCCGTCAACTGGCCCTGCAGACGGGTCTGGCCCACGTGGGAGGCATTTTCGCGCGGGCCATCCAGCAAACTGCAGGCAGCGAACAACGGAAGCAGGGCAACAAGGACTAAGGAACGGGCAACACGCATCTTTGGCTCTCCAGACAAGTGCCGCCACGTTACGCAGCCTGACCGTTCATCACAAGGGTTTAGCCCACGTGAAAGGTCTGACCTGTTTGCAAGCCTTCGACACTTTTGGCGTAGGCCAATGCCACATCTGCTGCGGGAACCGGCTTGTAGCCTCGGAAGTACGGCGCGTAACTGCCCATGGCTTCGAGCAGCACGGTCGGGCTGATCGAGTTCACTCGCAAGCCGCGAGGCAGTTCGATGGCCGCCGCACGCACAAAGCTGTCCAGCGCACCGTTGACCAATGCCGCCGAGGCGCCGCTGCGAATCGGGTCGTGGCTGAGCACGCCAGTGGTAAAGGTGAAAGAGGCGCCATCATTGGCGAATTCACGGCCGATCAGCAGCAGGTTGACCTGGCCCATCAGCTTGTCTTTCAGGCCCAGGGCAAAGCTTTCTTCGGACATTTCATCCAGCGGCGCGAAGGTGACGTTGCCGGCGGCGCAGACCAGCGCATCGAATTTGCCGGTTTGCTCGAACAACTTGCGGATCGAGGCGCTGTCGCTGATATCCACATTGAAATCGCCGCTGTTACGGCCGATGCGGATGATGTCGTGGCGCTGGGACAGTTCCTTGTCGACTGCTGAACCGATGGTGCCGCTTGCGCCTATCAAAAGAATTTTCATCGTGCTGTTCCTCGAAGTGGTTGAACGAGGTTGCAGTCTAGAGTGGTTTTTTCCGTTGATAAGCGCGCTAATAGGCAACCTTTGGTTTTCAAATGGAAACAATCCATGAGCGAGATGGATGATCTGGCAGCGTTCGCGGTGTTGATCGAAGCCGGCAGTTTTACCCTGGCGGCGCAGCAGTTGGGTTGCAGCAAGGGGCAACTGTCGAAGCGCATCAGCCTGTTGGAAACACGGTTCTCCGTCGTTTTGCTGCAACGCACCACTCGCCGTTTGAGTTTGACGGCGGCCGGCGCGGCGCTGTTGCCACAAGCTCAGGCGCTGGTGGTACAAGTTGAAAAGGCGCGTCAGGCGTTGGCACGGTTGAAGGACGACATGGCCGGGCCGGTGCGTATGACGGTTCCGGTATCGTTGGGGGAAACCTTCTTCGATGGCTTGTTGCTGGAGTTTTCCGGCAAGTATCCCGACGTGCAGATCGAGCTGGATCTGAGCAACAGCTACCGTGATTTGTCCCGCGATGGTTTTGATCTGGCAGTTCGCTCGGATGTCAGTAATGACGAACGCCTGGTTGCCCGACCGCTGTTGGCCTGGCACGAAATGACCTGCGCCAGCCCGGCATATCTCGAACAGTACGGTGAGCCGCAGACGCCCCAGGCGTTGGCCGAACATCGCTGCTTGCTCAATAGCCATTACAGCGGTCGCGAAGAGTGGCTCTATCACCAGCAGCATGAGTTGCTGCGGGTGAGGGTGTCGGGGCCGTTTGCCAGCAATCACTACAGCCTGCTGAAAAAAGCGGCTCTGGCGGGAGCCGGCATTGCGCGGTTGCCTTCGTACCTGCTGCAAGCGGAATTGGCTGACGGGCGATTGCGCTGGCTCCTGCGCGATTATCAGACGCGGAGCATGCCGATGTACCTGGTGCATCCGTATCAGGGCGGCCTGCCGAAACGCACGCAGGTGTTGGCGGACTACTTGATTGATTGGTTCAAACGCAGCGGCGAGGCCTTGGCGCGTCTCCAGCAATAGCCGCTAACCCCCCTAACCCTGTGGGAGCGAGCTTGCTCGCGATAGCGGAGTGTCAGTCAACATCTATGCTGAATGTCACCCCGCTATCGCGAGCAAGCTCGCTCCCACAGGGGACTTCATCGTTCTGGAGTTCTAGTGGGCGTAACGCCTGGCGATCAGGTGATCAATCGACAACTTGCCCGGTCCGGTCGCCATCAAGTACAGCAACACCGCCGCCCAAGTGCCATGGGTCGGGTAGGCGTCGGGGTACACGAACAGTTGAATGGTCAGGGTCATGCCCAGCAGGGCCAGCGCTGAAAACCGAGTAGCGAAACCGATCAGGATCAGCACCGGGAAAAAATGCTCGGCGAAGGCGGCCAGGTGCGCCGCCAGTTCAGGTGACAGCAGCGGCACGTGGTACTCGCTCTGGAACAGCGGGATGGTCGAGTCAGCCAGATGCGGTACGCCAAGCTGGAAGGAGCCGTCGAACAGGTCGATGGCCAAGCCTTCGACCTTGGTTTGCCCGGACTTCCAGAACACTGCCGCGATGGAGAAGCGCGCGATAAAAGCGATCAGACTGTGGGGAATCATCTCCAGCAGCGCGATGGCGCGAACGATGGGGTTCTGTGATTCGATCCGGACGTTCATGGCGATACCTTGTTGTTATGCAAGTGAGTAATGGCGTTGCGGCTGATCAGCAGCGCCAGGGTTTGGCTGAGATCGAAGGCGGGGGCTGCTTCCAGCGCCTGCATCAGTGACTGGCCGTCTTGCAGGTTCTGGATGAACGCTCTGGCACCTTGATCGATGGCGAATACTTCAACGTCCAGGCCGTTGCGCAAAACCAGCGCGTGTTGTTCCTGGTTCAGGTCAATCCCCGCCAGCGTTGTTTCCTGTTGATGCGCAGCCCAGATCGCGACCACGGCGAAGGCAGAACTCAGCAGGTTGAGGGAGGGATGAAGTTCGACGGTTATCTCGCTCAGGGCTTGCGGGTCGGCGAGTGCTGCGGCGATCTGCTCATGCTCCAGGGGCTGCGCATCGGCCGCGTGATAGGCCATTACTCGCAGGCGCTCCAGCCGGGCGACATCCGCCAGATAAGGCACGCTGTCAGCGGGCGCAAAGCCTTCGATGAAGTCTGCGAAATCATGACCGTAGCCATTCATCAAAGGGCTGCGGGGCGGGGTGTTTTGCACATAGATCCCGGCCATGGCCCGGAAGAACTCCTCACCGACCAATTGCACAACCACGGGGTAACTGTCCGCGAGCGCGTTGATCAGCGAGCCCTGCACATTGTTGCGATACACCGCGAAACGGCTGGAGGGATCGGCGCCATTTGGGCTGAATAATCCGTCGGGGCAGGGCTGCTCCGGATCGAGCAGGGCGGCCGCGAACTCGGCGTGATTGCTCATGAGCGAACCTCGGCGCACTGCAACAACTCATCAGCCTGACGCGCTTCGGCGTGCAACACGCTGAAGGCTGGCAGTTGGTTGTCGCGTTCGATCAGCGTTGCCATTGGCCCGATGCGCTCCAGCACTTGCACGTACAGCGCCCATACGGCGTTGTCGATGGGCGCGCCGTGATCGTCGATCAACAGTCGGTTACCGAGGCTGTCGGTGTCTTCGGCAAATCCGGCGAGATGAATTTCACCGACGGCGTGAAGGGGCAGGGCATCGATGTAGGCCAAAGGATCGCGTTGATGATTGATGCTCGACACATAGACGTTGTTCACGTCCAGCAACAACCCGCAGCCCGTGCGGCGAATGATTTCGCTGATGAAGTCGGCTTCATCGATCGTCGAACGTTTGAACGCCAGGTACGTCGCCGGGTTCTCCAGCAGCATTGGGCGTTTGAGCGTGGTTTGCACCTGATCGATGTGTTCGCAGACGCGGTTCAGCGTGGCGTTGTCGTAGGCCAGCGGCAGCAGGTCATTGAGGAACACCGGGCCATGACTGGACCAGGCCAGGTGTTCGGAAAAGGAGTGGGGTTGATAGCGCTCGATCAGCTCGGCAAGGCGTTGCAGGTGTTGAATGTCCAGCGGACTTTCGGCACCGATGGACAGGCCAACGCCATGCAGCGACAGCGGATACTGCTCGCGGATCAACCCCAGATAGTGATGAAAAGGGCCGCCGGCCACCATGTAGTTTTCGGCGTGGACTTCGAAGAAGCCGATGTCCGGTTGTGAACCGAGCACTTCACGCAAGTGCCCGGTCTTGAGCCCCAGCCCGGCGCGGGGCGGGAGCCCGAACGGTGAATGGTTCATGGTCGACACTCAGGCTGGGAGGCGGATCAGGCTTTGGCTTTGAAGGCTTCCATCTGACCGAAACCGGTCGGCGAAGTTTTGCTTTCGGTGGTGGCGCAGGTGCCTTTCGGAACGAGTTTCCAGGCGTTGGACTGGTAGTCGGTTTTCGCGGTGCCTGCGCACGTGGTGCCAGCGCCAGCTGCGCAATCGTTATGACCTTTCATGGCCACGCCGAAGCATTTTTCCATGTTGCTGTTGTCGGCCGCCTGGACGGTGGAGACAGCGGCCATGCTCAGCGCAGAACCAAGGGCCAGAACGAGAGCGGTGGCGGACAGGGTGCGGGTGGTAGCAGTCATGATGTTTCTCCGTTGTTTGAGTTTTGGTAAGCCGCGTTTGTGCTGGCTTACCCCTCTAGAGAAAGGTCATCGCGATGCGTTACAGCCCAATGCAAAACTTTTTAAAAACCTCAAAAAACCACAATCCCTGTGGGAGCGAGCTTGCTCGCGATAGCGGTGGGTCATCCAACATCTTTGGTGAATGTGATATCGCATCGCGAGCAAGCTCGCTCCCACAGGGGATCTTCATAGTTAGCGAGTTTGTGTCGGGCACAAAAAACGGCCCGAAGGCCGTTTTTTGTTTACCGCAAAGACTCAACCACCCAGATACGCTTCGCGCACTTTCGGATCAGTCAGCAGCGCTTCACCGGTGCCGGTCATCACCACCCGGCCGTTCTCCAGAACGTACGCACGGTCGGCAATTTTCAGCGCCTGGTTGGCGTTCTGCTCTACCAGGAACACGGTCACGCCATCCTTGCGCAGCTGTTCGATGATGTCGAAAATCTGCTGGATGATGATCGGTGCCAGGCCCAACGATGGTTCGTCGAGCAGCAGCAGTTTGGGTTTGCTCATCAGCGCACGGCCGATGGCGAGCATCTGCTGTTCGCCGCCGGACATGGTGCCGCCGCGTTGGGCAAAGCGTTCTTTCAGGCGTGGGAAAAGTCCGAGAACCTTGTCCATCTGTTCCTGATAGTCGCCCTTGTTGGTAAAGAATCCGCCCATGGACAGGTTCTCTTCCACGGTCAGTCGGGCAAACACCCGACGACCTTCCGGCACGACCGCAATGCTTTTACGCATGATCTGCGACGAGTCCTGGCCGACGAGCTCTTCACCCATGTAGCGGATGCTGCCACTGTGGGCCTGCGGCGAACCGCAGAGGGTCATCAGCAGGGTCGACTTGCCGGCACCGTTGGCGCCGATCAGGGTCACGATCTCGCCCTGTCGGACTTCGACGTTGACGCTGTGCAGCGCCTGGATCTTGCCGTAGAAGGTGGAAACGTTTTCGAATTGCAGCATTTACGCTTCCCCCAGGTAGGCTTTGATCACTTCAGGATTGTCGCGGATCTGTTCCGGCGTGCCGTCGGCCAGAGGCGTGCCCTGGTTGATCACGACGATGTGGTCGGAAATGCTCATGACCAGTTTCATGTCATGTTCGATCAGCAGCACGGTGACGTTGTGCTCTTCACGCAACATGCTGATCAGCGCCTTGAGATCCTCGGTTTCCTTCGGGTTCAGGCCGGCGGCCGGTTCGTCGAGCATGAGGATCCGCGGGCGGGTCATCATGCAGCGGGCGATTTCCAGACGACGTTGCTGACCGTAGGCCAGGGTGCCGGCCGGGCGGTTGGCGAATTGCGTGAGGTTGACCTTGTCCAGCCAGAACTCGGCGAACTCCATGGCCTCGCGTTCGCTTTTGCGGAACCCCGGGGTCTTGAACAGGCCGGACAGGAAGTTGGTGTTCAGGTGACGGTGCTGCGCGATCAAGAGGTTCTCGACCGCGGTCATGTCCTTAAACAACCGCACGTTCTGGAAGGTGCGCACCACGCCTTTGAGGGCGATCTTGTGGCCCGGCAGGCCTTCGATCGGCTCGCCGTCCAGCAGGATGCTGCCGCCACTCGGCTTGTAGAAACCGGTCAGGCAGTTGAACACCGTGGTTTTGCCGGCGCCGTTGGGGCCGATTAACGCAACCACCTGTTTTTCCTTCACGGTCAGGGCCACGCCGTTGACCGCCAGCAAGCCGCCGAAGCGCATGCTCAGATTTTCGACTTTAAGGATCTCGCGGCTCATTTGCGCAGCTCCATGTGAGGACGTTGCATGGGCAGCAGGCCTTGAGGACGCCAGATCATCATCAGCACCATCAAGGCGCCGAACATCAACATGCGGTACTCACTGAACTCACGCATCATTTCAGGCAACAGGATCATCACCACGGCCGCGAGGATCACGCCCAGCTGCGAGCCCATGCCACCCAATACGACGATGGCGAGAATGATCGCCGACTCGATGAAGGTGAACGACTCCGGTGTCACCAGGCCCTGACGGGCAGCGAAGAAGCTGCCGGCAAAACCGGCGAATGCCGCGCCGAGGGTGAAGGCCGACAGCTTGATCACCGTAGGATTGAGACCCAGCGCACGGCAGGCGATTTCGTCTTCACGCAACGCTTCCCAGGCACGACCCAGCGGCATGCGCAGCAAACGGTTGATCACGAACAGTGCACCGAGGGCCAGCAACAGCGCAACCAGGTAGAGGAAAATCACCTTGTTGATCGAGTTGTATTCCAGGCCGAAGTACTCGTGGAACGTCTGCATGCCTTCGGCCGCTTTACGTTCGAAGGTCAGGCCGAAGAACGTTGGCTTCTCGATGTTGCTGATGCCGTTCGGGCCACCGGTGAGACCGGTCAGGTTACGCAGGAACAGACGGATGATTTCACCGAAACCCAGGGTCACGATCGCCAGGTAGTCACCGCGCAAACGCAATACCGGGAAGCCGAGCAGGAAGCCGAAGGTGGCCGCCATCAGCCCGGCGATCGGCAGGCAGATCCAGAAGCTCAGGCCGTAGTAGTGCGACAGCAGCGCATAACTGTAGGCACCGACGGCATAGAAACCGACGTAACCGAGGTCGAGCAGACCGGCCAGGCCGACCACGATGTTCAGGCCCAGGCCGAGCATCACGTAGATCAGCACCAGGGTGGCGATATCCACCGCACCGCGAGAGCCGAAGAACGGCCAGACCAGGGCGCCGGCGATCAACGCAATGATGATCCAGCGCTGGGTGGTCGGCAGGGTCAGGAAGTTACTGGCCTTGGCCGGAATCAGCGGCATGTTGGGCGAGGAACGCCAGGCCGAGCTGATCTGCTGATCGAACAGCACACGCAGGAACATCAGGACCGAGCAGACGGCGATGGTGATCAGCGTTGCAGTGCTGGTGCCATGGACTTCGAGGTTGATGCCGACGATGGTCAGCTTCAGACCCAGTACCGGGTAGGCAACCGCCCACACCAGCAAGGCGCTGAACAACGCCTGTTTAAGATTCCTAGTCATACTTTTTCAACCTCCGGACGGCCCAGCAGGCCGGTTGGCCGGAACAACAACACCAGAACCAATAAGCCGAACGCCACGACGTCCTTGTACTGGTCGCCGAAAATATCGGCACCGAACGCTTCCGCGACACCGAGCACCAGCCCGCCGAGCATGGCGCCGGGGATGCTGCCGATACCGCCCAGTACCGCTGCGGTGAAGGCCTTGAGGCCGACGAGGAAACCGGCGTTCGGGTTGATCACGCCGTATTGCATGCTCAGCAGCACAGCCGCGATGGCTGCCAGTGCGGCACCGATGACGAAGGTCAGGGCGATGATGTTGTTGGTGTTGATACCCAGCAGGTTGGCCATCTTGATGTCTTCGGCGCAGGCGCGGCAGGCACGACCCAGGCGAGAGCGCGAGATGAACAGCGTCAGGCCGAGCATGGCGAGCAACGTCACCACGAACACCACGATTTGCATGTAGGAAATCAGCACTTCATGTGCGCCACCTGGCCCGAAAGCAATGTTGCCCGGAATCAGGTTGGGGATGGATTTGTCCTTGGAGTCTTGCGCCAGCAGAACCGTGTTCTGCAGGAAGATCGACATGCCGATGGCGGAGATCAGCGGGATCAGACGGTTGCTGCCGCGCAGGGGGCGGTAGGCGATCCGTTCGATGCTGTAACCGTAGGCACTGGTCACGACGATGGTCGCGAGGAAAGCGGCGGTCATCAACAGCGGAACACTGTCGAGTCCCATCATGGTCAGCCCGGCGATGGCGATGAACGCCACGTAGGAGCCGATCATGTACACCTCGCCGTGGGCGAAGTTGATCATTCCAATGATGCCGTAAACCATCGTATAGCCGATGGCGATCAGGGCATACGTACTGCCAATGGTCAGACCATTAACCAGCTGTTGGAAGAAGTGATAGATGTCAGGCATTACAGCGCTCCTAAAAACCTGATACGCATTTCACTGGTGGAGTCATTTTCCCGCTCGAGCCCCGTGGATCTGCATCCACTTCGAACGCGAGGTTTGCCAGCGAACCGCTGATGACGGTTTTGAGATTTTCAGGTGGGGAGACTGGCGGATCACGCCAGCGCGGCCCTATACATTCGTAAAACAAAGCCCACGGCACGCCGTGGGCTTTATTGGCAGTCAGTCAGGCAACGCCTTACTGAGGCTTGGCTTCAGTTTTTGGTTTGCCGAAGTGCCACTCGTAAACCACAAATTTGAAGTCTTTCAGGTCGCCCTTGTCGTCGAAGCTCAGGTCGCCGGTAGGCGTCTTGAAGGTACCTTTGTGGATGGCTTCAGCCACTTTGGCAGTGTCTTCGGACTTGGCAGCCTTGATGCCGTCGGCAATCACGGTCACCGCCGAGTAGGCCGGGAACACGAACGGACCGCTCGGGTCTTCTTTCTTGGCTTTGAACGCGTCAGCCAGGGCGATGTTGGCCGGATCCTGGTCGAAGGATTTCGGCAGGGTTACCAACAGGCCTTCGGAAGCGTCTTTGGCGATCTGCGAAATGGAGTCGTTACCCACACCTTCCGGACCCATGAACTTGGCTTTCAGGCCTTTTTCCTGTGCTTGACGCAGGATCAGACCCAGCTCCGGGTGGTAGCCGCCGTAGTAAACGAAATCGACGTTGGCTTGCTTGAGCTTGGAAATCATCGAAGAGAAGTCTTTGTCGCCGGCGTTGATGCCTTCGAACACGGCAACCTTGACGTTTTTGCCTTCCAGGGTTTTCTTCACGGCGGTGGCGATGCCTTCACCGTATTGCTGTTTGTCGTGCAGGACAGCAACGATTTTCGGTTTTACGAAGTCGGCAATGTAGTTACCGGCGGCAGGGCCCTGGGCGCTGTCGAGACCGATGGTGCGGAACACCATTTTGTAACCACGGGCGGTGATGTCCGGGCTGGTGGCAGCCGGGGTGATCATGATCACGCCTTCGTCTTCGTAAATGTCCGAAGCCGGTTGGGTGGAGCTGGAGCACAGGTGACCGACCACGAACTTGACGCCGTCGTTGACGACTTTGTTCGCGACCGCTACCGCTTGTTTTGGATCACAGGCGTCATCGTATTCAACGGCGACCAGTTGCTTGCCGTCTACGCCGCCTTTGGCGTTGATCTGTTCGATGGCCATTTTGGCGCCACTGAACTGCATGTCGCCGTATTGGGCTACAGGGCCGGTTTTAGGGCCGGCGATGCCGATCTTGATGGTGTCAGCTGCGAACGAATGGCTGGCAACCCCGGCCAGAACCATAGCGGCAAACAGTTTGGAAATCTGCTTAGTAGCCTTAGTCATAGTGCTCCACTCTTACTGTTGTAGTTTTTATAGTCCTGGCGCCGTAGCAGCAGAACCGGGTCAGATATCTTCGATATCCTCCGGAAAATGCCCCCGGCAACTGTACCGGTACAGTGTAGAGCGCCAATTGTTAGCCTGGGAAGCTGGCGCCGGGGGGCAAAACCTGAGGGTGTCGCTTTATTGAAAGAAAAAGACAGAATAGCGGCGGGATGTTAGCTGGCTAATTGCTTGATTCAGCAGCATTCCCTGGCTTTCCTGCTCTTTTCATTCGGTAACTCAATTGCATCCGGGTTTTTCTGCCAGACCACCGACGTTATCATTCGCGTCGATTTCTTTTCCGGACAGCGCCCATGAATCAAGAACCTAGCACCCTCTATGCCAAGCTGCTTGGTGAAACCGCATCTATTACGTGGAAAGAGTTGGAGCCCTTCTTCGCCAAGGGTGCCCTATTGTGGGTCGACCCCGGCCTGGATTTGATCGCCGCAGCGGAGGCGGTGGCGACGGACGAAGGCGAGAAAGTGGCTGCCTGGCTGGCTGCCGACAAGGTCGCCAAGCTCTCTGAAACACGGGCGCTGGATCTTTTTGAGCGCGACCCGCAGCTGTGGGCCGTGGTGGTTTCGCCGTGGATTCTGATCCAGGAAAGGGCGACGAGCTGACTGCGCGCACTTTATTGGTGCGCCGCGCGAGCGACTAAAAGTGTGTAGGTGAGTAGCGTGATGGCACGTTGCCGTAGAGAAAGGCCACAGAAGGGTCTTGGCGAGGGTGACGTAAACGTAACGGGAACAGTTTATTGGGCAGCCTTCGGGCTGCTTAATTGTTTCTGAATATGATCGTTCCCACGCTCTGCGTGGGAATGCAGCCCGGGACGCTTCGCGTCCCAAAGCGGACGCAGAGCGTCCATGGAGGCATTCCCACGCAGAGCGTGGGAACGATCGACAGTAGGTGAATTAAGCAGTTCTACCGGTATGGTTATTCAGCGAAATAACCTTGGTCTTGCCAATCCGGTGACGGTAGATCTCGCGCAGGTACTTGATCGCCTTCTTCACGCAGTCGCGCGACAGGCGAATGTCGTTGATCGAGACGAATTTGTCCTTGTCGTTGATCAGCTCGCGGTACTTCTTCTCGTACATCGGTTTGATCGCGTACCAGTTGGTGTCGAGGATCTTCGCCGGGTTCTCGAACTCGTTCAGCAAGTCGTCGATCAGGTCTTCGTCGAAGTCTTCATTGATGATGAAGTCCAGGATCGAGTTATCCAGGGTGTCGTCGAAGCGGTACGGGTTCTTCGCGAAGCAGCGCTTGATGAAGGCCACGATCAGCGTCAGGAAGTCGTCCGACAGGCACGGGCTCTTGGCGATCAGGGTGGTCAGCGACAGGTTGGCCGATGCACCGATCACCAGCGCATAACGCTTGAGCGTGGTGTTCGGGAACAGGCTGTTGAGGTGGGTCTTCAGCCGGTTCAGGTCCATGTAGGACAGCTTGTAGTCTTTCGGCAGCGAGACAATCGACACCACCGACGAGCAGTTCTTGAAGAAGTGCAGGTCGTGCAACGCAGCCGCGTCGTAACCGGAATTCTTGTACTGCTCCAGCGAGGCGCGATAGCGCTTGGACTCGATCGGCAACAGGCTGATGCCTTCGATCGCCTGGGTCACTTTGTTGAAGTGCGGCAGGTCGATGGAGCGGAAGAACAAGTCGTCGATGTTCAGACGCTGCGGCTCTTTCTCGAACACCTTGAACTTGTCGCTGCTCGGCGGCGGGGTTTCCGGCACCACGGACTCGGCGTAGGCAATCGCCACCGGGCCAGCCAGGCTCATGAACAGGTCGTTGGCGTCCAGGCGAATGGTTTCGCCGATGTCGATGCCCGCGCGACGGAAGTAGTTCTGGTCGTAGTCAGTCGTGACCGCCTGCGCCGTCAGAATGTTGAAAATCTGCTGCGAGATGTATTGGTTGGCGTGCTTTTCCATCGCGTTGACGTCGATGTTCTGAATGTTGCCGTCATCGCTTTCTTCGGCATACCGCATGATGTCGTTGGAGATCAGCATCATGGCGTTCCATGGGCGGATCCGGCCCATGACGCTGGCTTCGCTGCTGTCTTCGTTGGCGAAGTTGTAGGAGAAGTCCCACTCTTCCGACAGGTATTTGCACAACAGGCGACCGGCGTTGATGTGCAGCGCCTCGGACATTTCGCTGCGGTGATCGGAAATGTTCGGCAGCACGCAGATGCCGCTGGTGAAGATCGGCTCGAAGACGAAGGAGTGACCGCTCTTGCCGTCGTGTTCATCCATCGGCTTGGTGTCGAACGTCTTGTTCATGTACGAGTGCTGCTGGGCCAGGCCGAATTCCGAGGCCATGCCCGAACCGGTACCGCCGCCGGCGCTGAAGATCGAGAAATACAGGCGCGACTGGTTGGCCTTGATCCCGCAGCTGTCGATCAGGTACGAATGAATCATCTTCCAGTCCGGGCTGGAGAAACGCTGGGTGTCCTTGTTCAGGATGATCTTGGCCAGGTACTGACCGAGGATCGGCGCGTTACCGGCGCCACCGGCGTGGACTTCCGACAAGTCCATGATTTTCATTTTGCTGTAGTCACGCAGGAAGCCGCTTTTTTCACCTTTTCGCGAGAAGCGGATGCGACCGGCAATGTCTTTGTCCAGGTCGCCGAGCATCACCAGTGGCTCGACCAGGAACACCGGTTTGGTGGCCTTGTTCGTACCCAGACGCAGGTTGTTGCGGATCCACTGCGCCGGGCTGTAACCCTTTTCGGCGTAGCGTTTGTCCGGCGACAGACGGTCTTCGTTGTTGAATTCGTTGAGGTAAAACTTGCGGGCGTTGTACACCAGCTCCGCGACGTCCAGCGCAATGTTCGATCCGCAACGTCCCAGGCCGATCAGGCACACCGAAGGGAATTCCTGTTCGTTGTGCTGTTCGTTGTCGCCTTCTAGGTGCGGTGGGCGCGGAAATACCATGTCGCGCAGGCCATCGAGGTTGTCGAGGATGCGGTCGGTGTTGGTTTCGGTGAAATACAGGTATTGCTGACTGGCCAGCGGACGTGACGGGATCAATGGCTTCGACGATGAGGGGCTGTTTGCCGCAGGGCTCAGTGTCAGATCGGAAACCGCAGTGGCCGGATTATTTTTAGAAGTCATTGGGCGCCATGTACCTGGGCTGGTTGGCTCGGCGACACGGTGTCGTCGAACCTTCACGGAATAGGAACTCGCGGCTTTATTCAGCGCGTATTTTGCCCAAGCGACAGGGACAAAGCCTGAGCGTCGCTCGGGGGAATCCTTTCCTTAGTCATGATGAATCGGCCAATATTCGGCGATCTTTAATCAAAAGAAGGCTAAATGATGTCAACGCTACCTTCGTTGAGTTTTGCTGGAATCGGCCTGATGGGCTTGCCCATGTGCCGTCGCCTGTTGGCGGCGGGGTATCCGCTGACGGTCTGGAATCGCAATCCGGCCAAATGCGCAGCGTTGGTCGAGGCCGGCGCCCGGCAAGTGGCGACGGCGGCTGAACTGGCTCAGCACGCCGATGTGGTGATGCTGTGCCTGGCGGACACGGCGGTGGTGCGCGAGGTGGTGTTCGGTCCGGCCGGCATTGCCGAGGGGGCGAAACGTGGTCAGTTGCTGGTGGACTTTTCCAGTCTGGAACCGACTGCGACGCGGGACATGGCATCGGCGCTTGTCGGCCAATGCGGCATGCGCTGGCTGGATGCGCCGGTGTCCGGTGGGGTCGTCGGCGCCGAGGCCGGCAGTCTGGCGATTATGGTCGGCGGCGAAGCGGCAGACCTTGAGCGAGTCAGGCCGGTGCTGCTGAACCTCGGTCAACGGGTGACTCACATGGGCGGTGTCGGCGCCGGGCAGGTGACCAAGGCCTGCAATCAGATGATCGTTGCCTGCAATGCATTGGTGATTGCTGAAGTGGTGGCACTGGCCGAGCGTTCCGGCGTCGACGCCAGCCTGATCGCCGAGGCGCTGGCGGGAGGCTTCGCCGATTCAAAACCGCTGCAGATCCTCGCCCCGCAAATGGCCGAGAGTCGTTTCGAACCAGTGAAGTGGCACGTGCGCACGCTGCTCAAAGACCTCGACACCGCGGTGAAATTCTCCCGCGAACAGGGTTCGGCCACGCCGATCAGCGGATTGGCCGCACAACTGATGCGCCTGCATGGGGGGCAGGGCTTTTTGGAAAAGGATCCGTCGACGTTAGTGCGGATGTACCGTAAGCCAGATTCAAGGGACTGACGATGCGCAGGTATTTGCGCTGGTTGATTTCGTTCAGCACCCCAGGCAGTTCGGTCAGAGGCACCGGACGGCTGAGCAGATAGCCTTGAACAAAGTCGCAGCCCAGGCGTTTGAGGAAGTCATATTGCTCGATGGTTTCGACGCCTTCGGTGACCACCTGCAGATGCAGGGTGTGGGCCATCATGATTATGGCCTGGACGATTTCCATGTCCTGGGTGGCCTTGGGAATGTCCTGGATGAAAGAGCGGTCGATTTTCAGAGTGTTCAGGGGCAGGCGCCGGAGGTAGGCCAGGGATGAATAGCCGGTGCCGAAGTCGTCGATCGACAACGAGACTCCGAGGGCGCGAATCTGCCGCAACAGCACCAGGGTCTTGGTAAGGTTGCCCATCAAGGCGTTTTCGGTCACCTCCACTTCCAGCCGTTGTGGTGCCACCCCGGCGACGCGCAGGGCGTGCTCGATTTCATCGGCCAACTCTTCGCGCGCAAGGTTCAGGGTCGAGCAGTTCACGGCGATCTTGAGGTCTTCGCACCCCTGGCGGGACAGTTCGCCAAGGTCTTCGCAGGCCTTGCGCAAAACCCAGTTGTCCAGTTCGGCGATCAGGCCGTTAGCCTCGGCAATCGCAATGAATCGATCCGGTGTCAGCAGCCCGTGAACCGGGTGTTGCCAGCGAATCAACGCTTCGAGTTTGGAGACCTGGCCGGTTTTCAGGTCATAGATCGGTTGGTAATACAGTATCAACCCGTCGTCTTTGCGCAGTGCGTCGCGCAATTCTTCTTCAACTTGCAGTTCCAGTGTGGCGCGGGTTTTCATGTGCGGACTGAAAAAATGCAGCCCGTTGCGCCCGCTACCTTTGGACTGATACAGCGCCAGATCGGCGTTTTTCAACAATTCTTCGCAGGTCTTGCCGTCCTCCGGGAACAGGCTGATGCCGATGCTGGTGGTCATGACCATGCTGCGGCCGGCCAGCTCGATGGGCTCTTTCATTTTCAGCATGATGCGCTGGGCCATGTACCGCGCTTCTTCACGGTCATTCAGGCCGATGAGGATGCAGAACTCGTCTCCACCGAAGCGCGCCACCACATCGTCGTGGCTGCGCACCGTGCCCTTGATGTGGCTGGCCAGGACCTTGAGCAATTCATCGCCGGCGTCATGGCCGAGGCTGTCGTTGATGCGTTTGAAATGGTCGATATCGAGGAACATCACCGCCAGCATGCCGCCTTCGTTGGTCTTTTCGAGCAGTTTTTCGGCGAAAATCTGATTGAAGCCACGGCGGTTGATCAGGTTGGTCAGCGCGTCGTAGTGCGCCACCTGTTGCAGCGACAAGCGCGCCTGATCCAGTTGACTGAGCAGGGTGTTGACCCGCTTGAGGTCCGATTCCTTGTGTTGCAGCTTCTTGTCGGCCAATGCCGCGCTGATGCTGCTGCCGATGATCAGCAAGGTCATCACCGCCACCGTCAGTCCCAGTTGCAGGTGATTGTTGTCGCCGGGCAACGGCTGGACGCTATCGATGGGAAGCACCAGGTTGAGCGCCGCCATGCCGGTGAAATGCATGCTGACGATGCCGGCCCCGAGCACCAGGCTGGCGGTGTACTTGAGCAGTTGATGAGCCACGCCGCTGCCTTCGCGCAAGTGACGGGAAATCAACAGGGCTGCCAGACTGGCGCCAATCGCGATCACGATAGAGAGGGCGAACAGGGCGGGGTTGTAATAAGCCGTCGCATTCGAGCGCATGGCGGCCATGCCCACGTAGTGCATGGTCGCGATACCCAGGCCGATCCATACCGCGGCCCGCAGGGTTTGCCAGAAAGTCAGCTGAGGATGGCTGAGGGTATGCATCGCCAGCCACGAGGCCGTCAGTGCAAACAACAACGAGATCAGGGTGATGGGTAACTGGTAATGGATTTCGATCGGGACCTGGAAGGCCAGCATGCTGACAAAGTGCATGGCCCAGATACCGCCCGCCAGGCACCCGGCGCCGATCCAGCGCCAGAGTCGTTGGGACGTGGATTTTTCGGCATGGCCGACCCGTTCGGTGATGTCCAGTGTGGCGAAGCCGGTCGCACAGGCGACCACATAAGCCAGCAACACCAGAAAGGGGTTATGGGCGCAATTGAGGATGACCTGGCCGGTCTCAGGCAGTTGAGTCGTGAAATATAAAGCAGGCCACTCCATCGGACGCCTCGTATTTGTCTTCCTGCCGACACCATGAACCCTGGCGAATGTGGTGGAGTATAGAAGTCATACAAAGAGTGCAAACCGTGCTGGCACATTGCTTTGGATGATTTTGAAATTAGCTAGCCATGACTTTAGGCAATTTGCTCATAAGGGAGTTCGAACTCCGGTTGCAGCGCAGGCAGCCCAAAGGCTGCACGTGCCGCATCGCAATCCACGTTTGCCTCGCCATTGGCCCAGGAGGCGTCGAACTCGCGACAGGTGCTGGAACGCTGATCGTAAATCGAGCATTGCACGGTGCTGCCGACTTCGCCGACCAGCCCGACGCAGCGAGTGGGTTTGCAATCGGTGCCCAGCATGGCCACCCGGCTGGGGCTGATGGGCGCGACAAGCTCGTCAGGCACCGTTCCTCCGGCCGAGGTGCATTCACCCCAGAAAAAAGACACGCGAAAATGAGAACAGCAGGCACCGCAATTCAGACACGGACTGGCTTCGGACATGGGCGATAATCAAAGGAGGGATGGGGGACACGGTGGGGTGGACAAGGCCGCTATTCTAGGCTTCGCCGTGGACTAGGGAAGGGGGGCGCAAAGGTATTTTTCAGCAGCCGGTCGGCTCATGGAAAACACTACATTTCCCTGTGGGAGCAACATGCCCGCGATAGCGGCGTGGCAGTAAGCATTGATGTAACAGACCGATCGCAATCGCGGACAAGCCTGCTCCCACAGAGGGTGAGCAGGCTCGGTTGCCATGGGCTGATATCAGCATTACGAATAATTACAGACAGCTCCGGCGGGCCTGTCTAGATTGGAGGTTCCGGGGACAGCGAAGCCCCAATAACAATAAAAGAGACGGACCCCATGCAGAACTCGACCCAAGCGGCGAATGCCTGGCGCATTCTGTTCCTGCTGTTCCTGGCCAATCTGTTCAATTTCTTCGATCGCACCATCCCGGCCATCATCATCGAACCGATCCGCATGGAATGGCACCTCAGCGACTTCCAGCTGGGGATCATCGGTACTGCATTCACCATCGTTTACGCCATTGCCGGCCTGCCGCTGGGGCGCATGGCCGATACCGGTTCGCGCAGCAAGCTGATGGGCTGGGGCCTGGCGGCGTGGAGCGGCCTCACGGCGGTCAATGGGCTGGTGGGCAATTTCTGGGCGTTCCTGATCGTGCGCATGGGCGTCGGCATCGGCGAAGCCAGTTACGCGCCGGCCGCCAACTCGCTGATCGGCGACCTGTTCCCGGCTCACCGTCGCGCCCGGGCCATGGGTATCTTCATGCTTGGCCTGCCATTGGGCCTGCTGCTGGCGTTCTTCACCATTGGCGCAATGGTCAAGGCGTTCGACAGCTGGCGTGCGCCGTTCTTCATCGCGGCGGTGCCGGGGCTGATCCTGGCAATCTTCATGTTCTACATCAAGGAGCCGAAACGCGGCGCGGCGGAAACCGTGCAGGTCTCGCAAGAGAAAGTCGACAAGCCGATCCGGCGAATTCTGGCGGTGCCGACCTTTCTTTGGCTGGTCATGGCCGGGTTGTGCTTCAACTTCGCTACTTATGCCTGCAACTCGTTTCTGGTGCCGATGCTGCAGCGCTATTTTCTGATGCCGTTGCAGGAAGCGGCGGTGGCGACCGGGGTGATCGTCGGCGTGACCGGTTTGTTCGGGCTGACGCTCGGCGGCTGGGTCGCCGACAAGATTCACCAGCGGGTGGCCAATGGGCGACTGCTGTTTGCGGCGTTCAGCCTGATCGTCTCGACTGTGTGCACGGCGTGGGCGCTGCATGCCGGGCGGATCGAGATCGGGGTGTTCGTGGCGGTGTTCAGTGTGGGTTGGCTGTTCGCTTACAACTTCTATACCTGCGTTTACACGGCGATTCAGGACGTGGTCGAACCGCGCTTGCGGGCCACGGCGATGGCGCTGTTCTTCGCCGGGTTGTATTTGCTGGGCGGTGGTTTGGGGCCGGTGGTGGTGGGCGGATTGTCCGACCACTTCGCCCATACGGCGATGGTCGCGGCTGGCGCCGGGCAGATGACCGAGGCGTTCAAGGCGGTCGGCTTGCATGACGCGATGTATTTGATTCCGGTGGCGCTGTTTTTCACCATGGTGTTTCTGTTTTTGGCATCGCGGTGTTTTGTTCGGGATGCCAAGCGGATGAAGGATGGACTGGTGGCGGTGGTTGAGCCTGAGGTTTCTGTGGCGACGGCGTGATCGCCATCGCGAGCAAGCTCGCTCCCACAGGTTCAGTGGCGTTCATGGATGTTGTGCTCGACACGGACACTGTGGAAGCGAGCTTGCTCGCGATGAGGCCATCCGCAGCACCGCAATAATCAAGCATAAAAAAAGGCCCGCATCGCTGCGGGCCTTCTTTTTTAGCAGGGTGGAGCGGGGGACTTAACCCGCCACCAACACCCGAATCGCTTCCAGTCGCAACGCCGCCTTGTCGAGCATGGCCAGCCCCTGTTCGCGCTGTTTGCGCAGGGCAACCAGTTCGCTGTCGCGCACGGTCGGGTTGACCGCTTGCAGTGCGGTCAGGCGCGCCAGTTCTTCGTCGGTGTCGGCGGCCAGACGACGCTGCGCCTCAGCCACGCGCTCGGCGTGACGCGGGAAGATCTTCTCTTCACCGGCGTTGATCCGTGGCGTCAGCTGATCGCGCTGGGCCTGGATGAACTTGTTGGCGCTGGCGCGCGGCACGCTTTCCAGCTGATCGTTAAGGGTTTCGAACGACACCCGGGCCGACAGGTCATTACCGTTGGCATCAAGCAGGCAGCGCAGGGCGGCCGGTGGCAGGTAACGGCCCAGCTGCAGCGAGCGCGGGGCAACCACTTCGCTGACGTAGAGCAGTTCGAGCAACACGGTGCCAGGTTTCAGCGCCTTGTTCTTGATCAGCGCCACGGCGGTGTTGCCCATCGAGCCGGACAGCACCAGGTCCATGCCGCCCTGCACCATCGGGTGTTCCCAGGTGATGAACTGCATGTCTTCGCGAGACAGTGCCTGGTTGCGGTCGTAAGTGATGGTCACGCCTTCGTCGTCGCCCAGCGGGAAGCTGGCGTCGAGCATTTTTTCGCTCGGCTTGAGGATTAGCGCGTTTTCCGAATGGTCTTCGCTGTCGATGCCGAAGGCGTCGAACAGGGTTTCCATGTAGATCGGCAGGGCGAACTGATCGTCCTGTTCGAGAATGTCTTCGACCAGCGCATCACCTTCGCCAGCGCCGCCGGAATTGAGCTCCAGCAAGCGGTCACGGCCGGTGTGCAGCTCGGCTTCCAGGCGCTCGCGCTCGGCGCGGGCTTCGTCGATCAGCGCTTGCCACTCGCCGTCATCGGCGTTTTCCAGCAACGGCAGCAGGCGCGGGCCGAACTGATGCTGCAGGGCGTTGCCGGTCGGGCAGGTGTTGAGGAACGCGTTCAGCGCTTCGTGGTACCACTGGAACAGCCGTTCTTGCGGGCTGGTTTCCAGGTACGGCACGTGCAGCTCGATGATGTGCTTCTGGCCGATCCTGTCGAGACGACCGATCCGCTGCTCCAGCAAATCCGGGTGCGACGGCAGATCGAACAGCACCAAGTGGTGCGAGAACTGGAAGTTGCGACCTTCACTGCCGATTTCCGAGCAGATCAGCACTTGCGCACCAAATTCTTCGTCGGCGAAGTAGGCGGCGGCGCGGTCACGCTCAAGGATGTTCATGCCTTCGTGGAAGACCGTGGCCGGAATCCCGGAACGCACGCGCAAGGCGTCTTCCAGGTCCATGGCGGTTTCAGCGTGGGCGCAGATCACCAGCACTTTGGTGCGCTTGAGCATTTTCAGCTGATCGATCAGCCACTCGACGCGCGGGTCGAATTTCCACCAGCGTTCTTCTTCGTTGGCGTCCGGCTGGGCCTGGAAGCTGACTTCCGGGTACAGCTCGGCGTGATCGCCCAATGGCAGTTCGAGGTATTCGTCCGGGCACGGCAGCGGGTACGGGTGCAGTTTGCGCTCCGGGAAACCCTGCACGGCGGCGCGGGTGTTGCGGAACAGCACGCGGCCAGTGCCGTGGCGGTCCAACAGTTCGCGGACCAGGCGGGCGCTGGCTTCGATATCGCCATCGTTGACCGCCGCCAGCAAGGCTTCGCCTTCGTTGCCGAGGAAACCGTGAATGGTCTTGTGCGCTTCAGGCGACAGGCGCCCCTTGTCCAGCAGCTCCTGAACGGCTTCGGCCACCGGGCGATAGTTCTCGCTCTCGGCACGGAAGGCGTGCAGGTCATGGAAACGGTTCGGATCAAGCAGGCGCAGGCGCGCGAAGTGGCTGTCCTGGCCCAGTTGTTCCGGGGTCGCGGTCAGCAGCAGCACGCCGGGAATGACCTCGGCCAGTTGCTCGACCAGCGAATATTCAGGGCTGGCCTTGTCTTCGTGCCACACCAGGTGGTGCGCTTCGTCGACGACCATCAGGTCCCAACCGGCGGCGAACAGTGCGTCCTGGGCCTTCTCGTCTTCCACCAGCCACTCGAGTGCAACCAGCGCGAGCTGGGTGTCTTCGAACGGGTTGGCGGCATCGCTTTCGATAAAGCGTTCTTCGTCGAACAGCGCGACTTGCAGGTTGAAGCGGCGGCGCATCTCCACGAGCCACTGGTGCTGCAGGTTTTCGGGAACCAGGATCAGCACGCGGTTGGCGCGGCCCGAGAGCAGTTGGCGATGGATCACCAGACCGGCTTCGATGGTTTTGCCCAGGCCCACTTCGTCTGCCAGCAAAACCCGCGGCGCAATGCGGTCGGCGACTTCACGGGCGATGTGCAGCTGGTGCGCGATCGGTTGCGCACGCACGCCACCGAGGCCCCAAAGCGCGGATTGCAACTGGCGGCTGGTGTGTTCCAGCGTGTTGTAGCGTAGCGAGAACCAGGCCAGCGGGTCGATCTGCCCGGCGAACAAACGGTCACTGGCCAGCCGGAACTGAATGAAGTTCGACAGCTGGGTTTCCGGCAGGGTGACCACTTCGTTCTGCGCGTTGAGGCCGTGGTAGACCAGCAGGCCGTCGACGTCGTCGACTTCCTGGACGGTCAGTTTCCAGCCTTCGAAGTGAGTGATGGAGTCTCCCGGCGAGAACCGCACGCGGGTGAGGGGCGCATTCCGTAGCGCGTACTGGCGAGTCTCGCCAGTGGCCGGATAGAGCACGGTCAACAAGCGGCCGTCCTGTGCCAGAACGGTGCCTAAACCCAGCTCGGCTTCGCTGTCACTGATCCAGCGTTGCCCCGGTTGATACTGCTGCGCCATGCTGCCTGACTCCCACCTTGAAAAAGCGGGCTATCTTAACGGAATGAGGGCTTCAGGGCCAAAGGACTCTCATAAAAACTCGCAGTCTTACGTTAGCCCAACGATGCGGCGCTTGCAGGTTGGGGCACCAATCGGTGCCAAACCGGTCACAGTTTGCGACCGATGGCTCAAGTCGCCATCCCCGCAGCCGACAGCCTGCTGACAGGAGACTGATAATTATGCTGCCACCGATGCTCCCCTTGAGTGCCGTGCCGATCACGTCACAGCAGGACCCGATCCGCCAGCGCCCGGATATTCCGCCTGTGGTGCCGGTGCAGGAAAGCTCCAACGAAAGCACTATCGACCTGCAACAGCGCGATCCCGAAGAAGCGGCTTTTCAGCTGCGCGAGGAACAGCGGCGCAAGCAGGAGCGGGAACGGCGTCGCCGTGAAGCTGATGAAGATCCGGAGGAGCATCTGGCGGTTCCGGGTGTAGAGCTCAATGCCGACAATACCGTGCCGGTGGCGCCGTTGATGGAAGATCAGCCGCGCCAGGGGTTGTGGGTCGATATCCAGATTTGAGGGGGTGGCTGGTCAGGGCTGCCGTCAGACCTCATTATTACGACAAACCTGCCATCGATGTACTGAGCACCATGAGCCAAGACGACAAGCTGATTGATCTCAACGCTGAACGCGCCAAGCGGGTTCATGACCTTAATGAAAAACGTCTGAATGAAGTGCGCCAGGCGTTTGAGCAGGCGATGCCGTTGGGTAAAGCCAAGAAGAAGCCGAAGAACAAGCCGAAAAAGCGCTGAAACACCCTGCATCGGTTGATGCAGGTCAGTTATTTCCCCTCCTTTACGCCCTGTCTCGGGCGACATTGATCCCGGTCAATTTTCTCTTCTGCCTGATTGGTTAACTTAGCCCCATCGCAACAGGGCAAGTGCAGGAGAACCGTCATGTTTTTCGACAACGTGGTGATCGCCGGAGTGCTGACAGTTGGCCTCATGGTGCTGTTTTTCGCAGGGTTCGGATTTTTTATCTGGAAGGATTCGCATAAGCGCAAACCGTAGTTCTTTCTGGATGTAATGAGCACGCAAGGCATTTTGGGCAACTTCGGTTGCCCTTTTTTTTGCCTGCGCCTTTTACTGATGTACGCAGTTCAACCTGTAGGAGCGAGGCTTGCCCGCGAAGGCGGCCTAGTAGCCGACCTATTTCTCTGAGCTATACATATCCATTCCTGCGGTAACGGCCACTTATGGTTTCGCTCTTACAGCGAGTCCCTTTTTCAGACGCCGGAGTGCCGGCCCAGCAAAAAGGAACCAAAAGGCTTCGCCCCAACGTCCGGCCCCTCGCTAAGGCTCGGCGTACCTTCGCTCCGGCATTCATCTGGGGGCATCGCCTCCGGTCGGCTTCGCTTCGACCTCCTCTCGATGTGTGCGGCTTCGCCGCACGGCGCTACGCGCCCACCCCCCAGATGAACGCCTCCACTCAGCCTCCCGACGGGGCGGGCAGTTCAAGATCAAAAGCTGCAGGCGAGCTAACGCTGGGCCTGTTGAGTGGTGAGGAGCGAAGCGTGCACACCGAATCCTTGTAGGAGTGAGCCTGCTCGCGATGGCGGCCTGACAGCCGACCAATTTCTTGCAGATGTTTCCCTCTGTAGGAGCGAACCTGCTCGCGAGGCATTCTCATGGCCAACCGATCTCTTTCAACAGACCCGTAACGCCAAAATGCAGGCCATAAAAAAGGCGCGAACCTCACGGAGCGCGCCTCTTTCTCGCAGCAATGTATCAGCTGCCCAGTGCCTTCGACGCCAGCCAGAACAGGCCGGCCGACAGGGCCACTGTCGCGGGCAGGGTCAGGACCCAGGCCAGCAGGATGGTCCGCACGGTGCCGCCTTGCAAGCCGCTTTTGTTGGCGACCATGGTGCCGGCAACGCCTGAGGACAGGACGTGGGTGGTGGAGACTGGCAGGCTGAAGATGTTGGCCATGCCGATCAGGCTCGCGGTGGTGATCTGTGCCGACATGCCTTGGGAGTAGGTCATGCCCTGCTTGCCGATCTTCTCGCCGATGGTCAGTACCACGCGCTTCCAGCCGACCATGGTACCCAGGCCGAGGGCCAGGGCGACCGCCAGAATCACCCAGAACGGGGCGTATTCGGTGGTGGTGGTCAGGTCTTTGCGCAGTTTGTCCAGGTCAGCCTTTTCACGGGCAGCGAGGCCAGGCAGCTTGCCGACTTTCTTCGCCGTGTCGTCCAGGCAGAGCAGGTAGCGACGCACTTCGATGCGGCTTTCCGGCGACAGCGAGTGGTAATCCGCTACACCTTTAAGGGTGCCGAGGAGGGCGGTGATGGTCGGTTCGGTCTGTTGCGGGTTGCAACGGAATTTCTCCGGCAGATCGCCTTCCACGCTTTTGCCCAAGGCCAGGTATTCGCCCAGGGTGTCGGCGTTGCGCTTGTAGAACTGGCTCAGGTGCAGGGTCGCATCGCGGGTCCGTTCGATCTGGTAGGTCGTGCTGCCCAGGTCGAGTACGAACTGCGCCGGCACGATACCGATCAGCACCAGCATGATCAGGCCGATACCTTTCTGGCCATCGTTGGAACCGTGCACGAAGCTCACGGCCATGGCCGAAATGACCAGCACCAGGCGGTTCCAGAACGGCGGGTGTTTCTTGTCATCGATCTTGCGGCGCTGTTCCGGTGTCTTGTGCATCTTCGACAGTGGACGCCACCATTTAAGGCCGATCAATATCAGCGCGGCGACCAGGAAACCCGCCATCGGCGAGAACACCAGGGACGCACCGATATCGATCGCCTTCTGCCAGTTCACACCATCGGCCAACGGAATATCGTTGATCAAGGCATTGGCGAGGCCGACACCGAGGATCGAACCGATCAGCGTGTGGGAGCTGGAGGCCGGGATACCGAAGTACCAGGTGCCCAGGTTCCAGGTGATGGCGGCGGCGAGCAGCGAGAACACCATGGCCAGCCCGTGACCGGTGTTCACATTGATCAGCAGCTCTACCGGCAGCAGGTGGACGATGGCATACGCCACTCCGACACCGCCCAGCAGCACGCCGAGAAAGTTGAACACACCGGAAAAGAACACCGCCAGATGAGGCGGCATGGCTTTGGTGTAGATAACGGTGGCCACCGCGTTAGCGGTGTCATGAAAGCCGTTGATGAACTCGAAGGCGAGGACAAAGGCCAGGGCGAGCAAGAGGCTCACAAGCACCCAAGCATCCAGTCCGCTGAATAAATCGATCATGAAGGTTTTCTGACCCGGTCATAAGGGGGCGCGATTATGCCAGAAAAGACTGCTAATCGATGCACTAGGTGCTCATCGGTAACATTCTTCAACGAATTAGTTTGTGACGAAAGCCTATCCCCGAGGTTTTTACCGGGTTTTGCAAGTCATTGAATTCAGATGAAAAGGCGCAGCCACAAGGGTTTCGCTCGTGAGGCCGAGAGGTTTGAACACTTGTGTGAAATATCTGAGAAGAGGGTCAGGCAAGTGCCATTTGCCTCATCCGTGGGGTGAGGTGGCCGCTGCCCGCTTGTAGCGGGCGCGAAAGTCATCATCAGAACACCCCGCTTTTAACGGGTGCCGATGCAGACCCTTGAAAGGATTCAGGCCGAAGTGATCATGGCTCTTCGGCTTTGAGTTCCTTTTCCATCTTCTGCAATTCCTGGGTGAATGCCTGATCCTGAACGGTGGCGCGTTTACGCCAGGGTTTGCGTTCGGGTTCGGGCTGAGCGGCGTAGGTGGTGACTTCCCCGCCGTAAACTTCCTTGTAACGTTGTTCCTGGCGCTCAAGTTCCGCGCGCAGTTCGTCTTTCGTCACAGTGCTACCTGTATGAGTTGAGATAAATTCTGGTGAAACGCGCTGCAGGAATCTATTGACCACACTCGTCGAATGGACAATGCCGGACAAAGGCATCGTTTTTTACGGCGTGAGAACAATACTTCCATGTTGCAGGCGGCCACGGCACCAGAGAAAAACAGCTGACGTAGCATCAGTTACCTGTTTCAGCGAGCGCGTTGGCGGAGCATATGAAATGAGCGTCAAGCGCTTGCTGCAGACAGCGACGATAGGATACCGGGCTGCCGAGTGACGGAATCGGCACGTAAAAACCGCTTCGCCACTGAGGTGCATTATAGCGGTCGATCCGAAGAACACTATCTCTTGAGAGTTAAAAGTAGTTCTAGCTGTGTGATTGTTTTGTTACTCGCAACTTTCAGCGGTAACTAGGGTGTGGATGATGTCACATTGCGACGATGTCTTTCTGGCGTCATAAAGTCGAACAAGTTAACCCGATTACAATCAGCCCTTTTAATCAGCGAAGAATTAAAGCATGTAGCGGGCACTGCGCAAATCAGCGCGTGCAGGTTGGTCATCGCCTGTGAGGCCGATTGCGATTATCGGTCGATGGTTCGATAATCGCCCAATCTTGCGGCCTGTGGCTTGTGTGCAGGGCCCGAAGCCGCATGTAATAGCCGCTGATCCGTGTAGGAAAAGGACCTGATATGAACGATCAAATGCGCAACTCCTTCGCTTCAGTGGCGCCGCCGATCGTGGCCTCGCCCGCCAAGCGAATCCAGGCTCTGACCGGCGACCCGGATTTCATGACGTCCCTGGCCCGGGGTTTGGCGGTGGTTCAAGCATTCCAGGAGCGCAAGCGACACCTGACCATCGCCCAGATCAGTCACCGCACGGAAATTCCCCGCGCCGCTGTGCGACGTTGCCTGCACACCCTGATCAAACTCGGCTACGCCACCACCGACGGTCGCACCTATTCGCTGCTGCCCAAAGTGCTGACGCTCGGCCATGCCTATCTTTCTTCGACGCCGCTGGCGGTTTCCGCCCAGCCGTATCTGGACCGCATGAGCGAGCAGCTTCACGAGGCCTGCAACATGGCCACGCTGGAGGGCGACGACATTTTGTACATCGCTCGCTCGGCGACTACCCAGCGCCTGATTTCTGTCGACCTGTCGGTGGGCGGGCGGTTGCCGGCCTATTGCACGTCCATGGGCCGGATCCTGCTCGCGGCACTGGACGACACGTCGCTTCGTGAATACCTCGACCATGCGGAGTTCCAGGCCAAGACCAGCCGAACCTTGCACACTCCCGAGGCGTTGCTCGAATGTCTGCAGCAAGTGCGGCAACAAGGCTGGTGCATCGTCGATCAGGAACTGGAGCAAGGCCTGCGCTCGATCGCCGTTCCGGTGTACGACGCTTCCGGTCAAGTAGTGGCAGCGCTCAACGTCAGTACTCACGCCGGGCGAGTCAGCCGCAACGAGCTGGAACAACGTTTCCTGCCAGGCTTGTTGAGTGCCAGTCGTGACCTCAGCGCCCAGTTGTTTGCCTAAGCTGTTCGATAAACGCACAGAGTCGCGTTTATCGAATTGACGCTGTTTCCCCAGGATCATTACTGTCTCGGCAGCGCCAGCCCAGGCTGGCACCTGTCCGACTGCGTTCTTGCGTGGAATAAAAATAATGAACCAGCCTCAGTCTGCTGTAGGAAACTGCCTCGACGTGCAGTCCTTCATCAATGCTCAACCCATTTCGCGCTACCAGTGGCGAGTGGTGATCCTGTGTTTCCTGATTGTCTTCCTTGATGGCCTCGATACCGCGGCCATGGGCTTCATCGCGCCTGCCTTGTCGCAGGATTGGGGCATCGAACGCGCCAGTCTCGGCCCGGTGATGAGTGCGGCGCTGATCGGCATGGTCTTCGGCGCACTGGGCTCCGGCCCCTTGGCTGACCGCTTTGGGCGAAAAGTCGTACTGGTTGGCGCGGTGTTGTTGTTCGGCGCCTTTAGCCTGGCCTCGGCGTACAGCACCAACGTTGATCAACTGCTGGTGCTGCGCTTCCTCACCGGCCTGGGCCTTGGCGCCGGCATGCCGAACGCCACCACGCTGTTGTCGGAATACACCCCGGAGCGCAAAAAATCCCTGCTTGTGACCAGCATGTTCTGCGGTTTCAACCTCGGCATGGCCGGGGGCGGGTTTATCTCGGCCAAGCTGATTCCGGCTTTCGGCTGGCACAGTCTGCTGCTGATCGGCGGGATTCTGCCGTTGATCCTCGCCGTCGTCTTGCTGTTCTGGCTGCCGGAGTCGGCGCGTTACCTGGTTGTGCGCAACCGTGGCACCGACAAAGTGCGCAAGGCCCTCGCACCGATTGATCCGACCGTCGTCGCTCAGGCGTCGAGCTTCAGCGTGCCGGAACAGAAAACCGTGAAGGCGCGCAACGTGTTCGCGGTGATCTTCTCCGGCACCTATAGCACCGGCACCTTGCTGCTGTGGCTGACCTACTTCATGGGCCTGGTGATTGTTTATCTGCTGACCAGTTGGCTGCCGACGCTGATGCGTGACAGTGGCGCGAGCATGGAGCAAGCGGCGTTCATTGGCGCGCTGTTCCAGTTTGGCGGGGTGCTGAGTGCAGTAGGCGTGGGCTGGGCGATGGACCGGTTCAATCCGCACAAGGTCATCGGCATTTTCTACCTGCTGGCCGGGGTGTTTGCCTACGCGGTAGGGCAGAGCCTGGGCAACATCGCGATTTTGGCGACGTTGGTGCTGGTGGCGGGGATGTGTGTCAACGGTGCGCAATCGGCGATGCCTTCGCTGGCGGCGCGATTTTATCCGACCCAAGGGCGCGCGACGGGGGTGTCGTGGATGCTGGGGATTGGCCGTTTCGGCGCGATTCTCGGGGCGTGGATGGGCGCGACGCTGCTGGGGTTGGGCTGGAATTTTGAACAGGTGCTGACGGCGCTGGTGATTCCGGCGGCGGTGGCGACCACTGCGGTGGTGATCAAGGGCATGGTCAGTCATGCGGATGCGACCTGAGCCCCGGGTCCTGATTCTTTTATTTGATCGTTCCCACGCTCCGCGTGGGAATGCAGCCCGGGACGCTCCGCGTCCCAAAAGCGCACGCAGAGCGTGGGAATGATTGGGTAAAGAAAACGGATCGGTAGCGAGACAACAATCCGTTCGATAAACGAACACTCAGTCGATTATCGGATTGTTTGGCGTTTTGCACAGGCTTAACCTTCAGTCATTCCGGCGCTGCGCATCGCGCCTTTTTCTATCACTGTCGGTTCATAACAAACGGGAGCCTGTCCCATGGCTGAAATCCTTTCGCTGCACGACGCGGTGAAGCAATTCGTCAACGACGGCGATACCGTCGCGCTCGAAGGCTTCACTCACCTGATCCCTACGGCGGCGGGTCACGAAATCATTCGCCAGGGCAAGAAAGATCTGACGCTGGTACGGATGACGCCTGACCTGATCTACGACCAGTTGATCGGCGCCGGTTGTGCTCGCAAGCTGATTTTTTCCTGGGGCGGCAACCCGGGTGTCGGTTCGCTGCACCGTCTGCGTGACGCGGTCGAGAAGCAGTGGCCGCACGCGCTGGAAATCGAAGAGCACAGCCACGCCGACCTGGCCAATGCCTACGTCGCTGGCGCCTCCGGCCTACCGTTCGCGGTGCTGCGTGCCTACGCCGGCTCCGACTTGCCGAAGGTCAACCCGCTGATCAAAACCGTCACCTGCCCGTTCACCGGCGAAGTGTTGGCCGCCGTGCCTTCGGTACGCCCGGACATCACCGTAATTCACGCGCAGAAAGCCGACCGCAAAGGCAACGTGCTGCTCTGGGGCATTCTCGGTGTACAGAAAGAAGCGGCACTGGCGGCCAAGCGCTGCATCGTCACCGTCGAGGAAATCGTTGATGACCTCAACGCACCGATGAATTCCTGCGTGCTGCCGACCTGGGCCCTGAGCGCGGTTTGCCACGTCCCTGGCGGCGCGCATCCGTCTTACGCCCACGGTTACAACGAGCGCGACAACCGCTTCTACCAGGCCTGGGACCCGATTGCCCGCGACCGTGAAACCTTCACTGCGTGGATCAACGAATACATCCACGGCTGCGCTGACTTCAGCGAGTTCCAGGCCAAGCTGGCCGCTGCTTCGGAGGCCAAGTAATGACTTACACCACCAACGAAATGATGACCGTCGCCGCCGCCCGCCGCTTGAAGAACGGGTCGGTGTGCTTCGTCGGCATCGGCCTGCCGTCGAAAGCTGCCAATCTGGCGCGCCTGACTTCTTCGCCGGATGTGGTCCTGATCTACGAATCGGGTCCGATCGGTGCCAAGCCAAGCGTACTGCCGCTGTCGATCGGTGATGGCGAACTGGCGGAAACCGCCGACACCGTCGTCCCGACCGGTGAGATTTTTCGCTATTGGTTGCAGGGCGGACGCATCGACGTCGGTTTTCTTGGCGCCGCCCAGGTTGACCGCTTCGGCAATATCAACACCACGGTGGTTGGCGACTATCACCAGCCGAAAGTCCGCCTGCCGGGTGCCGGTGGCGCGCCGGAGATTGCCGGCTCGGCCAAAAGCGTTTTGATCATCCTTAAACAGTCTGCGCGTTCCTTCGTCGACAAACTCGACTTCATCACCTCGGTCGGCCATGGCGAGGGCGGTGATTCGCGCAAGCGTCTCGGCCTGCCGGGCGCAGGGCCAGTCGGCATCATTACCGACCTGTGCATCATGGAGCCGGAAGCGGACACCCATGAATTCGTGGTCACCGCGCTGCACCCTGGCGTGACCCGCGAGCAAGTGACCGCCGCCACCGGTTGGGCGATTCGTTTCGCAGACGCGGTTGAACACACCGCCGAGCCCTCCGACGTTGAACTGAAAGCGCTCAGGGATCTGGAAGCCCGCACCGCCGCCGCCCACGGCCAGGCACCGGGAGAAGCGTGATGCGCGACGTTTATATCTGCGACGCAATTCGCACCCCCATCGGCCGTTTCGGCGGTGGCCTGTCGGCGGTTCGTGCCGACGACCTGGCCGCTGTGCCGATCAAGGCCTTGATGGAGCGCAACCCGTCGGTGGACTGGAACGCAGTGGATGAGGTGTTCCTCGGTTGCGCCAACCAGGCCGGCGAAGACAACCGCAACGTCGCCCGCATGGCGCTGCTGCTGGCGGGCCTGCCGGAAAGCATTCCCGGCGTCACCCTCAATCGCCTCTGCGCGTCGGGCATGGACGCCATCGGCACCGCATTCCGCGCCATCGCCAGCGGTGAAATGGAGCTGGCGATTGCCGGCGGCGTCGAGTCGATGTCCCGCGCACCGTTCGTGATGGGCAAGGCCGATGCGGCGTTCTCGCGCAACATGAAACTGGAAGACACGACCATCGGCTGGCGCTTCATCAACCCGTTGATGAAAGCGCAATACGGCGTCGATGCGATGCCGCAGACCGCCGACAACGTGGCCGACGATTACGCAGTGTCCCGCGAGGATCAGGACGCTTTCGCCCTGCGCAGCCAGCAGCGGACAGCCGCCGCGCAGGCTGCAGGATTTTTTGCTGAAGAAATCGTTGAAGTGCGGATTGCCCACAAGAAAGGGGAAACCGTCGTCAGCCAGGATGAGCACCCTCGTGCCGACACTACGCTGGAAACCCTGGCCAGACTGAAACCGGTCAACGGTCCAGACAAAACCGTCACCGCCGGCAATGCTTCCGGTGTGAACGACGGTGCAGCGGCGTTGATTCTGGCCTGCGCCGAAGCGGTGAAAAAACACGGCCTGACCGCTCGCGCCAAGGTGCTAGGCATGGCGAGCGCCGGTGTCGCACCGCGGGTGATGGGCATTGGCCCGGTGCCTGCGGTGCGTAAACTGACCGAGCGCCTCGGGCTGGCCGTCAGCGATTTCGACGTAATCGAACTCAACGAAGCCTTCGCCAGCCAGGGTCTGGCGGTGCTGCGCGAGCTGGGGCTGACGGACGACGCGGCCCAGGTCAACCCGAACGGTGGCGCCATTGCCTTGGGCCATCCGTTGGGCATGAGCGGTGCGCGTCTGGTTTTGACCGCGTTGCATCAGCTTGAAAAAACGGGTGGCAAGAAAGGTCTGGCGACCATGTGCGTCGGCGTCGGCCAGGGTCTGGCCTTGGCCATCGAACGCGTCTGACGCCCGGCAGACTAATAAGAACAGAGGAAAGCGAAATGACTGACAAGCCTGGTTACCGTCGCCCGCAGGAAGGCACCCAGCCGGACTACCTGCACCCGACTTATCAATCCACCAACCGTCGCGCGCCGTCCAAGCCGTTGGTGTATTTGCCGCATTCGTTGTCGGAAATTACCGGCCCGAGCATCGGCGCCGAGCGTATAAACGAGAAAGACAACAACCTGACCGCTCAGCACGCGGGCGAACCGTTGGGCGAGCGCATCATCATCCACGGCCGCGTGCTGGATGAAGACGGTTTGCCGGTGCCGGGGATTCTGGTGGAGATCTGGCAGGCCAACGCCGCCGGTCGCTACAACCATGCCCGCGACCTGCACGACGCGCCGCTGGACCCGAATTTCACCGGCACTGGCCGCACCGTGACCGACGCCGATGGCTGGTATCAATTCCAGACCATCAAGCCCGGCGCCTATCCGTGGGGCAACCATCACAATGCGTGGCGCCCGGCGCACATCCATTTCTCGCTGTTCGGGCCGAGCATTCTGACGCGGCTGGTCACTCAGATGTATTTCCCGGGCGACCCGCTGCTGGCCTACGACCCGATCTACAACTGCGTACCGGATACCCGCGCCAAAGAGCGTTTGATCGCCACGTTCGATCTGGAAAAAACCATCCCTTCCTATGCCCTCGGTTATCGCTGGGACATCGTTTTGCGCGGCCGCGAAGCCACGCCGATGGAGAAATAAGATGACGCTGAACGCGACCACGTCCCACACCGTCGGGCCGTATTACCACATCGGCCTGACCTGGCTGAACCGCGAAGACCTGACCGTCGAACACACCCTCGGCGAGCGCGTGGCGATCACCGGGCAAGTCGTCGATGGCAACGGCGATTTCGTTAACGATGCGATGCTGGAAGTCTGGCAGGCCAATGCTGCCGGCAAATACGACCATCCCGAAGACGACCAGGCCAAACCCCTGGACCCGAACTTTGAAGGCTTTGGCCGGGTGCCAGTGGATGCCGAAGGGCGCTTTCGTTTCACCACGATCAAACCCGGAACGGTGGAAGGCCTGAAGGGCTCGACCCAGGCGCCGCACCTGGTGGTGCTGGTGTTTGCTCGCGGGTTGGTGAAGCACTTGCTGACGCGGATTTACTTTGAGGGCGAACAGGCGAACGTCGACGACCCGCTGCTGGAGTGTGTGCCGGCTGAACGCCGCAGTACTTTGCTGGCGAAGCAGGATGCGTCCGGTGTGTACCAGTGGAATGTCATCCTGCAGGGCACCGATGCCGAGACGGTGTTCTTCGACTATTAAATGAACACCGCTCCCACAGGGACATGTGTTGCTGATCTATCTGTGGAATGGGACTGTTGCAGAGTGTGTCTAGACTGTCATGGTCCCCAAAGAGTGAAGAACAATGACAACCCCCACCGCTATTCCAGCGCATTACACCGGCGAAGAGCGCAGCAAAAGGATCTTCGCGATTGTCGGCGCCTCGTCCGGTAACCTCGTCGTTTATATGTGCATGCAGCCGCTGTTCGGCATGCTCGCGGACAAGATCGGCCGACGTAACTCGATGCTGTGGTTCGGTGTATTGGGGACGCCTCACGACCTTTGATCCATACGCGTGGGCCTCACGGCCCATGCCTTCAGGGACTGTTTATGAACCAGCGACCGGGCAATCAATTGTTCGATGCCTATTTCACGGCCCGCGACATGCGGGAAGTGTTCTGCGATCAGGGCCGGGTGCAGGCCATGCTCGATTTCGAAGCGGCATTGGCCCGGGCCGAGGCGCGGGTGGGCTTGATTCCGCCATCGGCTGTCGCGTCAATCGAAGCGGCTTGTCAGGCGGGGCATTACGACTTTGCAGCACTCGGCGAGGCGATTGCCACGGCGGGCAATTCGGCGATTCCGCTGGTCAAGGCGCTGGGTAAACAGATCGCCGCCCACGATGCCGAAGCCGAACGCTACGTGCATCTGGGCGCAACCAGTCAGGACGTGATGGACACGGGGTTGGTGCTGCAATTGCGGCGTGCTTTGGAGCTGATCGAAAGCGATCTGGCGCAACTGGGCGAAACGCTCTCCCTCCAGGCTCGGCGTTACGTCGCCACACCGCTAGCCGGACGCACGTGGTTGCAGCACGCAACGCCGGTCACCCTCGGCATGAAAATCGCCGGTTGGCTGGGTGCTATCACCCGCAGCCGACAACGTCTGCAAGAACTCAAGCCGCGGCTGCTGGTGCTGCAATTCGGCGGCGCCTCCGGAACGCTGGCAGCCCTCGGCGACCAGGCGATGCCGATTGCCCAGGCCTTGGCAGGTGAGTTGCAACTGACATTGCCGGATCAACCCTGGCACACCCAGCGTGATCGCCTGGTGGAGTTCGGCGCGGTGCTCGGTTTGATCGCGGGCAGCCTCGGCAAACTCGGCCGCGACATCAGCCTGTTGATGCAGACCGAGGCGGGGGAGGTGTTCGAACCCTCGGCACCGGGCAAGGGCGGTTCTTCGACCATGCCGCACAAACGCAACCCAGTGGGCGCGGCGGTGCTGATCGGTGCGGCGACTCGCGTTCCCGGTCTGCTCTCGACCCTGTTCAGCGCCATGCCTCAAGAACACGAGCGCAGCCTCGGCCTGTGGCATGCCGAATGGGAAACCCTGCCGGAGATTTGCTGCCTGGTGTCCGGCAGCCTCAAGCACGCGCTGCTGGTGGCGGATGGCCTGGAAGTGGACGCCGATCGCATGGCCCGCAACCTCGATCTGACCCAAGGTCTGGTGCTCGCCGAGGCGGTGAGCATCGTCCTCGCGCAGCGGGTTGGCCGCGACACCGCGCACCATCTGCTGGAGCAATGCTGCAAACGTGCGGTGGCCGAGCAACGGCATCTGCGAGCGGTACTCGGCGAAGAGCCGCAAGTGACCGCCGAGCTTTCTGCCCCTGAACTCGATCGTCTGCGGGACCCCGCCCATTACCTCGGTCAGGCCCATACCTGGGTCGAGCGGGCGGTGGCTGAACATTCTGCGTTGACTGCCTGAAGGAGATTGCTGTGGCTTTCGTACAACTCGCCGAGGGCGAACTGAACTATCAAATTGAAGGGCCGCAAATAGACGGGCCGGACGACGCGCCGGTGCTGGTGCTCTCCAATTCGCTGGGCACTGATCTGCACATGTGGGACGCGCAAATCGCAGCGTTCTCCGAGCATTTCCGGGTGCTGCGTTTTGACACCCGGGGTCATGGCCAATCGCTGGTCACGCCGGGGCCGTACAGCATCGAGCAACTGGGCCACGACGTTCTGGCGCTGCTGGATGCGCTGCACATCGAACGTGCGCATTTTTGCGGTCTGTCCATGGGCGGCTTGATCGGCCAGTGGCTGGGGATCAATGCCGGTGATCGGTTGAACAAATTGGTGGTGTGCAACACCGCGGCGAAAATCGGTGATCCATCGGTGTGGAACCCTCGGATCGAAACCGTGCTGCGTGACGGTCCGGCGGCTATGGTCGCCTTGCGCGATGCGTCGATTGCACGCTGGTTTACCCCTGATTTTGCCGAGGCCAACCCGGCTGCCGCGACGCGGATTACCGACATGCTCGCGGCCACTTCGCCTGAAGGTTATGCCGCCAATTGCGCCGCCGTGCGTGATGCCGACTTCCGTGATCAGCTGTCTGCGATCAAGGTGCCGCTGCTGGTCATCGCCGGCACTGAAGACGCGGTCACGCCGCCGTCTGGTGGGCACTTTATTCAGGAGCACGTGCAGGGCGCCGAGTACGCCGAGTTCTACGCCGCGCACCTGTCCAACGTTCAGGCCGGTGCTGCGTTCAGCGAGCGGGTGCTGGCGTTTTTGCTGGCTCATTGAGGAAGTGTCCGTGGACGAAAAACAACGTTACGACGAAGGCCTGGAAGTTCGTCGCGCGGTGCTTGGCGATGCCCATGTCGACCGCAGCCTGAACGCCCTGACCGAGTTCAACTCGGAGTTCCAGGAAATGATCACCCGCCACGCGTGGGGCGACATCTGGACCCGTCCGGGCCTGCCGCGCCATACCCGCAGCCTGATTACCATCGCCATGCTGATCGGCATGAACCGCAACGAAGAACTCAAACTGCATCTGCGCGCCGCCGCCAACAACGGCGTGACCCGCGGCGAGATCAAGGAAGTGATCATGCAGAGCGCAATCTACTGCGGCATCCCGGCCGCCAATGCGACATTTCATTTGGCGGAGTCGGTTTGGGATGAGCTTGGGGTTGAATCGCGGGAGTGATCCTGGCGATTTGCTGTGTCTGAGCTGACGCCATCGCGGGCAAGCCCGCTCCCACAGGAATCTTCAGCGAACACAAAACTTGTGTTCGCCCGGACCACTGTGGGAGCGGGCTTGCCCGCGATAGCGGTGGCTCAGCTTGCAGCACTATTGAAATTTAAACGGTTGCGACAATAAAAATCCGCTTGAACGGAAACAACGTGCGCCCATCGCTCTCATGGGGGTAATGCGCATGCACCCGCATCATGAAGTGATAGATGAACCGCGCCTGTTCCTCATCCTTCAACCCCTGCATCACCGCTCGTAAGGCTGAGACCTTGATCCAGTCATAAATCGGCGATTTGCCGTCGACGACTTGCAGCTGCTTAGTCTCCCAGATATCCAGCGTCCGGGTGATCGGTGAAAGCAACCGGTGGTAATTTTCCAGCGACAGCAACGGCCGCGCCGTCATCGTCTCGCGCAGTTGTGCTGAGCCGAGCGGTTTACCGTCGGAGCCGCCATCGTCGAGGGTGTCGAGCATCAATTGATACCACACCGCATCCCGCCAGTCGGGCATGTGCGCGGCCAGACCACCGCCTGCATTGAGATAACCGAGCAAACGCGGCAGCAGCTGTTCGTGGCCGTCGATGAAGTGCAGCACGGCAGCGGCAAAGAGCAGGTCGGCGGGTTGCTCCGGCTGCCAGTTCTGTAGATCGCAGTGCTTCCACAGCGCCTTGATCGGCAAGCCTCTGGCTTCCTGAAGCATTTGCTCCGAACTGTCGATGCCCATCAGGTGCGCACGGGGCCAGCGTTTGGCCAGGAGTTGGGTGGCGATGCCAGTGCCACAGCCGAGGTCGTAGATGTGTTTGGGGGATTGGAGTTCGACGCGGTCGAGTAGCTCGATCACTGGTCGTTGTCGAAGTCGCGAGAATTGCTGGTAGGCCTTGGCGTCCCAGTCGCGGTTGACGGGATCCGATTTGAGTCGAGCGATCATGAGGTGGTCCTCTGGTGATCAAGTGGTGTCTTCCGATGACAGCCTGGCTCAAGTCTTGCGGACCAACATCAACAGATAACGGAAGCGGGAAGGGTTGAACTTCGCCTGAGTCCTGTCAGGTTTTTTCACTGTAATTGAAGGTCGGCAAAGCGCCAGCCAGCCTGACGGGCGGCCGGCTAGATACCGCGTTATCGTTCTTCGCGGGCAAGCCTCGCTCCTACAGAAATCGAGTTAGCCGCCAATTTTGCAGCCAACCCGTTACCTGTAGGAGCGAGGCTTGCCCGCGAAGCGTCCTTGAGACCTACAACAAACTGATCGGATAGCTGACGATCAACCGGTTCTCATCGAACTCGTTATTGCTGAAGTCCCGGCGAATAGTCGAATTGCGCCATTTGACGTTGAGGTCCTTGAGCGCGCCGCTCTGCACGGTGTAGCCCAGTTCGCTTTCGCGGCCCCATTCCTTGCCGTTGGTGATGGCGCCGGTGTGCACGTTGTCGCCGCTGATGTAGCGGTTCATCAGGGTCAGGCCGGGGATGCCGAGGGCGACGAAGTTGTAGTCGTGGCGCACCTGCCAGGATTTTTCCCGGGCGTTGTCATAACTGGCGTTGTAGCTGTCGTTGGCCAGGGTGCCGCCGCTGGTGCCGTTAACCCGCATCCAGGCGCTGTCGCCGGTGAGTTTTTGCAAGCCGACGTAGAAGGTGTGGCCGCCGTATTTGGCCGAGAACAGGCCTGACCAGGTCTTGTTGTCCAGATCGCCAGCCCGGGCGCTGCCGTCATCCTTGCCGTAGAAAAAACCGAGGTTGGCGCCCAAGGTCCAGTCCCCGATGGGCTGGCTGTGAATCAGGTTCACGTACTGCTGGCTGTAGATGTCCTTGAGTTCGGCGTTCCACAGGCCGATCTGGGTGCGCTTGTCGTTGAAGGCGTATTCGCCGCCCTGGAAGTTGAAACGGTCAGATGTGAAGGTCGGTTTTCCGGTCATCGACAGGTCGCTCATGCTGCTGTCGTCACGCGGGCTGTTGGCGCGGAACTGGCCGCCATAGAGCGTCAGGCCGGCGATCTCTTTCGAGGTGATCTGGCCGCCACGAAAGGTTTGCGGCAGCGAGCGGCCGTCGTCCGAGCGCAGGATCGGCAGCACCGGCATCCATTCACCTACCTTGACCTCGGTTTGCGACAACCTGGCCTTGAATGCCACGTTGGTGCGCCCGAAGTTGTCCGCGGGGCGACCGTCGTGATCCAGCGGCAGCAACTGCGTCCCGCCCGTGCCTTTCCCGCCGTCGAGCTTTACCGAGTACAACCCCAGCACGTCCATGCCGAAGCCGACGGTGCCCTGGGTGAAGCCGGATTTGGCGTCGAGAATGAAACTTTGCGTCCACTCTTCCGCCTTGCCCTGGGCCTTGGTCGGGTTGGTGAAGTTGCGGTTGATGTAGAAATTGCGCAGGTTCAGGTTGACCTTGGCGCCTTCGACAAAACCCGACTCGTCGGCCATGGCGGGCAGGGCCGCGCTGGCCAGGGCGATGGCGATCAGGCTGGGGAAATAATAGTGCGCGGTGGAAGGCGTCATGGGCTCGGGTCTCTCTAATTGTTAGGGATGAAACGGGGCGCTGCCGCAACGTCGGGGTTGCAGACAAGGGATTTGATTTCGTGAAAAACGGGGCGGGATCAGCCGGACAGGGCAGGGCGCGGGGGCATGGTGTCGAACCTGATGTTATTGGTCTTGTGCGATGAATGGTGCGGGGGATGGACTGGAGGGTTCAATCGCGAAAAGCGGGTTTTGGGCGGTTATCGAACGCATGTTGGCTTTGAAGTTTTTGTGTTGTCAGGACTGGCCCCTTCGCGGGCAAGCCTCGCTCCTACGGGTTGTGCGGGGCTCATGGAATATGAGTTCGACGCGGCCCCTGTAGGAGCGAGGCTTGCCCGCGAAGGGGTCAGTATTGCCAGCACAATTTTTCCCGCAGCCAACAAAAAGCCCACCAAAAAGGTGGGCTTCAGTTTTCACAGCACTATCAGAACAACGTCATCTTCGGCGCTTCTTCTTTCAGCGGTTCGACTTTCGCCGTCTGCTCGTTCCAGCCACCACCCAGTGCCTTGTACAGATTGACCGCACTGACCAGCTGCGCCAGACGATCAGTGATCAGCACCTGTTGCGCACTGAACAGCTGACGCTGGGCGTCGAGGAAGGTCAGGTTGCTGTCGACACCGATACGGTAGCGACGCTCGGCCAGACGGTAGTAGTCCTGGTTGGCGGTGACGAAATCACGCTGCGCCTGCAACTGATCGGTGTAGGTCTGGCGGGCGGCCAGGCCGTCGGCGACTTCCTGGAAGGCCGTTTGAATGGACTTCTCGTAGTTCGCCACGCCGATGTCTTTCTGGATTTTCGAGTAATCCAGGCTCGCGCGCAGGCTGCCGGCGTTGAAGATCGGCAGGTTGATCTGCGGCGAGAACAACCAGGTGCCCGAACCGCCCTTGAACAGACCGGACAGGTCCGGGCTCAGGGTGCCGGCGTTGGCCGTCAGGCTGATGCTCGGGAAGAACGCCGCCCGTGCCGCGCCGATGTTGGCGTTGGCCGCTTTCAGGTTGTACTCGGCCTGGAGGATATCCGGACGACGTTGCAGCAGGTCCGATGGCAGACCGGCCGGTACGTCGCTCAGCAGGTCGTCTGCCAGCGGCTTGGCAGCTTGCAGATTGGCCGGGATGCCGGTGCCGAGCAGCAGCACCAGGCTGTTTTCATCCTGCGCGACCTGACGGGTGTACTTGGCCAGTTGCGCCCGGGCGTTTTCCACCGAGGTGCGCGACTGGGCCAGGTCCAGGGCCGAAGCCACACCGACTTCGTTGCTGCGCGCGGTGAGCTTGTAGCTCTCCTCGAACGCGCCGAGGGTGTCCTGGGTCAGTTTCAGCAGTTCCTTGTCGGCCTGCCAGGTCAGGTAGGCGTTGGCCACGCTGGCCACCAGACTGATCTGCGTACTGCGACGACCTTCTTCAGTGGCGAAGTACTTCTGCAGGGCTTCTTCGCTGAGGCTGCGAACCCGACCGAACAGGTCGAGTTCATAAGCGCTGATGCCAACGGTGGCCGAGTAGGAACTGGTGATGCCCGCTTCGCCGGTCTGCGAGGCTCGTGCCGGAAGGCGCTGACGGCTGCCGGTACCATTGGCCGAAACAGCCGGAAACAGATCGGCACGCTGGATGCGGTATTGAGCCGCGAAGGCGTCGATGTTCAGGGCCGCGACACGCAGGTCACGGTTGTTTTCCAGGGCGACCTGGATCATCTGTTGCAGTGCCGGGTCATGGAAAAACTGCTTCCAGCCCTGTTCCGCAGCCGCCTGATTCGGCGCCTGGGCCGACGAGTACGCCGGACCTTGCGGGTATTGGCCCGTCACCGGTGCCTCAGGTTGCTGATAGTCGGGGATCAGCGAGCAGCCGCTCAGCACGAAGGCGGCAACTGCGATGGAGAGTAGCGACTTGCTCATTGGCCAGCCTCTTTAGAAGGTTCAATTGCGTCGTCCTGGTCGGCTTTTTTGCGCTGGCCAATGGACGACACGGTAACGAAGAACAGTGGGACCCAGAAGATCGCCAGGACCGTGGCGGTGATCATACCGCCAATAACGCCCGTACCGATTGCATGCTGACTACCTGAACCGGCGCCCGTGGAAATCGCCAGCGGTACCACACCGAGCACGAAGGCCAGCGAGGTCATGATGATCGGTCGCAAACGCATCCGGCACGCTTCGATTGCCGCATCGCGCAGGCTACGCCCTTGCTCATGCAGTTCCTTGGCGAACTCGACGATCAGAATGGCGTTTTTCGCTGCCAGACCGATGGTTGTCAACAGGCCCACCTGGAAGTAAACGTCGTTGGAGAGTCCCCGCAGACTGGTGGCCAACAGTGCCCCGATGATCCCCAAAGGCACCACCAGCATCACCGCGATCGGAATCGACCAGCTTTCGTACAGCGCCGCCAGGCACAGGAACACCATCAGCAGTGACAACGCATACAGCGCCGGCGCCTGTGAGCCCGATAGGCGTTCTTCGTAAGACAGACCGGTCCAGGAAATACCGACACCGGCCGGCAGTTTCTTGGCCAGGGCTTCGACTTCCGCCATGGCTTCACCGGTGGAGTAGCCCGGAGCCGGGGCACCGAGGATTTCCATCGCTTCTACGCCGTTGTAACGCGAAAGCTTCGGCGCACCGTAAATCCACTCGCCCTTGGCGAAGGCGGAGAAGGGCACCATGGTTCCTGCGGCGTTACGCACATACCATTTCTTGATGTCTTCCGGGCTCATCCGCGAACCGGGCTGACCTTGCACGTATACCTTCTTCACCCGACCACGGTCGATGAAGTCGTTGACGTAGCTACTGCCCAAGGCAATCGACAGGGTGCTGTTGATGTCCGCGAGCGTAATGCCCAGAGCACTGGCCTTCTCGTCGTCGATTTCCAATTGGTATTGCGGCTCATCGTTCAGGCCGTTCGGACGCACCTGATAGAGCACCTTGCTCTGCGCCGCCATGCCGAGGAACTGGTTGCGAGCCTCCATCAACTTGTCGTGACCGATACCGGCGCGGTCTTGCAGGAACACGTCGAAACCGGTGGCGTTACCCAACTCCAATACAGCGGGTGGCGCGAAGGCAAACACCATCGCATCGCGGAAGGTGAAGAAGTGCTGCTGGGCGCGGGCGGCGAGTTTGAACACGCTGTTTTCCGCATCCCGCTGATCCCACGGCTTGAGCATGATGAACGCCAGGCCCGAGCTTTGGCCGCGACCGGCGAAGTTGAAGCCGTTGACGGTAAAGACCGAGGCGACGGCACTCGATTCCTTATCCAGCAGGTAAGAGCGCATCTCATCGATCACCACCTGCGTGCGCTCGGCGCTGGAGCCCGCCGGGGTCTGCACCTGGGCAAACAGCACGCCCTGGTCTTCTTCCGGCAGGAACGCCGTTGGAATGCGGGTGAACAGCCAGATCATGCCGACGACAATGATCAGGTAGGCCAGCAGGTACGGCGCCTTGTGCGTCAGCATGTTGCCCACGCCACGCTCATAGCTTTTGACGCCGCGGTCAAAGCTGCGGTTGAACCAGCCGAAGAAGCCGCGTTTGGGTGTGCCGTGCTCGCCTTTCGGAATCGCCTTGAGCATGGTGGCGCAAAGGGCCGGCGTGAAGATCAGAGCAACCAGCACAGACAGGGCCATGGCCGAGACGATGGTGATCGAGAACTGCTTGTAGATCACGCCCGTGGAACCGCTGAAGAACGCCATCGGCAGCAGTACCGCCGACAGCACCAGGGCGATACCGACCAGTGCACCCTGGATCTGCCCCATGGATTTCTTGGTGGCCTCCTTGGGTGACAGGCCTTCTTCGCTCATGACCCGTTCGACGTTTTCCACCACGACAATGGCATCGTCCACCAGCAAGCCGATGGCCAGCACCATGCCGAACATGGTCAGGGTGTTGATGCTGAAACCGAACGCCGCGAGGATCCCGAATGTACCCAGCAATACCACCGGCACAGTCATCGTTGTGATGACGGTGGCGCGGAAGTTTTGCAGGAACAGGAACATCACCAGGAACACCAGCACGATCGCTTCGACCAAGGTTTCAACCACACCCTTGATCGACTCGGTCACCACCGGGGTGGTGTCGTATGGGAAGACCACTTCCATGCCTTGCGGGAAGAACGGCTTGAGCGTGTTGATGGTGTTTCGCAGCGCTTTCGCGGTGTCGAGGGCGTTGGCACCGTTGGCCAGTTTCACCGCCAGACCGGAAGCCGGTGCGCCGTTGAACTGAGCGTTGATGCTGTAGTTTTCACCGCCCAGGCCCACGTCGGCGACATCTGACAGGCGTACTTGCGAGCCGTCCTTGTTGACCTTGAGCAGAATCTTGTTGAACTGCTCGGCAGTTTGCAGACGGGTCTTGCCGATGATGGTGGCGTTCAACTGCTGGCCGGGCGCAGCAGGCAGGCCGCCCAGTTGACCGGAGGACACCTGGATGTTCTGCGCCGCGATGGCCGCTTTTACGTCCACCGGCGTCAGGTTGAAGTTGTTCAGCTTGGCCGGATCGAGCCAGACACGCATCGCGTACTGGGAACCGAAGACCTGGAAGTCACCGACACCGGCGGTCCGCGAGATCGGGTCCTGCATGTTCGACACAATGTAGTTGGACAGGTCGTCCTTGGTCATGCTGCCGTCGCGCGACACCACGCCGATCACCAACAGGAAGTTCTTCACTGCCTTGGTCACGCGAATACCCTGTTGCTGCACTTCTTGTGGCAGCAGCGGGGTGGCCAGGTTCAGTTTGTTCTGGACCTGAACCTGCGCGGTATCGGAGTTGGTGCCCTGCTCGAAGGTCGCGGTAATGGTCATGCTGCCGTCGGAGTTACTTTCCGAGGAGACATAACGCAGGTTATCGATACCGTTGAGCTGTTGCTCGATCACTTGCACCACGGTGTCCTGCACGGTTTGTGCAGACGCGCCTGGGTAGGTCACGGAGATGGCAATGGCCGGTGGCGCAATACTTGGGTACTGGTTAATCGGTAGCTTGAGGATCGATAGAGCCCCGACCAGCATGATCACCAGGGCAATTACCCAGGCGAAAATCGGACGGTCGATAAAAAATTTCGACATGGTTTACTCCCCTTTGCCGCTGGAAGCCTTGTCAGCTGCCTGTGCGGGGGCCGGGTTCTTTGCGCCAACGTTAGTCGCTTCACTGGCTTTGACTTCGATGCCAGGTTTGACGTATTGCAGCCCTTCGGTGATCAGTCGATCGCCGGCCTTCAGACCGTCTTCGATGAGCCATTGGCTGCCGACGGTGCGGCTGGCCTTGAGCTGACGCAGTTCGACCTTGTTGTCCGGACCGACGACCAGTGCGGTCGGCGTGCCTTTGAGGTCGCGGGTCACGCCTTGCTGTGGCGCCAGAATCGCCGCGCTGTTCACACCGGCCTGCAACTGGGCGTGAACGAACATGCCCGGCAGAAGTGTGTGATCAGGGTTCGGGAAGACGGCACGCAGGGTCACGGAACCGGTGGTCTGGTCAACCGAGACTTCGGAGAACTCGAGTTTGCCTTCCTGCTTGTACTGGCTGCCGTCTTCCAGGGTCAGCTTGACTGCAGCCGCGGTGTCACCGGCCTTTTGCAGACGACCGCTTTCCAGTTCGCGGCGCAGCTCAAGCAGCTCTACGGAGGACTGGGTGACGTCGACATAGATCGGGTCCAATTGTTGGATGACGGCCATGGCGTCGACCTGGCCGCTGGTCACCAGCGCACCCTCGGTCACGTTCGAACGGCCGATGCGGCCGGAAATCGGCGCGTAGACCTTGGTGTAGCGCACATTGATCTGGGCGGTTTGCAGCGCAGCTTCCGATTGCATGCGGTTGGCCACGGCCGTGTCGTATTCCTGACGGCTCACAGCCTGCTCGTTGACCAGCTGCTTGTAGCGATCAGAGATCGACTTCGTCTGTTGCAGGTTGGCTTCGGCGCTTTTCAGCGTAGCGTCATAGACCGACGGATCGATCTGATACAGCTGCTGGCCGGCCTTGACGTCGCCGCCTTCCTTGAACAGACGTTTGAGAATGATGCCGTTGACCTGTGGGCGCACTTCGGCAATGCGGAACGCGCTGGTACGACCCGGAAGTTCGGAAGTCAGGGTGAAGGCTTGAGGTTGCAGGGTTACAACGCCGACCTGAGGAGGTGGCGCGGCGGGTGCCGCTTCTTCCTTTTTGCATCCGCTGAGCAGTGATGCCAAGGCGACGGCAGTGACCAGAGCGGTAACAGCTGGCTTGAATTGCATGAAAATCCTCGGGTCAGGCGCGTAAGAAACGCACAAGAAATGTGGAAGGGTAAAAAATGAGTGCCGGGTGGATAAGTAGCTTGCTAAGGAATATACTTACGTTCATGGTTGTTTGTAAACACCTTGACTGCGTATCCACCCTGTTACCAACGTCCGTCAAAGGTTCGAATTGTAAGCCGGGGACGAGACCCAAGAGCGCTCGCCCCACTTTTGTTCAGCGGCTGTTCAGGCATCGCTGAAGCATCCTGATTGAGGTTTTACTGCCATGGTCCGTCGTACCAAAGAGGAAGCTCAGGAAACCCGCAGCCAGATACTGGAAGCGGCAGAGAAAGCCTTTTATGAAAGGGGCGTGGCGCGCACTACGCTGGCGGACATCGCGACCCTGGCCGGCGTGACTCGCGGAGCCATCTACTGGCATTTCAGCAACAAGGCGGATCTGGTGCAGGCCATGCTCGATAGCTTGAAAGAGCCGCTGGATGAAATGGCCAGGGCCAGCGAAAGCGAAGATGAACTCGATCCGCTGGGCTGCATGCGCAAACTGCTGATTCATTTGTTTCACCAAGTTGCCCTGGACCCGAAAACCCGACGCATCAATGAGATTTTGTTTCATAAGTGCGAATTCACCGATGAAATGTGCGACCTGCGTCAGCAGCGCCGTGAGGTCAGCCTCGATTGCAATGTGCGAATCGCCCTGGCCCTGAGTAATGCGGTGAATCGGGGGCAAATGCCCGAGGATCTCGACACGGCCCGCGCGGCCATCAGCCTGCACGCCTACATCGATGGCATGCTGTACCAGTGGCTATTGGCCCCCGACAGTTTTCAACTGCATACCGAAGCCGAGCGTTGGGTCAATACAGGGTTGGACATGCTGCGCTTGAGCCCCAGCCTGCGCAAATAGAACAAAATGCGTAATTGGATCCGTTTATGTCAACCATTAAGGCGAGCGCTGATCCCTTCAATGTTCGCCTTATTGCAATGGGATGCTTTTATATACGCACGCTTGTCAGGTTGAAAGGTAGCGAACTACGTATTTTGTAGGAATTTTGTGTCGCGCGTGTGAATCCGTGTGAAGCCCTGTGAATAACCATGGCGCAATAAAAAGCCCCGGCTCTTTCGAGTCGGGGCTTTTGCATCTCAAGGGAGATGCTTACATCACAGGATAGTCAATGTAACCCACCGGGCCCTTGGCGTAGAACAGCTCGGGACGCGCTTCGTTAAGGGGCGCATCCACCTTCAAGCGTGCCGGCAGGTCGGGGTTTGCAATGAACGGTACGCCGAAGGCGACCGCATCAGCCTTGCCGCTGGCCAGCCAGGCGTTTGCGCTGTCCTTGGTGAAACGTTCGTTGACGATGTACGGGCCGCCGAAAGCTTCTTTGAGTTGTGGGCCGAGGCTGTCGCCGCCTTCTTTCTCGCGGGAGCAAATGAACGCGATGCCACGCTTGCCCAGTTCGCGAGCGACGTAGGTGAACGTATCGGACAGGTTGTCGTCACCCATGTCATGGAGATCGGCACGGGGTGACAGGTGCACACCCACTCGGCCCGCGCCCCAGACTTCGATCGCGGCATCGGTGACTTCCAGCAACAGGCGCGCACGATTTTCCACGGAACCGCCGTAGTTGTCGGTGCGCTGGTTGGTGCTGGTTTGCAGGAACTGGTCGAGCAGGTAACCGTTGGCGCCGTGGATTTCCACACCGTCGAAACCGGCCGCCTTGGCGTTCTCGGCACCGACGCGGTAGGCGTCGACGATGTCGGCGATTTCAGCAGTTTCCAGGGCGCGTGGGGTTGGGAAGTCGGCCAATGGGCGAACCAGGCTGACATGGCCTTTTGGCTGAATGGCGCTTGGTGCGACCGGCGCTTCACCGCCCAGGTACGACCCGTGGGAAATACGGCCGACGTGCCACAGTTGCAGGAAAATCTTGCCGCCGGCGCCGTGGATCGCTTTGGTCACGTTGGCCCAGCCACGCACCTGGTCGTTGGACCAGATACCCGGGGTGTCCGGGTAGCCGACGCCCATCGGCGTGACCGACGTGGCCTCGCTGAGGATCAGGCCGGCCGAGGCACGTTGTACGTAGTACTCGGCCATCAGCGCGTTCGGCACACGGCCTTCGTCGGCGCGGCAACGGGTCAGCGGCGCCATGATGATGCGGTTGGCCAGCTCGATGTCGCCCAGTTTGATCGGATCGAAAATAGTCGTCATGTAAGTACAACCCTCGTGAAGTATCAGTTGGTAGCAGGGGCCAGTTCGGGATTACCGCTCTGACGGAAAGTAATCAGGGTCACCAGCAGGGCGAGTACCGCCAGTGCGGCTGCTGCGAGTGGCACGCTGGTCAGGCCGAAACCGTGGGCGATGACGCTGCCGCCGACCCAGGCGCCCAAGGCGTTGCCGATGTTGAAAGCGCCGATGTTCAGGGTCGACACCAGGTTCGGCGCGGCCTTGCCGTAGGTCACCACGTTCACTTGCAGGGCGGGCACGGCGGCAAAGCACGCGGTGGCCCAGAGGAACAGGGTGATTTCGGCAGGGATCAGCGCGACGCTGGTCCAGGTCAGTACGGTCGAGATCACGGCCATCGAGATAAAGACGCCGATCAGCGTCGCGGCCATGCCTTTGTCAGCCAGCTTGCCGCCGATAATGTTGCCGACCGTCAGGCCCAGACCGATGAGCATCAGGGTCCAGGTCACGCCTTTGGGCGAGACGCCGGTGACATCACCGAGCAGCGGGGCGACATAGGTGAACAGGGTGAATACCGACGCCGCGAACAGCGCAGTCATGCTCAACGACAACCAAATCCCGGCGCCTTTGAGAGCGCGCAGTTCGGCGCGCATGTCGAGTTTTTCTTCATCGCGCTTGGCCGGCAGGAAGCGGATCAGGCCGATCAAGGCGATCACACCAATCACGGTCACTGCCCAGAAGGTCGAACGCCAGCCAGCTTCCTGACCGAGCGCGGTACCCAGCGGCACGCCGAGCACGTTGGCCAGGGTCAGGCCGGTGAACATCAAAGCCACGGCGGACGCGCGTTTGTTTGCCGGAACCAGACCTGCCGCCACCACCGAACCGATGCCGAAGAACGCACCGTGGCAGAGGGCGGTGACCACCCGTGCAAACATCAACACGTTGTAATCGGTCGCCATGGCACAGAGCAGGTTGCCGATGATGAAGATGCCCATCAACGCTACCAGTGCAGCCTTGCGCGGTAATCTGGAGGTGGCCAGTGCCATGAACGGCGCACCGATGGCCACGCCCAGGGCGTAACCGGTCACCAGCCAGCCGGCGCCTGGGATCGACACACCGAGGTCCGCCGCCACATCGGGCAGCAGGCCCATGATGACGAATTCGGTGGTGCCGATGGCGAAGGCGCTCAAGGCCAGAATGAGAAGCGAGAGGGGCATCGGTTAATTCCTTGTCGGAGCGCTGAGCTCCTTGACGATGGCCGCGAGGAACGCCTGGATCACGTCCTCGTTGCGCTTGAAGAAGTGCCATTGACCGGCTTTCTGGCTGCTGATCAGTCCCGCACGTTGCAAGGTCGCCAGATGGGCGGACACGGTCGACTGCGACAGGCCGCAGCGTTGATCGATCTGTCCGGCGCAAATGCCGTACTCGTGGTTGTGGATCTGTTCCGGGAACTGGGTCTTGGGGTCTTTCAGCCAGATGAGGATGTCTCGGCGGACTGGGTGTGCCAGGGCTTTTATTATTTCGTCGAGGTCGATGGTCATGGGTTTGGGCTCGTGATGAGTAAAACGCTATATCGCGATGTGGCGAACTTTAAATCGCTATTTCGCGATATACCAATATGATTTTGGTCTGACGACCGCATAAATCGGTATATCGGGTTATAACGATACATTGGCTGTAAACATTCAAAGGGGCGGTGCTAAGCTGCGCCCATGAACTATCTCGCCCATCTTCACCTCGGTGGCCAGCGCCCCGGTCAATTGCTCGGCAGTCTGTATGGCGATTTCGTCAAGGGACGGCTGCAAGGGCAGTTCAACCCGGAGATCGAAGCGGCCATCCAGCTGCATCGCAGCATCGACGTGTTTACCGACCGCCACCCGGTGGTGGATGCCTCGTTGTCGCGATTTTCCATCACGCGCCGGCGTTACGCCGGGATCGTGCTCGACGTGTTTTTCGACCACTGCCTGGCGCGGGACTGGACCCTCTACTCCGACCAGCCGCTGGAGCGGTTCACCTCGGATGTGTATCGGGTGCTGTCGGCGGAGCCACAATTGCCGGAACGGTTGGCGAGGATCGCGCCGCACATGGTGGAGAACGACTGGTTGGGGTCTTATCAGGAGTTTGAAGTGCTGGAGCAAGTGCTGCGGGGGATTTCGCGGCGGTTGACCCGACCTGAGGAACTGGCAGGGGCGATGCAGGAGTTGCGGGTGTTGTATGAACCGTTGAGCGAAGACTTTCGATTGTTCTATCCGCAGTTGCAGGATTTCGCGCAAAACCGCTGAAACGCATTACCTGTAGGAGCGAGGCTTGCCCGCGAAGCTTTTGGCCCTCTCAAGGCCCCCTTCGCGGGCAAGCCTCGCTCCTACGGATTGCGGTTACGCGGCAATCAGTTCGCCGGTGAGTCGCGGTTCTGCCGGTTTCGCTACTTCGCCAAACAACGCCTTCTGCACCGCCTGCTGTGCCTCGAACGCCAGCGCCGCACGCTCGCGACCTTCGCAAGCAATCGGCTTGAGCACTTTGATTTCCACTTCCCCGCGATCATTGGCGAACAACCGCATCAAGTGCGACAGCAAATCATCATCGCCAATGAACGGCGCCAGCGAATCGAGTTCACCGTCACGCAGATAACGAATCGCCACCGGCTGCAGCTTCACTTCAGAATCAATCGCCGCTGACAGCAAACGACCATGAAAGGTACGCAACGAGCGTCCATTGGTGGTGGTGCCTTCCGGGAACATCAGCAGCGGATGTGCCTGCGCCAGGTGGCGCGTCATCTGTTTGCGGATCAGTTGGCTGTCACCCGAGCCGCGACGGATAAACAGGCTGCCGGCCTTGGCCGCCAACCAGCCGGCCACCGGCCAGGTGCGCACTTCGGCCTTGGACAGGAACGACATCGGGGTGAGCATGCCCAGCAACGGAATGTCGGTCCACGACACGTGATTGCTGACCCACAGCATCGGCTCCTTCGGCAGTTCACCGTGAACCGTCACGCGAAAGGGCAGGGCGTTGCTCAGCCGCGCCATGAAAAATCGCGACCAGCGTTGGCGGCGGACCATCGAATGAGCAATGCCCAGACGCTCGAACAGCCCGAACACACTGGCCATGCTCAAACCCAACGCGACCACCACCAGCACTCGCGCAATCCGCGCGTACACCCGCAACCGGCTCATCAGACCGCCGCCTTGAAGTGCTTGGCATAACGCGGGCAGAGTTCGTCGCGCTTGAGCAGGATGAACACATCGGCGACCTGGAAGTCTTCGTCCCAGCACGGCTCACCGCAGATCTTCGCGCCCAGACGCATGTAGGCCTTGAGCAGCGGCGGCATTTCGGCGATCACGTTGGACGGGATGTCCAGAACCGGCAGCGGCTTTTTCGGCTCGGCGCGCAGGTGTTCGGTGCTCAGGTAACGTTCACGCAGGCGCTGCATGATCGCGTGGGCCTGAATCCCGCCGTCCTGCATCGGAATGCTCGCGCACCCCATCAAATAGCTGTAGCCGCCCTGATTCAGCACTTCAGCCAGTTCCCCCCAGAGCACCGCGATGGTGCCGCCGTTGCGATAAGCCGGGTCGACGCAGGTGCGGCCGATTTCCAGGATCGGGCCCTTCAAATGGACCAGGCCATGGAGGCTGAATTCTTCTTCACTGTAGAACTTGCCCAGGCTGCTCGCGGCCGTGTGATCGAGCAAACGGGTGGTCGCCACCAGGCGCCCGGTGTTCAAGTCACGCACGCCAATGTGGGCGCAGTGAACATCATAGTCGTCCATGTCCAGACCCAGCTCCGCGCCTTTGAGCTTGGCGTTGAACTCGCCGCTGAAGACGTTGAAGCGCAAGGCCTGGGCTTCCTGCAATGCCTCGGCGCCCACCAGGCGTTCGGCTTGCAGGCGGCGTTCATTGCCGGTGTCGCTGATGCGGGCGATCTGAGTCATTGGGAATCTCCGTGCGGGCTGGTCAACCCGTCTTGGGTTAGAGCCGATCGACTTTCTTTATGCAGCCGTGTTGTGCAAAGTCAGGCTATGTAGCCCCGGTGTCATCGCCATGAAGCTTTGGTGATGCTTATATGACAGCCCTCAAGGAGCCTCTTATGCCCTGGCAAAACCTGTTGAACCGCCGCGATCGCCTGCCCGCCAACCCGGACCTGGCGGAGGGTTTCGCGACCTTGTTGCGCACGTTGGGTACGGTCACGCCATTCGAGCTGGCGGTGGTCGGCGGGCGGCTGATGGCGACGCCGGGGCAGGCGTTTCTGGTCGGGTATCAGGCGGCGTTGCGCATGCTTTGGCCGAGCGCGCCCCTGAGCCTCGGCGCGTTGTGTGCCACCGAACAGCGCAGCCTGCGAGTGGCGGACATGCAGACTCGCCTGAACGATTTACGGGTGAGTGGGCGCAAGGATTTCGTCACCGCTGGCGATGCGGCCGACTGGCTGCTGATCGCCGCGCGCAGTGAGGCGCCCGGCGAAAGTCCGCGCCTGAGTCTGGCGGTGGTCTATCCCGATGAACCGGGCGTGCGCCTGGAAAAACTCCCGGCCATCGCGCTGATGCCGGACATCAGCCACGGTCGGTTGTTTCTGGATAACGCTCAGTGTGAATTGCTCGCGGGGGATGGCTGGGATGCCTACGTCAAACCGTTCCGCACGCTGGAAGACATTTATGTACTGAGCGCGATGACCGCGTGGCTGTATGGAGTGGGGCAGGACAGTGACTGGCCGCAAGCCCTGCAATTGCGGTTGCTGGCGCTGCTGGCCGGGTGCGCGGAAGTCAGCCGACAGGCGCCGAATAATCTGGCCGGGCATGTGGTGCTGGGGGGATTGTTTGCGCAGTTCGAGGGGCTCAAGGCCGAGGTAACACAGGCACTGGCCGATGGCCCGCAGCATTGGGCGGCGATGTGGCAGCGGGATCAGAGTGTGATGGATTTGGCGGCGGGGGCCAGAGGTAAGCGATTGGCCAAGGCGTTGGCGGGATTGTCGTAAGGCTGAAGGGCCTCTTCGCGGGCAAGCCTCGCTCCTACAGGAGTTCGCGATCCCATGTGGGAGCGAGGCTTACCCGCGAAGGCGGCCGCATGGGCAACACAAATTCCAAAACTGTCATCAACCTCGACTAGGCTCTGCAGGTTCATCCCTCCGAGCCCCCGCCATGTTCAAAGGCTTGCACCTGATTTTCATGCTGCTGCTCAGCTTCACGGCCCACGCCGAACACTGGCCTGCCGAGCAATGGTCAACGACTCCGACGGTCGCCGACCCAGCACTTCAAGCCCTGGAGACTTACGCCTTCCCACCTCGCGATGATTCAACTCGAAAAGGCATCCGCACCGACGCTTTGCTGGTAATCCGCGACGGCCAATTGATCTACGAACGCTACGCCGGCCCGACCACTGCTGAAACGCCCCACCTGACCTGGTCCATCAGCAAAAGCCTGATGGCCACGGTCCTCGGTGTGGCCTATGGCGAGGGCCTTTTCAAACTCGAGGACCCAGCGGTGCGGTTTTACCCGCCGCTGGCAAAACACCCGGCGATCACCCTGGCCGACCTGCTGCACTGGGCGTCTGGCCTGGACTGGCAGGAAGACTACGAATACGCCCCGTTGAAGTCCTCGGTGGTGGCCATGCTCTACACCCGTGGTCATCAAGACATGGCGACGTTCACCGCCGACCACGACGAATACGCCAGGCCCGGTCAAGCCTTTCGCTATTCCAGCGGTGACAGCAACTTGCTGTCCGCGGCGCTGAAAAACATCGTCGGTCCGACCCGTTATCCGGACTATCCATGGACTGCATTGTTCGAGCCGTTAGGCATTCGCCACGCCGTCTGGGAAACCGACGCCACCGGCACCTTCGTCGCTTCCTCTTACGCCTACCTCACCGCCCGGGACCTGGCGCGGGTCGGTCTGCTGATGGCGCGCGACGGTCGCTGGGGGGATCGGCAACTGCTGCCCAAAGACTGGGTCACCTTCAACCGCGAACCCTTCGCCCGCTATCAAGCCAATCAGGACGATGCGGTTCCCGGCGGGCATTGGTGGCTCAATCACGCGGTGGAGGGCGGTGCCCGACCCTGGCCGGATGCCCCGGCCGACACCTTTGCCGCACTGGGCCATTGGGGGCAGGCGATGTACGTGATTCCCGGCGAACAGCTGGTGATCGTGCGCTACGGCGATGACCGCGATGACCGCTACCAGCACAACGAATTGCTCAAGCTCGCGCTCAAGGCCTTTGCCGGGAAGGTGCAGCCATGAGCAATTTCATTCGTCGCCGACCGTTCAGCACGTTGTTGATGGTGTTGCTGGTCGCCTTGCTCGGCTGGATCTGGCAGGAGCGGGTGGCGTTGTGGGCATTCCCCGACATCATCAGCGCCTACACCGCCAAGGAATATTGCTCGTGCCGGTACGTGATGAACAACCAGGCCGAGTACTGCCACCGCTATGTGAAACAGTGGCTGCCCACCAGCGGCTTTACCGATGATGCCGTCAGCAAACGCGTGACCGTCAGCGGCATGGGCCGCAGCAACAGCGCGCAATGGATCGGCGAACGCCAGGGTTGCCGCCTGCAACCCTGAATACGCTGAAATTTCTTGTGGTGTAGGGATATTGTGGCGAGGGGGTTTACCCCCGTTGCGCTGCGAAGCAGTGCCAAAACCTGCAACAGTGTTTTATCTGACACACCGAGGTTGCTGAATTTACGACTGCTGCGCAGCCGAACGGGGGTAAACCCCCTCGCCACAACAGCCCTTCACCATGGGATATGTCATTGGTTCAAGTTCGGTGGCATTAGAGTTTGCAACCTGCCTCAGGGCGGTTAAGGTTCGTGCAGGTTTATTTTCCTCACGAGTCTTTATGTTCAAGCGGTCCCTTTCCAAAACCTTCGCCTTCCTGCTGCTGGCTGGCGCGTCGTTGTCGGCCCAGGCCAATTGGTACCTCGACGGCGAGTCCTCGCGGCTGTCTTTCATCAGCACCAAAAACGCCAACCTCTCCGAAGTGCAGCGCTTTCTGGTGCTGCACGGCAAGGTCAGTCCCAAGGGCCTGGCCGAGGTGGAAGTCGAGATGGAGTCGGTGAACAGCGGCATCCCGTTGCGTGACGAACGCATGCGCAAGGAGCTGTTCGAGATCCAGACCTTCCCCGAGGCGCTGATCACCGCGCAGATCGATCTGCGCCCGATCAACGACCTAGCGCCCGGTGCCCAACTGGAACTGCGCCTGCCGCTGACCGTCAACCTTCACGGTAAAACCCACGAATACAACGCCGAACTGCTGGCGACCCGTCTCGATGACCGGCGCTTCCAGGTGGTGACCCTCGAACCGCTGATCATCAATGCCGAAGACTTCGATCTGGCACCGGGCCTGGAAAGTTTGCGCAAGGTCGCCGGATTGTCGGCCATCAGTCTGTCGGTGCCGGTGGGTGCGGTACTGATATTCACGGCGCGCTGACATGGCCGGTGCAATCTTCCCCTGGCGTGCAGGCAACCACTTCGAACTGCTGATCGACGGCCCGCAGTTCTTCCCGCGCATGTTGGTCGCGATTGCCCGCGCTGAAGAACAGGTCGAACTGGAGCTGTACCTGGTGGAGGCGGGGGCCTGCGCCGAGGCCATGGTCCAGGCGTTGATTCAGGCGGCCGAGCGCGGCGTGCGCGTGCGCTGCCTGTTCGATGACTACGGCAGCCTCGCGTTCACCCTGACCTTGCGTCAGCGCCTGATGGCGGCGGGTGTGGAGCTGCGTTTCTACAATCGCCTGAGCTGGCGGCGCTGGTTCGGTAACTTCTACCGCGATCACCGCAAGCTGTTGCTGGTCGATCAGAGCATGGCGGTGGTCGGTGGCACGGGCGTCACCGATGAGTTCTGGACGCCGGGCGAAGACACCAGCGAATGGCATGAAGTGATGGTGGAAATCACCGGTCCCTTGGTCATCGACTGGCAGTTGCTGTTCGATCGGCAATGGATCGCCAACCGCCACCGCCGCGCTTGGAAACCCTCATCGCACTTCGGCCTGCCGCGTTTGCCACGGGTGCCGTCCATGGGTGAGGGCATGGGTCGGGTGGCCTATGCCGACGCCCGCCAGCACCGAGACATTCTGCAATCGCTGATTCGTGCGCTGAACAGCGGCCAGCGGCGGATCTGGCTGGCCACGCCGTATTTCCTGCCGACCTGGAAAGTCCGCCGCTCATTGCGCAGGGCCGCCGGCCGAGGCGTCGACGTGCGTCTGCTGCTGACCGGGCCGCGCACCGATCACCCGTCGGTGCGCTACGCCGGGCACCGCTATTACCCCAGGCTGCTGAAGGCCGGGGTGAAGGTCTTCGAATACCAGCCGTGTTTCCTGCACCTGAAAATGGTCTTGATCGATGATTGGGTAAGCATCGGCTCGTGCAATTTCGATCACTGGAATTTGCGCTTCAATCTGGAAGCCAACCTTGAAGCGCTGGACCCGGGACTGACGCGGGCCGTGGTGGCGAGTTTCGATAAGGACTTTGCGCAGAGCCTGGAAGTCAGCCTGGAGGCATGGCAACGCCGGCCGCTGTGGCGGCGGGTCAAGCAAAGGGTTTGGGGATGGGTGGATCGGTTGGTGGTGAACCTGCTGGATCGACGCGGGTAGTCGTTACATAGATCGTTCCCACGCTCTGCGTGGGAACGCAGCCCGTGACGCTCCGTGTCACTGGACGCGGAGCGTCCCTTGAGGCATTCCCACGCTGAGCGTGGGAACGATCATTGCGCTCGGGATTACAGCAACTCAAAGCTCTGCTGCGTCACGTCCTGGGAATCCAGGCCGATCTGCACGTTGAACTTGCCTGGCTCCGCCGCGTACTTGAGTTGGGCGTTGTAGAACTTCAAGTCGTCCTCGGTGATGGTGAAGTGCACGACTTTCTGTTCGCCGGCCTTCAGCGTGATTTTCTGGAAGTTCTTCAGTTCCTTGACGGGGCGGATCATCGAACCGGTCACGTCCTGGATGTACAGCTGCACGACGGTTTCGCCGTCACGCTTACCGGTGTTTTTCACCATCACGCTGGCGTCGAGCCTGCCGGTCTTGTTCAGCGTGGTCGAGGACAAGGCCATGTCGGTCAGGCTGAAATCGGTGTAGCTCAGACCGAAGCCGAACGGGAACAGCGGGCCGGTGGTGTCATCGAAATACTGCGAGGTGTAGTTGCCCGGTTTGCCCGGCGTGAACGGCCGGCCAATGCTCAGGTGGTTGTAGTAGGTCGGAATCTGGCCTACCGAACGCGGGAAGGTGATCGGCAGTTTGCCCGACGGGTTGTAGTCGCCGAACAGCACATCGGCGATGGCGTTGCCGCCTTCGGTGCCGCTGAACCAGGTTTCCAGAATCGCGTCAGCCTGATCCTTCTCTTCGAGAATCGACAGCGGACGGCCGTTCATCAATACCAGCACCAGAGGTTTGCCAGTGGCTTTCAGTGCCTTGATCAGCTCGCGCTGGTTGGCCGGGATATTGATGTCGGTGCGGCTCGATGACTCGTGGGACATGCCACGGGACTCACCGACGGCTGCGACCACGACATCAGCGTCCTTGGCGGCCTTCACCGCTTCGTCGATCAGCACTTGGGCCGAACGCGGATCATCCACCACTTCCGGGGCATCGAAGTTGAGGAAGTTCAGGTAATCGAGCACTTTCTTGTCGCTGGTGATGTTGGCGCCACGGGCGTAGATCAGCGTCGATTTATCCCCCAGCGCTTGGGTCATGCCGTCGAACAAGGTGACCGATTGAGCCGGACGACCGTTGGCGGCCCAACTGCCCATCATGTCGATCGGTGCCTTGGCCAACGGGCCGACCAGGGCGATTTTTGCAGTTTTCTTCAACGGCAGGGTTTCGCCCTGGTTCTTCAACAACACCATGCTGCGGCGCGCAACATCACGGGCCTCGGTGCGGTGCAGACGGCTGTCGGCGTTAGTGTCGGCCGGATCATCTTCAGCCTTGCCGATGCGCAGGTACGGGTCCTTGAACAGGCCCATGTCGTACTTGGCGTCGAGCACCGCACGCACGGCGTTATCGATGTCTTTCTGTTCGATCTCGCCAGCCTTCAACAACCCCGGCAGCTCTTTGCCGTACAGGGTGTCGTTCATGCTCATGTGGATGCCGGCCTTGATCGCCAGCTTCGCGGCTTCGCGACCGTCAGCGGCAACGCCGTGCTTGATCAGCTCGAAAATCGCCCCGTGGTCACTGACCGCCAAGCCTTTGAAACCCCACTCCTTGCGCAGCAGGTCGTTCATCAGCCAGGTGCTGGCCGTGGCCGGCACGCCGTTGATCGAGTTCAGCGCAACCATCACACCCCCCGCGCCGGCGTCGATGGCGGCGCGGTACGGTGGCAGGTAGTCCTGGTACATTTTGACCGGGCTCATGTCGACGACGTTGTAGTCGCGACCGCCCTCGACCGCGCCGTACAGGGCAAAGTGCTTGACGCTGGCCATGATGCTGTCGGCCGCGTTCGCGCCGGTGCCCTGGAAGGCCCGGACCATGACGCCGGCAATGCGCGACACCAGGTAAGTATCTTCACCAAAGCCTTCGGAGGTGCGGCCCCAACGTGGGTCGCGGGAAATGTCGACCATTGGCGCGAAGGTGATGTCGAGGCTGTCCGACGCGGCTTCCTTGGCGGCGATTCGCCCGGACAGGCCGATGGCGTCCATGTCCCAGCTCGAGGCCAGGGCCAGCGGGATCGGGAAAATCGTGCGGTGACCGTGGATCACGTCATAGGCGAAGAACATCGGGATCTTCAACCGGCTGCGCATGGCCGCGTCCTGCATCGGACGGTTTTCCGGGCGCGTGATCGAGTTGAACGTGCCGCCGATGTTGCCGGAGGCGATTTCCTTGCGGATCAGCTCCCGGGGCATTTCCGGGCCGATGCTGATCAGGCGCAACTGGCCGATCTTTTCATCGAGGGTCATCTGCTTCATCAGGTTGCTGATGAACGCGTCCTTGTTTTCCAGAGGTGCGGGCGTCGTGGCGGCCAATACGGTATGACTGGCCAGACTGACGAACAGGCCCAGCAAACACAGCTTCTTCATGAATAGTTTTCTCAAAGGCCTAAACGGCAGTGAATACGCGCCGGTCAGCCAAAATTTAGGGAGCGACTATTGTTGTTCAGGTAAATGCAGCACACTTCGGCAGTGTTTTTTGCGCTGGGGCATCTTTTAGCCCATTGGCTCGATGCAATCCAGTGGCGGCGGCAGATTATGCCCCAAGAGACCGCTCAGAAGGTCGCTGGTTGTTTTTCAACGGAATGTGCAAGGGAGCGTCAACCAGATGAATGTACGACACCACTACCGGTCGAGCCTGCAGGTTGCAGCCTTGATGTTGCTGACCACACTGCTGGCCGGCTGCGGCATTAATACGATCCCGACGCTCGACGAACAGGCCAAGGCCGCCTGGGGCCAGGTGCAGAACCAGTACCAGCGCCGCGCCGACTTGATTCCCAACCTGGTGGAAACCGTCAAGGGCTACGCCCAGCATGAGCAGGAAACCCTGACTGCGGTGATTGAAGCCCGGGCCAAGGCCACGTCGATTCAGGTGGACGCCAGCACGCTGGACAATCCAGAAAAGCTCAAACAGTTCCAACAGGCCCAGGATCAGCTGACCGGTGCCTTGAGCCGTTTGATGGTGGTGTCCGAGCGTTACCCGGACCTCAAGGCCAACCAGAATTTCCTGGCGTTGCAATCGCAACTTGAAGGCACGGAGAACCGCATTGCCGTGGCGCGTCGCGACTTTATCCTCGCCGTGCAGAAATACAACACGGAACTTCGTACCTTCCCCGGTCGCCTCTGGCACACGGTGATGTACAGCGATTTGCCGATCCGTGAAACCTTCGAGGCCACCAGCCCCGGTGCTGAAAAAGCACCTGAAGTGAAGTTCCAGTAAACACTGGGACAGGTTCGAGGCGTCACCACGGATGAGGTTGCCGATGCGCGTGTTGAAAGTGGGCCTGGTGCTGGTGCTGTGGGTGTTTGCCCTGACGGCCCAGGCCGAGTTGAAGTTTCCGCAGCTGACCGGGCGGGTGGTCGATAACGCCCAGATGATCGAGCCGTCGGTGCGCGAGCAGCTGACGCAACAACTCCAGGCCCATGAAACAGCCACCGGCGAGCAATTGGTGGTGGTGACGTTGCCGGACTTGCAGGGCACCGATATTGCGGATTTCGGTTATCAGCTGGGGCGCTACTGGGGCATCGGCCAGAAGGACAAAAACACCGGCGCGTTGCTGATCGTTGCGCGTGATGATCGTAAATTGCGCATCGAAGTCGGGTACGGGCTGGAAGATCGCCTGACCGATGCGCAGAGTTCGGTGATCATCAACCAGGTGATCACGCCCGCGTTCAAGACCGGCAACTTCAGCAAAGGCATCAGCGACGGGGTCGCCGCGATGCTGGTGGTGTTGGGCGGCAGTCCGCTGGATGAGCCGTCGACGGTCTACGAGCCGCGCGGGGATGAGGGCGACGATTTCTTTTCGCGTCATCCGGGCGTGTTCGTGTTTCTGGTGATGCTGTTCATCCTGACGATTTTCGTCTGCCAGATGCTCGGGATCCTGCCCAGCGGCGGCGGTGGCCGAGGCAGTTCGGGGGGCGGTTTCGGCGGTGGAGGTTTCGGCGGTGGTGGCGGCGGCGGTGGCTTCAGCGGCGGTGGCGGCAGTTTCGGGGGCGGCGGTTCGTCGGGCGGCTGGTGAGAATAATAATGAGCGAGCACTGTTAAACATGGCATTACTGACTGAACACGAACAACGCAAAGTCGCCGAAGCGATTGCCCGGGTCGAGCGCGACACCGACGCCGAACTGGTGACGGTGCTCGCGGCCCGCGCCGATGACTATGCGTACATCCCGCTGCTTTGGGCCAGCCTGCTGGCGCTGATGGTGCCGGGTGTCGTGCATTACCTGACCGGCTGGCTGACCATGCACAGTTTGCTGCTGGTGCAATGGATCAGTTTCATCGTGCTGTGCCTGGTGTTCCGGATTCCGAAAGTCACCACCCACCTGGTCCCGCGCTCGGTGCGCCATTGGCGCGCCTCCAACCTGGCGCGCCGGCAGTTTCTGGAGCAGAACCTGCACCACACGGTGGGCAGCACCGGGATGCTGATTTTCGTCTGCGAGGCCGAGCGGTATGTGGAAATCCTGGTGGATGAAGGGATCTCCAAGCGGCTGGACAACAAGAACTGGGACGCGATTGTTGCGGCGTTCACGCAGCAGGTGAAGCAGGGCAAGACGTTGCAGGGATTTGTGACGTGCGTCGAGGCGTGCGGCGAGCTGCTCAAGGTGCATGTGCCGGTGACGCATGTGAGGAATGAGTTGCCGAATCGGTTGGTGGTGTTGGGCTGACGTCAGTTCCATTCTGGAAGCGAATACGCATTTGTGGCGAGGGAGCTTTTGTGGCGAGGGGACTTGTCCCCGTTCGGCTGCGAAGCAGTCGTAAATCCGGTTTGCACGGTGTAACTGAAAGAATGCAGGGGGCCGCTTCGCGACCCAACGGGGACAAGTCCCCTCGCCACAGGGAGCTCGACTTGCCTCAGGATTCGCACCGTTCGGTAAATAACTGCGTGTCCCGGACGGCCATCCCCCCTAAAATACCCGCCATTCCCCGATTCGCTCCGCCCGAGGCCGTTTTTTCCATGTCTGTCACCGCCACTCCCGCCAGCCTCGCGCCGGATCACCACACTCAGTTCATCGACCTGCTGCAAACCAGCCTCGACCAGAATGCCTTCATCAAACTGGTCCTGGCCAAGTACGTCGGCACTGAAGCCGATTTGCAGCGGCTGATCATCAAGCAACTGACGGTCAAGGATCAGCCCTGCCTGTCCTTCGTCTACCGCTACAAGACCCGCGATATCACCAAGAACCTGCCGCTTGCCGAGGGCGTGGCGACCCTCGCCGCGCTGTTGCCGGCCTCGTTCAAAAATGCGCATTTGCTGTCGCTGACTGACGAAGCCCAGCTCGAATACAGCAAAAAGGGCAAGTCTTCGCTGTTCAAGAGCAAACCTCAGCAATTGCGTGAAGTGCCGTCCGCCGAGCACAACCGCGAGAAAAACCGCTTCCTCGACCTGAGCCGGCCGTTCCTCGCCGACCTGGGCGTGACAAACAGCAAGCACGAGCTGATCCCGGCGATGTCGCGCAAATGGAAGCAGATCAACAAGTTCATCGAAGTCTTCAGCCATGCACTGACCACCTCGCCCTTGGCCCTGGACAAACCGGTGCAGGTCGCGGATTTCGGCTCGGGCAAGGGTTACCTGACCTTCGCGATCCATGACTACCTGCGCAACACCTTGAAGGCCGAAGGCGTGGTGACCGGCGTCGAGTTGCGCGAAGAAATGGTCAACCTGTGCAATGCCGCCGCCGCCAAGCTTGAGCATCCGGGTCTGGTGTTCAAGTGCGGTGACGTGCGCAGCGTCGCACCGAGCGAGCTGGACGTGATGATCGCACTGCATGCCTGCGACATCGCCACCGACTATGCGATTCACACCGGCATCCGTTCCGGCGCTTCGATCATCATGTGCTCGCCGTGCTGCCACAAACAGATCCGCCTGCAAATCCAGAGCCCGGCGCTGCTCAAGCCGATGCTGCAATACGGTCTGCATCTGGGGCAGCAAGCGGAAATGGTCACCGACAGTTTGCGCGCGTTGTTCCTGGAAGCCTGTGGTTACGAGACCAAGGTGTTTGAGTTCATCTCACTGGACCACACCAACAAGAACAAGATGATCCTGGCGGTCAAACGCGCCGAGCCGGTTGACCCGGCGCAGTTGTTGGTGAAGATCCAGGAACTGAAGGATTTCTACCGCATCAGCGAACATTGCCTCGAAACGCTGCTGCGGGCCGACGGCTGCCTCTAAAACACCGCATGACCCTGTAGGAGCCAGGCTTGCCGGCGAAGGCGATAGTGCCGACGCCTTCGCCGGCAAGCCTGGCTCCTACAGGTCACGCGGTGGCAATGCGTGCGGGTTTGACCGCGGTCTTGCGACCGAGCATTACCGTCACGATCACCCCGGCCGCAAACAGCCAAGTGATCGGCTCGATGTGTTCGCCGAAGAACAGCGCCGAAAAAGCGATAGTGAAGAAAATCTGCAACAGCTGGATCTGACTGACCCGGGCGATGCCGCCCATTGCCAGCCCGGCGTACCAGGCAAAGAAGCCGATGAACTGCGAGAACAGCGAGACGTAACCAAACGCCCACCAGGTCTTGGCCGAAATCTCGCCCTGGTGTTGCAGCGCCAGGTAAACCACCGGCCCGATCAGCAGCGGTGTCGACAGCACCAGCGCCCAGCAGATCACCTGCCAGCCGCCCATCTCCTTGGCCAACCGGCCGCCCTCGGCATAACCCAAGCCCCCTACGGCAATCGCCCCGAGCATCAGCAAATCACCGGCCTGAATACTGCCGGCCCCGCTGATCAGCGCATAACCGAGTACCAGCGCGCTGCCCAGCGCAGCGCAGGCCCAGAAGGCTTTTGACGGGCGCTCATGGGACAGCCACGCGGCGTACAGCGCGACGCACAGCGGTTGTAAACCGTTGACCAGCGCACCGTGAGACGCCGGCAAGGTTTGCATGGCCCAGGCCGACAACACCGGGAAGCCGAGGATCACCCCGGCAATCACCAGTGTCAGGCCTTTGACCTGTTTCCAGGTCGGCCATTTTTCCCGGCGCCACAGCAACAACATCGCCGCCGGCACCGCCGCAAACAGCGCCCGGCCCAGGCCGTTAAGCAACGGATGCATTTCCTGCACGACGATCCGTGTGAAGGGCAGGGTGAGGCTGAAGATCACAACGCCGAGCAGGCCGAGGGCCATGCCGGTGTTTTCGCGCGAGGACATGATGGGCAACCAGAATCGAGGGTGGCAGGAAGACCTTCATCTAGCCATAAACCGGGGGGCTTGCTCTGTTACAGCTAGGTGCAGAGTTATCCGTACAGTTTGAGGACGCCATCGCGGGCAAGCCCGCTCCCACAAAGGCACCGCAATAACTGTGGGAGCGTGGCTTGCCCGCGATGAACGATAACGCGGTCTTCAGGTAGTAACCGGTTATTACCCGACCCTCTGGATAAGGACTACCTTGAATACTCCTACGTATTTCCCAGAGGAGTCCTCCCCATGGCTGCCAAGAAAATTCTGATGCTGGTCGGCGATTACGTCGAAGACTACGAAGTGATGGTGCCTTTCCAGGCGCTGCTGATGGTCGGCCACACGGTGCACGCCGTTTGCCCGGACAAATCCGCCGGCCAGACCGTGCGCACGGCAATCCACGACTTCGAAGGCGACCAGACCTACAGCGAAAAACCCGGCCACTTGTTCGCCCTGAACTTCGATTTCGCCAAAGTCGCTGAAGCCGACTACGACGCGCTGCTGATCCCGGGCGGTCGTGCGCCGGAATACCTGCGCCTGAACGAAAAAGTCCTGGAGCTGGTGCGCGCATTCGACAAGACCGGCAAGCCGATCGCCGCCGTGTGCCACGGTGCGCAACTGCTGGCGGCTGCGGGGATTCTCGAAGGTCGCGAGTGCAGCGCTTATCCGGCCTGCGCGCCGGAAGTGCGCCTGGCGGGTGGCACGTTCATCGATATCCCGGTGACGGAAGGCCACGTACAAGGCAATCTGGCCACTGCGCCTGCCTGGCCGGCGCACCCGAGCTGGCTCGCCGGTTTTCTCGGGTTGCTGGGCACTAAAATCACGCTGTAACGAGGGACTTTTCCATGTGCGAGCTGTACGTCAAAGCCGATCCGATCCTCTACGAATCGCGCTCCCGCTCGCTGCGCATCTGCGGGGTGGTCACCACCCTGCGGCTGGAGAATCAGTTCTGGGACATCCTCAGCGAAATCGCCGAGGTCGACGGCATGACCACCAATCAGTTGATCGCCAAGCTGTATGAAGAGGTGATGGACTACCGCGGCGAGGTGGTGAATTTCGCCTCGTTTTTGCGGGTGAGTTGTACGCGGTATTTGAGTCAGCGACGGGTGCAGGTGCCGGAGTTGTCGGTGGTGCGGGCGGTGGTGAAATAGCGTCGACCCCTTCGCGGGCAAGCCTCGCTCCTACAGGTATTGCATTTTCCTTGTAGGAGCGAGGCTTGCCCGCGAAGAGGCCGGTACAGGCGACAGATGTTCCGGGCTGGTCTTTACTCTGAAGCGCGAAACCTCTCAATTGCCAAGGAGAAAGAGCATGTCCGGATGGTACGAAGTAAGCAAAAGCAGCAACGGTCAGTTCAAGTTTGTACTGAAGGCCGCCAACGCTGAAACCATTCTGACCAGCGAGCTGTATACCACTCGCGGCGCTGCCGACAACGGCATTGCTTCGGTGCAGAAGAACAGCCCGCTGGATGAACGCTACGAAAAGAAAACCACCAAGGATGGCCATCCTTACTTCAACCTCAAGGCCGGTAACCACGAGATCATTGGTAGTAGCGAGACGTACTCTTCCACTGGTGCGATGGATAAAGGCATCGCCAGCGTCAAGGCCAATGGGCCGACCACCGTGATCAAGGACAAGACCTTGCCGGTGCTTTGAGCACACCTTAGAGATCGTTCCCACGCTCTGCGTGGGAATGCAGCCCGTGACGCTCCGCGTCACTGGACGCGGAGCGTCCCTTGAGGCATTCCCACGCAGAGCATGGGAACGATCAGTTAACGCAAGATCAGCGCAAGGCTTTCAACAAGTCTTGCAACTGGCTGATCCCGGCCTCACCGAGTGGAGACACCGGCAACCGCGGATCGCCGACTTCCAGCCCGGTCGCCCGCAACCCCGCCTTGATCGTCGCCGGCAAGCCACCCTTGAGGATGAAGTCCAGCACCGGCAACTGGCGATAGAACAGTTCACGCGCCTTGCCCAGGTCGTTGGCCAATACCGCTTCATACAAATCAAGATTGAGCTGCGGGATCAGGTTCGGCGCGGCCGTGCACCAACCCTTCGCACCGGCGGCAAACGCTTCCAGCGCCAACGGATTGCAGCCGTTGTAGAACGGCACCTGACCTTCGCCCAGCAGTTGCAGCTTGTGCATGCGCTGGATGTCGCCGGTGCTCTCCTTGACCATGGTCACGTTCTCCACGGCATTAATGATCCGCAGGATCAGCTCCACCGACATGTCGGTGCCGCTGGTGGCCGGATTGTTGTAGAGCATGATCGGCACGCCGATGCTCTCGCCGATGGCGCGGTAGTGGGCGAGGATTTCCGCTTCGCTGAGTTTCCAGTAGGACGTCGGCAGCACCATCACCACATCGGCGCCATGGGCTTCGGCGAAACGTGCGCGGCGCACCGCTTTGGCGGTGGTCAGGTCGGACACGCTGACGATGGTCGGCACGCGTTTGGCCACGTGTTTGATGCTGAACTCGCTGACCTGATCCCACTCCGCATCGCTCAGGTACGCGCCTTCGCCGGTGCTGCCCAGCGGGGCGATGGCGTGGACGCCGCCGTCGATCAAGCGGTCGATGGAACGCCCGAGCGCGTCGAGATCAACGCCTTCGCCGTTGGCGGTGAACGGGGTGATGGTGTAGCCGATGATGCCGTGAATGGTTGGGGTCGACATGCTGTGTCTCCTTCAGAAAATGATTGGGTTCAGTTCAGGCAATCGGCGTGTTGACGCAGGTTCTGCCGGGCGTAGTAGTTGAACGCGGCGCCGTGGCGCTTGGGTTTCGAAATCCAGTCATGGGCTTCGCGACCCAGTTCCGGCAGGATCGGCTTGATCGTCCCGGCACTCATCGCCAGCAGTTGCAGCTTCGCCGCACGCTCAATCAATTGAGCGATGACACAGGCTTCTTCGATGGTGGTGCCGGTGGACAGCTGGCCGTGGTGCGACAGCAGAATTGCCCGTTTATTGCCCAGTGCGCCGGCGATCAAATCACCTTCTTCGTTGCCCACCGGCACACCCGGCCAGCCTTCGAGAAACGCGCAATCGTCGTAGAGCGGGCAGAGGTCCATGTGGGAAATCTGCAGCGGCACTTCGAGCATCGACAGCGCCGCGACGTGAGTCGGGTGCGTGTGGATGATGCAGTTCACGTCCGGCCGGGCGCGGTACACCCAACTGTGGAAACGGTTGGCCGGGTTGGGCATGCCGTGCCCTTCGAGCACTTCCAGGTCTTCGTTGACCAGCAGCAGATTGCTCGCGGTGATCTCGTCGAAACCCAGGCCCAGTTGTTGAGTGTAGTAAGTGCCCGGTTGAGGACCACGGGCGGTGATTTGCCCGGCCAGGCCGGAGTCGTGACCATTTTCGAACAGAATCCGGCAGGTCAGGGCCAGCTTTTGGCGGTCGGTCCACGTATTATCCGCCAGGGTGTTTTGCATCTGGATCAACGCTTGCTTGACCAGTTGCTCTTTGGGTAGTGCTAAGGTCTTGGCCATATCGGTGTCCTTGGGTGGCTTCATGCAAATGACACAGCAGAGGCTATATGACACTTTGTGTCATTGGCAAGGGCAAATCGTCGCCTCCTTGATGGATTAATCGTTCTTCATGTCTATCCGTTTGAAATTACTGAGAAAAAAACTTGGCGTGACGCTGGAGGCCTTGGCCGAAAAATCCGGCATGACCAAGAGCTATCTGTCGAAAGTCGAGCGCGGGCTGAATACGCCGTCGATCGCGGCTGCCCTGAAACTGGCCAAGGCGCTAAACGTGAAGGTCGAGGAGTTGTTCTCCGAAGACAACATCAGCCTCGACAGCTACAGCCTGGTGCGCAGCGACGAACGCCAGTCCCTGGCAGCCAACGATGAAAGCCCCGGCTACGCGGTGCTGGCCCATCAGGTCAGCGAGCGCAGCCTGCTGCCGTTCATGATTTATCCGCCGAGCGAATTCGCGGATAAAACCTTCAAGGAACACTTGGGGGAAGAGTTTCTGTTCGTCCACGACGGGCAGGTGGAAGTGGACTTTATGAACGAGCGCGTGCTGCTCAATCGCGGGGACGCACTGCACTTCAATGCACAGAAACCGCATCGGATCCGGTCAGTGGGGGAGGTGCAGGCGCAGCTGTTGGTGGTGGTGCATAGTTCCGAAGAATAAAGTTGCGGTGCTGTTGTGGCGAGGGGGCTTGTCGGAACGCCGCATCTCCCCGTTCGGCTGCGAAGCAGTCGTAAAACCTGTCGATGGGATTTTGCTGAAAGAATGCAGGGGGCCGCTGCGCGACCCAACGGGGCGATGCGGCGTTCCGACAAGCCCCCTCGCCACAGGTGTTCGCTTCAGACCTCGACCGGTACAGTCAGCTTCGGGCTGCCGAGCGCATGCGTCTTCGAATCAAAAAACCGCAGCGCTGACCCCGTCCCCTCAAACACCTTCGCGTAATGCCGCTTCTGATGCTGGATAAACGCCTTGCTGCGCGGGTAAATCGAGATCGCCACTACCTTCGGTTTCGCCTGGCGCAACGCATGGATGATGTGGCTGTCCTGCTCGCCCAAGGCATGCCCGAACAGGCACAACCCCTCACCATGGCTCAGTAACTGGTCATAGCAAAACGACAGATAATCCGAGCTGCGAATGGTCTTGAGCTTGTCCTGCGCCGGCCCTTCGTTGACGAACAATGGCACGTCATCCAGGGTCTTGATCGTATTGTTGATCGCGAAGCTGCCCAGCAACGTGCCCTCGGTCGACATCAGCTTGCGTGCCGTGCCGTCCTGATTGCGCACCAGATGCAGGCCGCCGTGCAGGTACAGCAAACGGGTTTTATCGGTCGCCGTGGCGCTCAAATCAAAACCCGGTTCGGCGCCCTGGAACAGATCGGTGATGGCATCAGGCTGATGCTGGATCGCCCAGTAGTTGAGCAAGTCGTAATTGGTGGTGAACACCGTTCGATAGCGGCCCAGTTCCTGACTGATAGCGGCCAGGGTCGACGGCACCACCAGTCGCCACGGGATGTGCACCGCGTGAACCGTGTTGATCAGCGCTTCCTTGATCGCGTAGTAACGATTACGCGGGGCAGCGGAGCTGACGGCCAGGGCCTTGTTGACCCGGCTGGTGGTTTTCAGCGCGCTCAGCACCTGCTCGAAACTGCGCGTCTGCATGGCGTCGAACACGCTCAGCTCGGACTGGCTCAGGGGCTTTTCTTCAACGGTGCGGGCATTTTCGAACAGCGAGTCGTAGCCGAAGTCGTCCCACACCGCGCGGCTGGCGCCGTTGCCCACCAGCAAGCCGCTGAACGAGGTAGTGGCGCGCAAGGCGTTCCAGTCTTCAAGTTGGGCATCAACATCCTGGAAATCGGTCATTGCGGTTCAAAGTCTCAAAGCAAGTGGTCTGATGGGCGGCGACTTTATCACGACGGGGACTTGAGCCAGATCAAGTTACTGCGTAACCGATAGGTTGATCCTGTGGGTACCCGCTGGATCGGCGCTGCCGATTCGGCCCAGCCAGGAGAGTCGTTCATGAGCAGCACGTTTTTCATCCCTTCCGTAAACATTATGGGCAACGGATGCCTCGACGAAGCCATGGACGCGATTCGCAAGTACGGCTTTCGCAAGGCGCTGATCGTCACCGACGCGGGGCTGGCCAAGGCTGGCGTGGCGAAGATGATTGCCGAGAAGCTGGCGATGCAAGACATCGACTCGGTGATCTTCGACGGCGCCAAACCGAACCCGAGCATGGCCAACGTCGAGAGGGGCCTGGGCCTGCTCAAGGAAAGTCGCTGTGATTTCGTGGTGTCGCTCGGTGGCGGTTCGCCCCATGACTGCGCCAAGGGCATCGCGTTGTGCGCGACCAACGGCGGGGAGATCCGCGACTACGAAGGCGTCGACCGATCCACCAAACCGCAGTTGCCGCTGATTGCGATCAACACCACTGCCGGCACCGCCAGCGAGATGACCCGTTTTTGCATCATCACCGACGAATCGCGCCACGTGAAAATGGCCATCGTCGACCGCAATGTCACGCCGCTGCTGTCGGTCAACGACCCGGCGCTGATGGTCGCCATGCCCAAAGGCCTGACCGCTGCCACCGGCATGGACGCGCTGACTCATGCCATCGAAGCCTACGTGTCCACGGCGGCCAATCCGATCACCGATGCCTGCGCACTGAAGGCGATCACGTTGATCAGCAGCAACCTGCGCCTGGCCGTGCGCGACGGCAGCGACATGGCCGCCCGGGAGAACATGGCTTACGCGCAGTTCCTCGCCGGCATGGCGTTCAATAACGCATCCCTGGGTTATGTCCACGCGATGGCTCATCAGTTGGGCGGCTTCTACGACTTGCCTCATGGCGTGTGCAACGCGGTGCTGCTGCCCCATGTGCAGAGTTTCAATGCGCTGGTGTGCGCCCCGCGCCTGACGGATGTCGCCCACGCAATGGGTGCTGATACCCGTGGCTTAAGCTCGGAAGAAGGCGCTCAAGCGGCCATCTTGGCGATCCGCAGCCTGTCCAGAGACGTGGACATTCCCGCCGGTTTGCGTGAACTCGGCGCCAAGCTCAACGACATCCCGACACTTGCCACCAATGCGCTGAAAGACGCCTGCGGCCTGACCAATCCACGGGTGGCGGATCAGCGCCAGATCGAGGAGATTTTCCGCAACGCGTTCTAATCGGTTTGACGACCGCGCGCGAGCATCACACAGAGCATCGCGCCCAAGGCCAGCAAGGTGCAAAACAGCGACAGTGGCCACGCCTGCTGGCTGGCGATCAGGCTGGCAATCGCGCCGATGATGGCGGCCATCAGTTGGTGAATGAAACCGCTCAACGCCATCGCATACGCCCCGCCGACCGGCGAGCCGTCGTTGGCCAGGGCCAGGCTGATAGGGTAGTTCAACGACTGCCCGAACACCGCAAAGCAGTACGGCAACCAGAACAGCAGCGCAACGGACGTGCCCGCGAGACTGCCCAGCAACATCACCGCGCAGCCGCCCAACACCAGCCCCACACCTGCCGTCATCAGCCAGTATCGACCGGTGCGAATCACGAAGGCATTCACCCCCAACGCCCCCAGGAAATACGCCGCGCTGATCGGCCAGCCCAGTAATCCGTATTCCACCGCCGACCAGTTGAACGGGCCTTGCAGAATCAGCGGCGCTGCGGTGTTGAACGCGATGATCACGCCATAACCGAGGCCGCCGGTGAGTGCCGGAAGCAGGAAGGCTCGATCACGCAGAATGCGCCAGTAACTTGGCCACGCGGATGAAAGAACATGGTCCTCAACCAGCAGCGGAAAACTGACCCGGGACACGACCAGCGCCATCAACAGGCTCACGCCACCCAACAGATAAAAAATCGCCGACCAACCCAGCGCCACCTGAATGATCGACCCCAGGTACTGGCCGATCCCCAGCGCCACTACAAAAGAAATCGATAGCCAGGACAGTGCCTTGGCCAGCAAGTCTCCCCGGAAACTGTCGCGGATCAGCACCCGCGCCATGACCGAAATCCCGCTGGCGCCAATCCCCTGGACCAGTCGCCACAACAGGAACGATTCAAGCGTCTGACTCAAGGGCAGGGCAAGGTTACCGAGCCCGTAGATCCCGAGTGCGGCGAGCAACACCGGTTTGCGGCCGAGGCGCTGACCGAGGCTGCCCCAGAACAGCATCGGCAGCGCCATGCCGATCAGGTACACCGCCAAGCCCCAGGACACTTGCGACGCCTCGGCGGACAGATCCCGGGCAATGTCCGGCAGCGCCGGCAGGTAAATGCTCATGCCCAGTTGGGCGAGAAACACCGTGCTGCAGGTGACGAGGAGGGTGGTGCTGCTCTTCATTGAGTCTTCCTTGGGTTTCAGTAAGCAACGTCCCTGGCGTGGGTGCGTAAAGCTACATGAATTCACGCGACTTTTTCAGCGATCTTCCGTCGTGATCGGCCAATGAAATTCGGGTGTAGGGCAATGTCGTGTGATGTTGCGAGCCAAAACCGGGCTATCCTGCCGACTCGCCGAACTGAAGCCATCGAGCCCTCCATGCTGCAAAAAAGCCTGATCCGCCGCCTCGACCTGATCACCCTCCAGCTGTTTGTCGCCGTCCACGAAGAAGGCACCCTGACCCGTGCAGCGACCCGCGAAGCGATCGCGGTGTCGGCGGCCAGCAAGCGACTGATGGAATTGGAAGAGGCGCTGGGCATCAGCCTGTTCGTGCGCCAGGCCAAAGGCATGACCCTGACGCCGGCTGGCGAAACCCTGCTGCACCATGCCCGGCAGATGTTGTTCAACGTCGAGAAAATGGGCCTCGAGCTGGGCGAGCACAGCCACGGGGTGCGCGGCTATGTGCGTATGCTCGCCAACTTGTCGGCGATCATTCAGTTCCTTCCCGAAGACCTGCGGGATTTTTCCGAGCGTCATCCCCAGGTCAAGACCGACCTCGAAGAACGTCCCAGTAGTGGGGTGATTCAGGGTGTGCTTGATGGTGTGGCGGACCTGGGGATCTGTTCCAGTGACAGCGACGTGAAAGGTCTGCACAGCGTGTTTTATCGCCAGGACAAACTGGTGGTGTTGATGCTGCCCGATCATCCGTTGGCAAACCGTTCCAGCCTGGCTTTCGCCGATACGCTGGGCAGTGATTATGTCGGTTTGCATTCCGCCAGTTCGATCAACATGCGCACCCACGCGGCTGCGCGCAAGGCGGGCAAGGTGCTGCGGTTGCGGATTCATGTGCCGGGTTTTGATGCGATGTGCCGCATGGTCCAGGCCAACATGGGTCTCGGCATCCTGCCGCAAAAGGCCTATGAATTGTTTGGCCGGGCGTTGGGGTTGCAGGCGGTGCCGTTGACGGATGACTGGTCGGATCGGGCGCTCATTTTGGTGGTGCGTGATGAAGCGGCGTTGTCGCCGGTGAGCCGGATGTTGTTTGAGCAGTTGCGTGGGCAGGCCTGATAAATCTCGATGGGATGTACTGGCCTCTTCGCGGGCAAGCCTCGCTCCTACAGGGATCACACACAACCCGTAGGAGCGAGGCTTGCCCGCGAAGACTGACTTGAGGTCGCAGTAATTTCCCGGAGCGTTCGCATTTCGCGAACGAACGTTGCCAACTGAAGGTTGGATTCATCGCCCCCAGGTCCTCTAGCCTTGGCTCATATTCCAAGAACAACATAGAGGTACCCCGCGATGACTGCCCCCTTGAGTGCAATCAAAGTGATCGAGATCGGCACGCTGATCGCCGCGCCGTTCGCTGCGCGCATGCTCGCCGAGTTCGGCGCCGAAGTGATCAAGATCGAAGCCATGGGCCAGGGTGACCCGCTGCGCAAGTGGCGCAAGCTGCACGAAGGCACCTCGCTGTGGTGGTACCTGCAATCGCGAAACAAGAAGTCCCTGGCGCTCAACCTTAAATCAGCCGAAGGCATCGAACTGGTCAAGCAATTGGCGACCAGTGCCGACGTACTGATCGAAAACCTGCGGCCAGGCGCTTTGGAAAAACTCGGTCTGGGCTGGGACGTGTTGCACGCCCTTAACCCTAATCTGACGCTGGTACGGATCTCCGGTTATGGCCAGACCGGCCCTTACCGCGATCGTCCGGGTTTCGGCGCCATCGGCGAGGCCATGGGCGGGATCCGCTATACCACCGGCACCCCCGGTTCGCCGCCAGCACGGGTCGGTGTCAGTCTCGGCGATTCCCTGGCGTCCTTGCACGCGGTGATCGGCGCCTTGATGTCGTTGCTGCGGGTCAAGACCGGGCAGGGCGGCGGGCAAGTGGTCGATGTGTCTCTGGCCGAAAGCGTGTTCAACGTCATGGAAAGCCTGGTGCCGGAGTACGACATGCTTGGTCATGTGCGTGAGCGCAGCGGCGGTGCCCTGCCGGGCATCGCGCCGTCCAACACTTACCTGACGGCCGACGGCGCCTACGTGGTGATTGCCGGCAACAGTGACCCGATCTACAAGCGTCTGATGGAAGTGGTCGGTCGTCGCGACCTGGCCGACGCGCCGGAGTTTGCTCATAACGATGGCCGCGCATTGAAAAGTAACGTGCTCGATGCGGCGATTACTCACTGGACCAGCAGCCTTCCGATCGATGAAGTGTTGTCGGCGCTGGAAGCCGCTGAAGTGCCGGCCGGGCGCATCTATTCAGTCGCCGACATCGTCGCCGATCCGCACTATCAGGCGCGGGACATGCTGCTCAGCGCCGACCTGCCCGGCGGCGCCACGGTGAAGATGCCCGGCATCGTGCCGAAAATGTCCGAGACCCCCGGCGGCGTGAACTGGTCCGGGCCGAGTCTGGGCCAGCACACCGACGGCATCCTCGCGGGGCTGGGCCTTACGGAGCTGGACATCGAACGCCTGAAAGCTAAAGGGGTTGTGCAATGATCACTGATTTTTCCGAGACCCTGATCGTGCAGGAAGTCTCCCCTCGCGACGGCTTGCAGATCGAGCCGACCTGGGTTGAAACCGTCGACAAAATTGCGCTGATTGATCAGCTGTCGCTGGCCGGATTCAGCCGCATCGAAGCGGGCTCGTTCGTGTCGCCCAAGGCCATTCCGGCGCTGCGCGATGGTGAGCTGGTGTTCAAGGGCATCGCCCGGCAACCGGGGGTGATCTACGTCGCGTTGATCCCCAACCTCAAAGGCGCGCAACGGGCGCTGGCGACCAGGGCCGACGAACTGAACCTGGTGATGTCCGCCAGCCAGACCCACAACCTGGCCAACCTGCGCATGCGTTGCGAAGCGTCGTTGGCGGCGTTCGGCGAAATCGTGCAATACGTCGGTGGCACGCCGGTGCGACTCAACGGCAGCATCGCCACTACGTTCGGCTGCCCGTTCGAAGGCAAGATCGATGAGGATCGCGTGCTGCAAATCGTCGAGGCCTATCAGGAGCTCGGGATTCAGGGCATCACGTTGGCCGACACCACTGGCATGGCCAATCCGCGTCAGGTGGATCGGCTGGTGCGGCGGGTCTTGCAGCGAGTTTCACCGGCGGATCTGACCCTGCATTTCCACAACACCCGCGGCCTCGGTCTGTGCAATGTGCTGGCCGCCTACGAGGCCGGCGCCCGACGCTTCGACGCGGCCCTCGGCGGGCTCGGCGGCTGTCCATTCGCACCGGGTGCCTCGGGCAATATCTGCACCGAAGACCTGGTCAACTTGTGCGATGAAATCGGCATTCATACCGGCATTGATCTGCCTCTGATACTGAAGTTGTCCCGAGGATTACCCGCGCTGTTGGGCCACGAAGTGCCCGGTCAACTGGCCAAGGCCGGGCGTAATTGCGATTTGCACCCGAGCCCGTCCTGACCCAATACAAAACCCTGTGGGAGTGAGCCTGCTCGCGATAGCGGTGGGTCAGTCAATGCGATGTCGGAAATGACTCAGTCATCGCGAGCAGGCTCACTTCCACGGTAAAAGCGTCCATACAGTCCTACTAAACCAGACAACAAAAACAATCGGACACCCACGGGAAGTCCGCCTGGAGAAAGCACCATGAGCCTCAATGTACTGGAGGCGGGCGCGAGCCCGTCCGTTAGCCACGACGAAGAAAAAGCCCTGGTCAGCAAGGTCGCCTGGCGCCTGATGCCGCTGATCATGGTCTGCTACCTGTTCGCCTTTTTCGACCGCATCAACATCAGCTTCGCCAAGTTCCAGCTACAGACCGACCTGAGCCTGAGCGACACCGCTTACGGCCTCGGCGCCGGGCTGTTCGTGGTCGGATACGTGATCTTCGAAGTGCCGAGCAACATGATGCTGTACAAGGTCGGCGCCCGACGCTGGATCGCCCGGATCATGATGTCCTGGGGTGTCGCCACCGCCCTCATGGTCTTCGTCAACAGCGAATGGCAGTTCTACGCGCTGCGCTTCGTGATCGGCGCGATGGAGGCCGGTTTTGCACCGGGCGTGCTGTATTACCTGACACTGTGGTTCCCGCAGCACTATCGCGGACGCATCACCTCGATGCTGTTTCTGGCCTCGGCGTTCGCCGGTCTGGTCGGTGCACCGTTCTCCGGGTTGGTGCTGCAACACCTCGACGGCTTTATGGATATGCGCGGCTGGCATTGGCTGTTTTTGCTGGGCGGTGTGCCTTGCATCGGCCTTGGCTTGCTGGTGCTGACCTTGCTCAAGGACCGCATCGAGGACGCCCATTGGCTGACGCCGTCGGAGAAAACCCTGCTGGCCAGCCGCATTGCTCACCATGAACCGCACAAGAGTGGAGGCTCGCTGCTCGCTGCGCTGCGGATCCCGGGTTTCCTGACCCTGGGACTGATCTACTTCCTGATTCAGGTGGCGTCCTACGGCTTGAATTTCTGGGCGCCGCAACTGATCCGCAGCGCTGGCACCGAGAGCCCGGTGATGATCGGTTTGCTGACCGCCATCCCGTACGTCTGCGGCGCCATCAGCATGGTGGTGATCGGACGGTTGTCCGACTCGACCGGTGAACGACGCAAGTTTGTTGCAGGTTTAGTCGCAGTGGGCGCGGTGGGGTTCTTCTGTGCGGGGATCTTCGCCAACCACACGACCTTCCTGATTGTCGCGCTGGGCTTGCTCGGTGCCGGGATCATCGCCTCCATCCCAAGCTTCTGGACCTTACCGCCAAAACTGCTGGCCGGTGCCGGCGCAGGGGCTGCCGGCGGGATTGCGGTGATCAATACCCTCGGCCAGTTCGGCGGCATCGTCAGCCCGGTCATGGTCGGACGAATCAAGGATCTGACCGGCAGCACCACCCCGGCGTTGTATGTCATTGGCGTCTGCGCGCTGATCGCCGTTGCGCTGCTGCTGTGGGGGTTGCCGCAGAAACTGCGTACGCTCGACAAGTTCTAAGCGTTTCGCAGGCTACGCCGGTCCCTGCATCGACCACGCATCCTTGCAGAGGCCGGCGAAGGCTGCGAACCCAAGGTGATGATCGTTCCCATGCTCTGCGTGGGAATGCCTCTAGGGACGCTCCGCGTCCAGTGATGCGGAGCGTCACGGCTGCATTCCCACGCAGAGCGTGGGAACGATCAGGATGTTGCGATCAGCGCTCTGGTCGGCGCAGCACTGAACTGAATCAACGCCACCCCCGCCATCAACAACACCGCCCCAACCACCCGCGGCAACGTCATCTGCCGTTCCACCAACCCAAACAACCCGAAGTGATCCAGTACCAGCGAAGCCACCACCTGTCCCGCCAGCGCCAAAGCAATAAACCCCGACGCCCCAAGCTTGGGCAGCAGCATCAGCGCCAACGAAATAAAACACACCCCGAATGCACCGCCGGCCCACATCCACAGCGGCGCCCTCGTGATGAACGCCAGTGACGGCAGCGGCAAGCGCATCGCCAACATAATCGGCACCAACACCACGATACTCACCAATAACGACGCGAGCGTCGCCCACAACGGATGACCCAACCCACGCGTGAGGTTGGCGTTGATTGCACTCTGAAACGGCACCACCGCCCCGGCAATCATGGCCAGCAGCAACAGCCCGGCCCAATGCAACGTACTCATGATCATTCTCCAACAGGTTTTGCTGGACTCTAGAGTATTCGTCGCGCAGATTTAAATTCCAAATTTCTATTCAGAACATGCACCAGATGAATGATCTTCGGCGTATCGACCTCAACTTGCTGGTGATCCTCGACGCGTTGCTCAGCGAGCAGCACGTCACGCGGGCGGCGCAGCGTCTGCACCTGAGTCAGCCCGCGGTCAGTCACGCCCTGGGGCGATTGCGCGATCTGCTTGGCGATCCGCTGCTGGTACGCGCCGGCGCCACGCTCGTGCCCACCCCGCGAGCCCTGGAGTTGATCGCACCCTTGGCCGAAGCACTTGCGCAAGTGCAATCGCTGCTGGCGCCGAACGCCTTCGACCCAGCCACGGCCAAGCGCACGTTTCGTCTGGCGATGTCCGACTACGGCGCCGCCATCGTCCTGCCAGAGCTGGTTCGGACGTTGCGCCGGGAAGCGCCGGGCATCGACCTGCAAATCAGCCATGCCAGCCGCGAAGGCATGCTCGACGCAGTACTCAACGGCGACATCGACGTTGCGGCCGGGGTCTTTCCGGAGCTGCCCAACGAACTGCGCAGCACCCCGCTGTTCGAAGAACACTACGCCTGCCTCGTGGACCGCAACAGCTTGCCTGCCAATGGCGTACTCGACCTGCCGACCTACCTCGCGCGGCCACACGTTCTGCTGGAAATGCGCGGCAGCGGCACCCCGGAAATCGAACGAGCCCTGACTGCACTGCGTGAACGCCGTCGCGTCGCGATCAGCCTGCCGCACTGGAGCGTTGCCCCGGAGTTCATCAGCGGCACGGATTTGATTCTTACCGTTGCTTCACGTGGGTTGCGTGAGATTGATGAGCGCTCGTTGATTGTGGTTGCGCCGCCGTTTCATATTCCGTCATTTACGTTTGTGTTGGTCTGGCACAAGCGGCGGGGCGGGGATCAGGCGTTGAACTGGTTGAATGGGCGGATTGGGGAGGGGATAGTGCGCGCCTGAAATCATCTATTTTTTTGAAACGCGCAAGGAACAAGGAATGACATTGAAGTCTGGGTGGATGAGTTGTGCGGCGCTGTGCGGATTGGTGATGACGACGCAGGCGTTCGCTGAATGTGAATCACCGTTTCTGGCAGGCGATTTCGGCTATTCGGTTTGCAAAGACTGGCCGGCCTATCCGGGGCTGACGATTACAGCGTTGTCGCAGTTCGAATCGGGGTATTCGGCAAGTGATTATGGCCCTCAGGGTAAATATGATCTCGATCTTGCTGTTGTGTCGGCTGGCGATTCGAAGCCGCTGGCGACATATCACAAGGCATCGGCTTTTGAGTCGGATGCCATAGCCTTTGAAAATCTGCAGATCGATACCGCACGTTACAAGCTCACGCCTGACATAAGAGCGTTTGGCGTGCGCGTCACGTTCAACGGCTCGTCTCGGCTCAATCCTGTGAGCGAAAAGTTGCTCTCGCTCTACGTAAGGGAGGGCAACAAGTTGCGCCCCGTCCTGGATAAGCTCATCACCTATGAGTATGGCGGTGAATGGGATGGCAATTGCGCCGGTGAGATTTATCAAACCACCCGTACGCTAGAAATCGGCAAAACCAGTTCACATGGATACGCCGACTTGATCGTCAAGACAGTGTCCACCAGCGAAGTCGGGAAAGGCGAAGGGGAGGCATGTGAATCCAAATCCATTACAGCCAAACCGGTGCTGACAACACTTCGATATGACGGTAAAAACTACGTCCTGCCGCAAGGGTTCAAGGGCTTGTAACTACTGCGAACCGATCAGGGAAGAACATGCTAACCGTAAAGAAACTACTGAATCCACTCGCGTTACTCGGCCTGATTACGGCTGTCAGCCAGGTACAAGCGGGCTGCGAAGAAGCGCCCTTCGGCGAGCGAACGTTCACCATTTGCAAAGTCTGGCCGGCGTATGACGACCAGACCATTGTGGCCTCATCGACATTCAAGCCGGATTCCGCCGACGCCAACAACGATGGCGGAAACGTCGATCTGGAACTGTCGCTCATTCACTCGTCCAGCTCGAAACGCCTGGCCACTTACCATAAAAAAGACGCCTATTATTCGGACGCCGTGGCGTATGCAGGGTTGTCCATTGATACGGCACGCTACAAGTTGACGCCGGACAGTCGCGCTTTTGGTATTCGTTCGAGTTTTGAACACAGCTCAAGCGTCAATCCTTACCACAAGACGGAGCTGGCCTTGTATCTCAAGGAGGGCGATACATTGCGTCCGGTATTGGAAGGGCTGGTCATTTCTACGAGCAGGGGCGAGTGGGACGGCAACTGCGCAGGAGAGGGCGAACGAACACAAAGAACCGTCGATATGGGCAAAACAACTCATAACGGATTTGCAGATCTTGTTGTCAGTTCCACCGTGACGGTGACCACAAACTTCCTGGTAGGCGAAGAGTGCAAAGATACGTCCAGCAAGTTGAAAACAACCCGAGTTACCCTGAACTACGACGGTAAACAGTACGTCGTGCCAGAAGCACTCAAAGGCTAATCGCCCATGCTCACCGGCCTCAACCACCTGACCCTCGCCGTCTCCGACCTGAACCGCAGCGTGGCGTTCTATCAAGATCTGCTGCAACTTCGCGTCGATGCCACTTGGGACACCGGCGCTTACCTCTCGCTGCCCGGTCTGTGGCTGTGCCTTTCCCTCGATCCACTGCGCAAGTCTGACCCCGCCGCCGATTACACCCATTACGCCTTCACCATAAGCGCAACCAATTTCCCCGTGTTCGTCGATCACCTGCGATCCGCCAACGTGCAGGAATGGCGCGATAACCGCAGCGAAGGCGCGTCGTTCTATTTTCTCGACCCGGACGGCCACAAGCTTGAAGCCCACGTCGGGGACCTGGCGTCCCGACTGGCAGCCTGCCGTGAACGCCCGTATGCGGGAATGAAGTTCTTCGACGATCAGTCAGTCGATATTCTCGAGACCTGATATAGACTTGCGCCCATTCACCAAATAGTTAAACGGACTTTCAATGACCCCATCGCTGCTAATGGCCGTTCTCGCCTCGGGTTTTATCTACGGCATCACGCCGGGGCCGGGCGTATTGGCGGTGTTTAGCATCGGTGCCGCGCGTGGACGGCGGGCTGGGGCGGGGTTTCTCTGTGGGCATTTGTTGGGGGACGTGGTCTGGTGCAGCACGGCGCTGATCGCCATTGTTGGCGCCCGTGAAATCGGCAGCACGGCGTTCGATGTGTTGGGCGTGCTCAGCGGTCTGTACCTGTTTTGGCTCGGCTTGCGCGCCATACGGGCGAAGCGCAGCAGCGCCGATGCTCCTCAAGGCCCGGCTCGCCAGCCCTTTTGGCACGGCATTCTGTTTGGCCTGACCAATCCAAAGGCCTACCCCGTGGCGGTGGCGACGTTCACGGCGCTGCTGTCGAGTCGCGCGGAGTTGCTGCACTGGTCAATGTTGCCGTGGTTGATTGTCCTGAGCTTCGTCGGTGGCCTGATGGCCTACGCTATCCTCATTGGCATTGTCGGTGCGCGGCAGGTTCGCACCTTGTATCAACGCCATGAACTGGCGATCACCCGGTTATGCGGGGTGATGTTTATCGGTTTCGCCATCAACGCCCTCGCTCATGCGCTACCGGGGCTGGTGACGAACAAGGCTTGAGGTTGAGCGCACGGATGCGTCAGCTGTACTGATCGGTCAGGGAGGGTTCTTATTGCTGCACTGTCCGGAAACGCTCATCGCACCATGGCAACCAGAAATTCCGCACCGTTGGCGAGCTACATCGATCTCTTGCTGGACGCCGTCTGTGCGGTGGATAAACAAGGTCGCTTCGTGTTTGTCAGCGCGGCCTGCGAACGCATTTTCGGCTATACCCCTGACGAACTGATCGGCCAGCCGATGATCGACATGGTGCATCCCGCGGATCGTCAACGCACCCTCGACGCCGCACGCGAGATCATGGGCGGCGAGCCCAAACTCAACTTCGAAAACCGCTACCTGCGCAAGGACGGCGGGGTGGTGCATATCCTGTGGTCGGCGCGCTGGTCTGAAGTCGATCAGTTGCGCATTGCCGTGGCCCGGGACATCACCGAGCGCAAGCAGGCCGAGTCCCGGCAAGCGGCGTTGTACGCAATCTCCGAAGCAGCCCACGCGGCGGAAGATTTGCTGGCGTTGTTCAAGCGCGTCCATTTGATCATCGGCGAATGGCTGCCGGCGCTGAATTTCTCCGTGGCGCTGTATGACGAGCACTGCGCGCAGCTGAACTTCCCCTATCACGTCAACGACCATGAACTGCAACCCGAGCAGCCCGGCACCATGACCGGACGCCTCTGCGCCGAAGTGATCCGCAGCGGCCTGCCGATTTTGCTGACCCCGGACCAGGACAACCCGCCAGAAGGGTTTGAGGTGCTGGTCGCCGGGCCGGATGCACCTTGCTGGCTGGGTGTGCCGTTGAATTCGCAAAACGGCACCATCGGCGCGCTGATCGTCAAAAGCGTACCGGGTGGCGAGCGCTACACCGAGCAAGACAAGGAATTGCTGCAATACGTCTGCGCCCAAGTCGCGACCGCGATCGAGCGCAAGCAATTGCATGCCCGCCTGCAACGCATGGCCCAATACGACCAACTGACTCAACTGCCCAACCGAGCGTTGCTGCGCGACCGGCTCAAAGACTCACTGGCGATGGCTCGCACGAATTCCGGACGGATGGCATTGCTGTACGTCGACCTCGACCGCTTCAAGGAAGTCAACGACACCCACGGCCATGCGGTCGGCGACATGCTGTTGCAAGCGGTCGCCAATCGGCTCAAGGGCTGCGTGCGCGAAACCGACACGGTGGCGCGCATCGGCGGGGATGAATTCGTGGTGTTGTTGCACAGCATTCACGCCTCGGAAGACGCTGATAACGTCGCGGGAAAAATCCGTCAGGTGCTGGCGCAACCCCTGCGCCTGGACGGGCACAGCGTGAACATTCAGCCGAGTATCGGCGTCGCGCATTACCCCGAGCATGGCATCGAAGAAAAGCAGCTTTTCCGGCATGCCGATGAGGCCATGTACACGGCCAAGCGTCGAAATCACCAGCACCTCGGCGTCTGAAAAACCGGCCACCGTTCGTCGCAGCGATTTCATTTTTTCTAAACCTTTGTGGCGATCGAAATTCAGATTCTATGCGGGCTCCTGCTCGCCGCGATCATCACCAAGAGGTAGAGAATCATGCCTAATTCAAGAAACTCGAACTCGGGAAACCTCGCCAACGATCGAACGAAGGCGTCTGAAGCCGGTCGCAAAGGTGGGAAAACTACCACCACGACTGTCGACAAAGACCCTGCGAAACCCGATATGGGCCGTAAAGGCGGTCAGAAATCGAAGTAGTCGGTGAAGGTAGTTTTGATTGAGAGGCGGGGGCGAAAGCTCCCGCTTGAATTTTTTCAGAAGGAGGGCGCGACCATGAGCCGGATGGCCACCCGATTACGCACTGCCAGTTTTGCCACGTTGCTGGGCCTGTTTGCCAACAGTGCCTTCGCCCAGTCGCCCGCCGAATTCATCAACGATGCGTCGGCCAAAGGCATGGCCGACATCGAAGCCAGTCGCTTGGCGCACCAGAAAACCGAATCCAAAGAGGTCAAGGACTACACCATCGTGGTCATCAACGACCGTACGACCGCCAACCAGCATCTGGCGAAAATCGCCAAGCAACTGGATTTGCCGGTGGCCCCACGGGAAGAAGTGGTCGACAAGGCCAAAGCGTTGATGCCGGAAGTGGAAGACGGCACATCCTTTGATCAGGCTTACACCGCCAGTCAGGTGAAGACGACCCAGGAAGCCATCGAGCAGCTTCAACAAGTCGCTCAGACAACCGAAGTGCCGGAAATCAAAGCCTTCGCTGAGGAAACGCTGCCAAAATTGCAAAACCATCTGCAAATGGCCAGGGCGCTTCAAGCCGGTCGATAACCGCGTTTGACGACGGATAAGGCAAACGGCGCGTGATTCACATCACGCGTCGTTTTGTTTGTGCTCAGCACTCATTCAAATCCTGTTTGCGCATGCTCGAAGCCGCCAGCCCCGCTAGGCCATGCACTTCTTTTTCGCCCATGGCGCGATAGTGTTTACGCAGCGCCTCCAGTTGCTTGAGGTCCAGTGCCTCAAGCCCCAGCATCGCGTTCTGCGCTTCCTTGTTTACCCGCAGCAACTCATCGATTTTCAGGTGCAGGATGTCGGTGTCGCGGTTCTGCGTATTCTGGATCAGGAACACCATCAGGAACGTGATGATGGTAGTTGAGGTGTTGATGATCAGTTGCCAAGTATCGTTGTAATCGAAAATCGGCCCGGTCAAACCCCACAGCGCAATCAGGATCAAAGCCCCCATGAACGTCTTGGGACTGCCGGCCCACAGGGCGAGTTTCTGCGAGATTTTTGCGAATTTCATTGCCGTGTTCCTTATAGGGATGCGCCTGGTTTTCAGACAGCGACGGCGGGTTGAAAATTCTACTTAAAAACCCCAATTCTGCGACGCCACGACCTCTGTAGGAGCTGTCGAGTGAAACGAGGCTGCGATCTTTTGATTTTGCTTTCAGGAACAAGATCAAAAGATCGCAGCCTCGATTCACTCGACAGCTCCTACCAATCGCAATGCATGGCACTTGATGGAATAAATCCCTCCTTCCCCATTTCTTCACCTGATTCTTTCTTTGTGCCGGTTTGTGACTAGTATCAAAGGCAATCAATTTGCCAGCATGCAAAAACACGGATCGAAATCAGCTAAGAGGTCACTCATGGAATTCTTCGAAAAGCTAACAAGCCTAGCCGCCAAAGTTCGTTTGCAAAGCGCTGCAATCAAAACGGAGGAAGCCACCAAGAACGCATTTGTCATGCCTTTTATCAGCACCGTGCTGGGCTACGATGTCTTCGATCCGACTGAAGTGACGCCTGAATTCGTTTGCGATATCGGAACGAAAAAGGGAGAAAAAATTGATTACGCAATCATGAAGGGCGGAGAAGTTCAGATCCTCATCGAATGCAAAAAAATTGGTGAGCCGTTGCACATCAATCACGCCTCCCAATTGTTTCGTTACTTCCATGTCACCAGTGCCCGTATCTCCATCCTTACCAACGGTCAGGTCTACAAGTTTTTCACTGACCTGGACGCACCCAACAAGATGGATGAGAAACCATTTCTTGAGCTCGATCTTCTGGATATCGACGAATACTCTGTCCCGGAATTGGTCAAGCTCACCAAGTCAGCCTTCGATGTGGATTCGATCATCAGCGCCGCGGGTGAGTTGAAATACGTCAGCCAAATCAAGAAGGTCATCGCATCGCAGGTCAGCAAGCCTGATGACGACTTTGTGAAAGTGTTCGCTTCGCGTGTGTACGACGGGGTGATTACACAGAAAGTCCGTGAGCAATTTCATGAGCTAACGAGAAAGGCTGTGGTGCAGTTTCTCAACGACCAGATCAATGACAGGCTCAAATCAGCCATGAGCGGTGCGATTCAACCGGCCTTGGCCTCTTTGCCGGTTTCTTCCGGTAGTGCTGAACAGCCGGATGTACGAGACGAGTTAGAAGACAAGGTCCTGACGACGCTGGAAGAACTGGAGGGTTACCACATCGTCCGAGCCGTTGTTCGGTCAGTTGTAGATGCCAAACGCATTGTCCAGCGTGACACGCAGAGTTACTTCGGCATTCTGCTCGACGATAACAACCGCAAACCGATCTGCCGTCTGCACTTCAATCGCCCACAAAAATACATCGGTATTTTTGACGAGGAGAAGAATGAAACCCGGCACGCCATAAACTCGATAGACGATATCTACGAATACTCGGATCATTTGAAGAAGACTGTTGGGTACTACGACTAACCATTTACTTGCAGTCAAAAAAACCGGCCTTTGAGGCCGGTTTTTTGTGGAGAACCATTCAGTTCGTCAGCTTCACATCAACCGCCCAACGGAAGTACCCCAACGCCTCGCAGCTTTTATCGATCAGCATGAAGCTCAGTTCACACGCCTCGACCCCCGTGGCCAATTGCGTGCACTGCCAATAATGATCATCGGCCGAATGGCTGCCCGGTACGGTCGGGTTTTCAGGGTCGGGTGCAGGTACGGTCAGGTCTTCTTTGACCACCAATTCAGGCGTCGAAAGTACGCCTGCATCGCCTGCTGACATCCCGTAAAACACCACGCTGTGCTCCGCGAGCAAGCTGACGGTTCTGCTGCGGATATGGAAAGTCGATCCGGTGCCGAGGGTTAGCGTAATAGAGCTGTCATTTATAGTACTTTGTGGTGTCAGAGATCCATTGATGGCGAAGATGAAACCATCGGCAATAGACGTCGGGTTTTCGGGTTCAAGGCTGGGATCTGGATAGCGTAAAAGCAGCGATTCAGCATCAACAACCAGCAACACATTGTGGGCCGTCGCAACGCTGGATGAAGGGGGTTTGATCGGTTCGGAAGTCATCATGGATTCCTTTCATGATGTTGACGCACAACGGCAGCCGCTTCGGTTCATGCAAGACATCCCGTTCCTGTCGAGGCGGCAACGAACTTGGCAGGCCCCTCGTCGCCAAGGGGCCAGACCATCTTCAGTTACGGATGGTAATGAACGGATCCCACGAGCAGCAACCAACGATCTTGCAGTCGCGATCCACGATCAGGAAGTTGAAGTGGTAGGTCACGCTGCCGCACGACAGGGTTTCCGAAGACCAGTAATGGTTATCGACTTTCTGGCAGCTCGGCACCGACGGATTGCTGGTGTTGGGAACGGCGACGCAGGCGGTAGCCTTGCGTGGCGTAGGGGTGGAGATCAATTCATTGCCGGCATTGCCGATGAACTTGTAGAAAATCACTGCCGTCTCGAAGCTCTGCGACAGGCTGGTTTCACGCCAGCGAATCAGGTCGCCCACCTGGGCTTTCAAGTTGAGCTCGCCACCGGCCTGGCCGTTTATCACGTTGTCGTGGTTGGTCACCATGTAAACATGATTGACGTCGATCATCGTCGGCGAAGCGGGATTTTTGCTGATGTTCGGGTAGTTTTTCAGAATGGTTTCAGTATCGATTGAAACCAGTACATCCGTGACTCGAGACATAGTAAAGCTCCTTGTTCATAGTGAATGCCTGGCATCTTTCCAGGCACAACAACGCTTGCTTGCCTTGCGGCTGCTGCGAAAACACTACGGGCGGAACCCACCGATCACGGGAGATAAATTGGCCTTGCTCCTGCGTACAAACTGATAAGTCGGGTTCCTTCCGACAGGCCGCGATTAGGACTATAGATGCGAAACATAGGCTGTCAAAATTGATGGACCTATCGCTCGACGAACGGTCGATTTGGTTATGACTTCCGATGATTTGGCGATAAAAAACCGTTCACTCAAAACCTCTTGCGCCATAGGTCGGATAGGGCAGGGCGCGCCGGTCGAGGTATCGTAGCGAACCGGTTGTGCGCCGCTGGCCACAACAACGCACCGACAGGAGAACGCAATGAGTTGGTCCGCCAAACAATACGTCGCTTTTGAAGATGAACGCACACGCCCGGCCCGTGACTTGCTCGCGGCGATTCCGCCCGTGGACGCGCGCTCGGCCATCGACATCGGTTGCGGCCCCGGCAATTCGACCGAGTTGCTGGTGCAGCGCTTCGTCAATGCCACGGTGCGCGGCCTGGACAGTTCGAGCGATATGATTGCGGCCGCCCGCAAGCGCTTGCCTCAGCTGCAATTCGACACGGCTGACATCGACACCTGGAACGAACCGGGGCCCTTCGATGTGATTTTCGCCAACGCGGTGTTGCAGTGGGTGCCCGACCACGCGACGTTACTGCCTTCGCTGGCTGCCCGACTGACTCAGGGCGGCAGCCTGGCCATTCAGATGCCCGATAACCTCAACGAGCCGTCCCATCGCCTGATGCGCGAAGTCGCTGCCGATGGACCGTGGGCCGCCAAGCTGGCGAACGCCGCCGGGCAACGCACGGACATGGCGAGCGCCAGCGATTACTACTCGATGCTGCGACCGCACTGTGCGCGAGTCGACGTGTGGCGCACCACCTACCATCACCCGCTCGCGGGCGGTGCGTCGGGCGTGGTTGAGTGGTTCAAGGGCAGCGGCTTGCGGCCGTTCCTCGAACCGCTGAATGACGCGGAGAAGGCGCAATACCTCAAGCAGTACCAAGCCGCGATCGAGCAGGCGTATCCGGCGCTGAGCGATGGTTCGGTGCTGTTGCCGTTTCCGCGGTTGTTTATCGTCGCGACACGCTAGGGCAAAAAGGGACGGATAACGCCGAACGTTATCTGTCCCTTTGTCTGGCACTCAAGTATTCAAAAATAAACGAAGCAAAGCCGAACAACCCAATCATCGAAATGATCATGATCCCCAACTCTGAATTGTCCATGTTGATCTCTAGGTGGTAGGTGAGCCTGGAGCATAAAGTATCTGCGGACAGGCCCGTCGCAGCGCTACGGCTTCTTTACCGGCTTGCAGGCATCTATACGCAAACTATACGAGTACCCGGCACGACACTCAGCGCTGGGCACTGACCAGCAGCATCATCGGTCGCTCCCGCTCTTCGGCCAGGGCCGGTTGCGCCGCCACCTCTGCATCGGTCGGACCCCATTCGTTGACATGCCGGATGCTGAAACCTGCGCCAATCAGCATATTCAGCAACGTGCCGATGGTGCGGTGCTGCTTGATCACGCCTTCGGCCAGCCAGTTCGTCACCCGCTCACCTTCTAGTTGATAATTGTCCACTGGCCAACGCTTGTTCCCTTCGCTATCAATCAGCCAGCCAGGATTGCGCGGGGCCATGAAGATTGGGTGTTCGATGGAAAATACGAAGCGTGAACCGGGTTTCAGGGTCTCATGGATTTTGGCGAACAGACCTGGGAGATCCTTGATGTAGTGCAGCGCCAAAGAGCTGTATGCCAGATCAAAACTGGCGGCGGGCAGATCGAGTTGTTCCAGATCGGCGCGGGCGTACTGGATATTGATTTGCGACGTCGTCCTGCGCGCCTGCTCCAGCATTTTTTCCGAAACGTCCAGACCGAGCACGCTATCGGCGCCGTGTTCACTGGCCCAGCGACAGAACCAGCCGTAACCGCAGCCGAGGTCGACCACCTTCAGGCCTTTCATGGGGGGCAGCATTGCTTTGAGCGCAGGCCATTCAGGAGCTGCGTCGAGGCCGCCGATGGAGCGAGCCATCTGGCTGTAGCCCTGGAAAAACTCTGGGTCGTCGTAGATGTTTTGAGTCATGTTCGGATGCTCTGTTGAGATCGTTCATATGCGGCACTTGATGTGCGGCCGATTGGTTTCCCTCGAAGAGTGATGGCGCGTATTCGTTGATGGCCGCGCAGGGGAGAGGGCGATTGCAGATAGCGGAAATGCTAGCGGGTTGAGCGGGGAGGGGAAACGGGTTAAGCGTTGGGGTTTGTAAGCGGAGCTCATATCAAAGAACACCGACCATTCAGGGGATTGCCGATCAGTAAGGAAATGGCAGGGGTAACACATACTTCGCCAGCTGCTACAAAATGAGGACACCCCGAAAGACGCCCCCAAATCACGTCAGGACGGTTCCGCATCCATACGTCGAGCAATGACATCCAGCACATCGCAACCGTCGCGCAGGGGCACGCAGCAGAGCAATGCAAAGTCGCTGAGGATTACCGCATCGGTGGTAATGTCGCCTCGCATTGCGAGATTTTCGAGGATCTGCGTCACGGCCCTGATTCTGTAACTGGCGGTGCTGAGCAGTGAATGCAGCGGTTGGGTGGTGTTGACGTAGAGCGAGGGAAGATCGTCGGCGTTGCTGGTTAAAGCCATGTATTCGTTCATGAGTAGAGCTCCATTGGGTTAAGAGGTCTACCACTCAATCGTCGCCAAACGAAAAGGGTGGCAGCTGTACGCAGGTTGGCGAACCGGACAATGGACAACCCGGCAGACCCGAAGGTCTCCCGCGCACAGCCACCAAAAAGCAGGCAGCTAAGTGCTTTAAAGCGATCCGAAAACTGCTCGGAAGCTTTTGTTCATTGGATCGAGTCGCCAAACCCGAAGCGCCATTTTGGCGCCGGCTCGACTATAGGCCTCGATGCAAATGGACAGCAATGCGCAAGTCTACGGACAATTCCCACCGTCGTGTAGGACCTTGCCTTTCTGAAAGTCGGCTTCGCTCGAAGCCCCAAAAGATGAGCAATCGGTACCGAATTTGGCCGCGACCGAGACCATTAATGGATTGAGAGAAAATGATGCGAGAAAGTTTGAGGAAAAAGATGATCGAGGTCTGCAACAAGAAAATGGAGCAGAAGGGGCCGACTGTCGGGCTCTCGTTCTATGCTTTCTTTGCAAACAAAAATGATGATCCAGTGCTTTTAATGGAAGCCGCCCAATGGTGGATCGCTGAGCACAAGCTCGACCATTTTGAAAAGGCAGTAAAAATAAAGCAGATGGTAGAGCGGAAAGATTAGGAGCGCTGGCGCAGTCTGTCCCGTCCTGGCAATGATTTACGCCTGTACGCAGATTTCTGCCACATCCTCAGCAGGAAAAATCACCTGAATCCCACCCAGAAAAAACCGGCCATCAAGGACCGGTTTTTCGTCAGGGCTGCACGTCAGGCAACACCCGCAAGCAAACTTTCGTAAGGTATCCGCAACCCGTCGTGTAGACGTTTGATCATCGACAAGCTCAGTTTGCGCTTGCGGTTCAGCACTTCGGATACGCGCCCGCTCGTCCCAATGAAGGGTTCCAGGTCGCGAGGGGTCAGGCCTTGCTGGTCCATACGAAATTTAATGGCCTCAATCGGATCGGAGGGCGGCATTGGGTAATGCTCGTCTTCATACTTTTCGATGAGCAGCGCCAGAATTTCCAGCTCATCACCTTCAGGCGAACCAATGTCTGCCCCCCACAGTTGCTCTATACGAGCAAATGCAGCGGTCAGATCTTCCTGGCTGCGAATCGGTTTAATGTCCATTACACGGTCTCCGCGTTGATCTGATCATATTGGGCGTGGGTGCCGACGAATCGTATGAAACCAAGCTGTCGCAGATAGTCGATTGCCAGAATCACTCGATATTTGTTGCCGCCTATGTTGAATACAACCCTGCCGCCCTTGAGGATGCTCGCCGTTCTCAGCTCCGCCTTGACCTCTTGTGGCGTGCGATAAATGGCTTTTTCCATATGATGAAATCTGTTAAGGAGGCAAGAAAAACGCTAACAAAACATCACTTTTGCGCGAAATCGCTAATTCCGCCTTGAAACACAAAACCCCAGACACAAAAAAACCGGCCATCAGAGAAAAAGGTGACGGATTTATTTATCAACGGGTTCGGCTTATCGACCTGTACGTCGCCAAGCTCGATCTGGTGCAACCTGGCTTTGTCGAGGCGCTGCCATAAGGTGTCGGTCGCCCGTCATATGATTCTGCTGGGCTCCACCAAAAATCACACCTCACCAGCCCCCATCCTCAAACGCAGAACGCACCGCCTCCACGACACGTTCAGCCATGCCCTCATCTTCAAGCTGCGGATAACCTTTCTTCAATTTGCCGGACACTACCCAGCCATTCTCCTTGATGGAGCGGATGATGCGGTTCGCATCCTGGTTCGGCATCTCGAGTACCTCCTTTAGCTGCTCTTGAGCTCGCTGAAAGTTCATCAGTACTCTGGCTTCATCCGCCATTTCCTTTCGAATCGTGTGCTCGACCACGCGTGCGGTGTACAGGACGTGCTCGGTCAGATCGGGATACCGCCAGGCAAAACACGCGTCCTCGTATTCATCGAAAATGAAGTTGCTGGGAGTGCCATCCTCGTAGGTCACGAGTTCGCCGAACCGATAGGCCGTCGCGTAACGTCGCATGAACGGTCGCGAGAACACTTCGAGCGTTCGATCGTAGCCGGCTCGGAAGTCGATCGAACTTGTGATGGTGGCTGACACTGGCAGGATCACGCCGTCGGGCACTGCTTTATCCCGAATCAGGGTGTCGTTGATCAGGAATCGATGAATCCGGCCGTTGCCATCGCGCATGGGATGGATATACACGAAGCCAAATGCCAACACAGCGGCACGTGCCAGTGACTCCGCGCCACGCGTTGCGACCTCAAACTCGTTGAGTCCTGCCAATAGCTGCGCAAGATCTGCGGAGTGGGGGGCAATGTAATGCACGATGTCCTCGCGCATTGTGGCCTGACCCACAAACACAGGAGAGCGACGCAAGCCCAGTCCGATGGCATCACGCCCCAGAATGTCGGCTTGCAGAGAGTGCAGGCTGGCGTTACTCAACGGGTTTTCGATATGACCGCAGTGTTGGGCAATAACATGAGCAAACCGCTGGATGCGATCGGTCTGATCGGCTTCCTTTTCGATGAGAAAACTTGCGCGCGATTCCTTGAATGTCAGCCAACTGGCCGTACGCATCAGGATGTCGGCACCAAAGACCTGATCCAACTCATCCAAAGCCGCGCGTAAATCGAACTGCAAAGCTTCCTGCACTGGCGCCGTACGACGAACCAAAGGGCAGAACTCAGCCGTCCCCGGCAGGTTGTTATTGATTCGCCAGCGTCGCGTTCGCAGTGACTCGCAACGAGTCAGGTATTTTTCGGGCGAAAGTGCATCGACATAGGGGCCATTGGTCACGTCAGGCACATCCAGACGTTCCCCTGTCAGCCATTCGTAAAGGAACCCGGTGCGCCGTGCGTACTGGCCGAAAGGCTCTCGTCGACTCCAGTCTTCAATAGGCTGCGGGCCTATCGCCGCAAACAGGCGAGCGAAGAACTCAAGATGAATCTCTTCGTACTTGAGGCCGAACTCGAAATGGCCTGCGAAATCGTCTGCGGGCCGGTAGCTTGCCGGATACCGGTTCTCCACATTCCCGTCACTCTCGCGGCTGAGACGTGCAGTGCCGATCTCAGACTCTACACGCAGAGGCTGTGCAAGTGCGATGTCGTAGCGATCGGCGAGGGCCTTGAAACCGACTGGCATTGACGAATTCCTTAACAGGGCAATGAAAACGCTAACAAATCACCAATATGGCTTGAAAACGTTAATTTCCTACGATGCGAAAATACTAATCCTGTTTGAATTTTGATACTAAAACTATCATTCCCCAAAAAAACGTTAACGAATCTCAGCTTAGTCGTAACTGCCCTAAGGGCAAAAGGCAATTCCACCAAACCCCAGACACAAAAAAACCGGCCATCAAGGCCGGTTTTGTCATTACCTGCATCCCCCGTCAAAAAACAACGTGAGACAAAAATTCGATTGGAGCGGGTGAAGGGAATCGAACCCTCGTTATCAGCTTGGGAAGCTGGAGTAATGCCATTATACGACACCCGCTCAGAGCGGCTGACTTTGTACCAGATGTGCGCGTGGAAATGAAGTTTTTCTTTGCGCCGGATAGCTTTGGCGCAGGTGACACAAGACATCAGACCGCGTGACGGTCGTTCGCGGGCAAGCCTCGCGCCTACAGGAATGCATTCAACACTGTAGGGCGAAGCGTGCTCGCGATGACGCTGTTTCAGATGGCCAATGCATGTTGGTCCTGGACGTAGTGGTAACGCGGTCGGCTGGCGTGTTGCGCCGGTTTCAGGAAGCCCAGCAGTGCGTTGCGGCTGTCTCGGCAGGCAGCTTTGTGCTCCATGTCGAGAAAGTGGCCGGTGGCCTGAAGGGTGCTGAACGTGGCGTTTTGCACATGGTTGGCGAACAACCGGGCGCCATCGGCGGCGGTGTATTCGTCCCATTCGCCGTTCATGAATAGCACCGGCACGTTGATTTTTTCTGCGGCTTTGAGGAAGCACTGGCGATCACTGTGCAGCAGGTCGCTGATGTGGAAGTGCATCTGCCCGTATTCATGCTCGGCCAAGGAGCTGACATGCCGATAGTTGAAGCGTTTGAACAGCGTCGGCAGGTGTTTGCCGATGGTGCTGTTCACCAGGTTGCCCACCCGATCCCCATCCCGACTGCCGAGGTAATCGATGCCGCGCTCGAGGTAGTCGAGCATGTGCGCGTTGATCTCCGGGGAGAACGAGCTGATCACGGCTTTTTCGATGCGCCGTGGCTGTTGGGCCAGGGCGACCAGGGTTGCGGCGCCACCCCAGGAAAACGACAGCACGTGTTCGGCGGCGAAGTGGTCGATCAGTTCCAGGAGGATCTGCCCTTCGACTTCCTTGGTCAGCAATTTCTCATGCAGGTTGTGGGCTTTTGACTTGCCCGCGTAGGGCTGGTCGTAGCAGACCACATTGAACTGCGGATGAAGATTTTTCACGGTTTGTGCAAACGACGCAGTCGTGGCCATCGAGCCGTTGACCAGAATAATGGTCTTCTCTGCGGCGTCTGCGCGATAGAACTCCGTGTAAACCCGATACTGACCCTGTATATCCAGCACAGCGATTTCTGGCCTCATGTCATCAGACTCCAAGCAAGCGGGTATGCGCGCAAATGAGATTGCACGAACTTTGTGACAGGTAGGCATACGCCTGAAATTTGGAGGCCCATGTCGATCCAGTGCAGTCCGGTCGACGGGTATTGTTATTGGCGGGCAGTCTGCCGGTCTGAGGCGGAACCTGAGGGTTCTCTAACCGGCAAAAAGTTTCTTAGAAGTATGTTGTGACTCGTCGGTCACATTTCGGCCGACGTCCTGATTCAAGCAGGGGTCACGTCTTCGCGCAAGTGTCATTCGTAAATTGTTCGACAACTTCTGCTGAGCGGTAGGCTGCTTAGATCAAATGGATCTCTTCGGTGCGCAATGCGCGGTACTCGCCCGGTTTTAGCGCGTTATCGAGCACCAGCGGGCCCATGCTTTCGCGGTGCAGGCGCAACACTTTGTTGTCGAAGTGGCCAAACATCCGCTTCACCTGGTGATACCGGCCCTCGACGATGCTTAGACGCGCTGCTTTCGGCCCGAGCACGATCAGCTCGGCCGGTTGCGTGGTGAGGTCTTCGAACGCGAAGTACAGGCCTTCGGCAAATTTCAATGCGTATTGCGGGCCAATCTCCTGCTCGGTCTCGACGTAATAGACCTTGGGCAGTTTGGTCTGCGGCTGGGTCAGGCGCCGCGACCAGCTGCCGTCGTTGGTGATCAGCATCAAGCCGGTGGTGTTGAAATCCAGGCGGCCGGCGATGTGCAGGTCATCGCGGTCCGGCTCATGGATCAGGTCGAGCACGGTCGGGTGCTGCGGGTCGCGGGTGGCGCTGACGCAGCCGGGCGGTTTGTGCAGCATGAAGTAGCGTGCAGGTTTGCCGACCTGCAGGACTTCGTCATCGACCTCGACGCGGCTGAATTCGAGTACCTCGGCATGCGGGTCGCTGACGATATTTCCGTCGATCCGAACGCGCTTTTCCACCAGCAACAGGCGTACCTGCTTACGGTTGAAGCGCGGCAGGTTGCTGAGGAAACGGTCAACACGCATGGCAGGGGATCAGTTGGAAAAGGCCGCGTATCTTACGTGATCGGCCGGGCGGCTGCTTACAACTGCGCCTCGACCTCGGCGCAACGCGGGCACAGGCAGGATTTGTTGCGCAGTTCGGCCGGCAGCGCTTCGAGCACCGCCGGGTCGATACTGACGCCAAAGCACCAGCACGCCTGATCGACGGTGCGCGGGTCGGCCAGGGTGCAGGCGTTGGAGGCGCCGCAGGCGGGGCATTGGTCAGGCTTGTTCATGCTGGATTATTCATAACGGGAGTGAGGCATTTCCACGCAGGTTCGATTACGGCCGGCCTGTTTGGCCCGGTACATCGCATGATCGGCCCGGGAGAGCAGGGTGTGCAAGGTTTCATCGACCTGCAACGTGGTGAGGCCGCGAGGCGTAGTAACTCAGGAACGAGGTCGCCAGAAAGCCTGCGCCCAGCAACACGATAAGCGTGAGGACCAACGAACGTTGCGAATACAGCGGCGAGTGAAGCGGCATGGCGATTCCGTTGGCAGTGACCCGATGACAGGCATTCTAATGGCACTGCCGGGAAATGACTCCTGCATTTGCAGGGTGAATCGGCACAGATCAGGGGCTGTGGCGTCTGGGCCGACGCCTTCGCGGGCAAGCCTCGCTCCTACAGGTATTGCGTTCCCGCGCTGTAGGAGCGAGGCTTGCCCGCGAATCGAGAGATCACTGCAGATCTGTCAGATACGCACGCCATCCCCCGAAACGACTGATATCCACCGCCCTTTCCAACCCATACCCCTCACAAATAAACCCACTCTCCCAATGCCCGTCCGCCAGTTGCACCTTGCCCAACCCCAGCGGCGCCGGAATCCCGGTCAGAAAAGAACCCAACTCACTGCTTGGCAACTCCCACACCTCCACGGCAATCGCCACGCCGCCGTCCTTCACTCGAACCATCCCCGGACGAAACGGCGGCCCGCCGGCCAAGGCATACAGCTGATAGTCAGGCGAGCTGTAAGTCGTTTCGACCAGCCGAGCCCCGCGCTTTTTCAGTTGCCAGTTCAACGCCAGCCCATCCAGATGCGCGCCGCACACCACCAGACGTGCGCGATCATGGCGAGCGAAAGTCGTCGGTGCAGGCTCAGCCGAATGGCGCTGCAGAGCATCCGCCACCCCCAACAAATACTGATCGGTAAACGCCCGGCCAAACACGGTCACACCCCACGGCAAACCATTGGCCATGAACCCGCTGGGCACGGCGACGGCCGCGTAATCGAGCAGGTTCATGAAGTTGGTGTAGTACCCCAATTCCGAATTGCGCAGGACCGGTTCGGCGTCCAGTTCCGCCAGCGTGACGGGGCGACCGAGGGTGGGCGTGACGACGCAATCGAGGCCTTCCAGCGCCTTGTCGCACAGCGCCTTCAAGGCTTGCAGCCGATACTGGGCACGGAAGGTCTGCACGCCGCTCACCGCCGGCGCCTTGGCCAGCACCGCGCGAATCACCGGCAACACCGCTTCGGGATTCTGCTCCATCAACTCGCCGGCCACGCTGTAGCGCTCGGCCACCCACGGGCCTTCATAGAGCAAACGCGCCGCTTCGAGGAACGGCGACAGATCCAGTTCCACAGCTGTACCTCCCAACGCCTGGAGTCGATCGATGGCATCACCGAACAACAACGGCCCTTCAGGGCAGCCGAAGAATTCCAGGTCCTGCGCACGCGGTACGCCGAAACGGAAAGGACGCGGCGTGCCAAACGCCGAGCCGTCATTCCACAGCGGGTTGCTGCGGCTGTATTCATCTCGCGGATCGAGGTGCGCGGTGAGCGCCAGCAACTGACTGGCCTCCCGGGCCGTCGCGGTGAACGTCGTCACGCAATCGAGCGTGCGACAGGCCGGCACCACACCGGCCGTGGAGATCAGCCCTTTGGTCGCTTTCAACCCGACCAGATTGTTCAGCGCCGCCGGCACACGTCCCGACCCCGCCGTGTCCGTACCCAACGAAAAACTCGCTACGCCCAGCGCCACCGCCAGCGAAGATCCGGCGCTGGAACCGCCCGACGGATACTCCGGCAACACGCTGTTCGGGCACGCGCCATACGGCGAGCGACTACCGTTCAACCCGGTCGCGAACTGATCGAGATTGGTCTTGCCCAGCGGAATCGCGCCCAGCGCCAGCAACTGCTCGACGATGGTCGCCGAACGCTGCGGCACATAGGCAAACGCCGGGCACGCCGCCGTGGTGGGAATGCCCGCCAGGTCGATGTTGTCCTTGATCGCAAACGGCACGCCATACAACGGCAGGCTGTCGAGGTCGCGACCGTCGAGCGCGGCGAGGTACGGTTCCAGTTCCTCGACACTGAGCAAGTGGATGAACAGGTGATAGTCCGGGTTCAGCGCCGCGGCTTTTTCGCGCAGGCCCAGCAGCAATTGACGGGGCGTGATGTTGCCGACGCGATAAGCGCTGCGCAGGGCGTCGAGTTGCAGATTGATGTTCATGGCGTCATTCCTTTTTCAAATGGGTTCAGTCGAGTTCCAGCACCACGACGCGCTGTCCGGCGCGCACCGCCGAACCCGGTTGCACGCGGATCTCGCGTACCACACCGGCCATGGGCGCGAGCAGCGGAATTTCCATCTTCATCGACTCCAGAATCACCAGCACATCACCGGCGGCGACCCGGCTCCCGGTCTCCACCTGAACCTGCCAAAGGTTGCCGGCGATGTGGCTGTCGACGCTCATTTCATTGCTGGCGAGCGGTGCGTCTTCGGTGGCTTCGGGGGCCGGTTCCTCGCTGTCGAAATGCGCCTGGCCGCTGGCGATCCAGCGCTCGCGCTCGGCGTTGAATGCGCCTTTTTGTTGCTCGCGAAACGCGGCGATGGTCTCGGCTTCTTTTGTCAGAAACCCCTGGTAATCCGTGAGGTTCAGCTGGCTGTGTTCGATGTTCAATTCGAAGCGCCCGAGCGGGAAGTCCCGGCGGATGCGCAGCAGCTCCTCGGCGCTCACCGGGTAGAAACGGATCTGGTCGAAAAAGCGTAGCAACCACGGTTTGCCATCGAACGCGGCGACTTCGCGGTAGCGGTTCCACATCTGCAACGTGCGACCGACAAACTGATAACCGCCTGGGCCTTCCATGCCGTACACGCACATGTAGGCGCCACCGATGCCCACCGAGTTTTCCGCAGTCCAGGTGCGGGCCGGGTTGTACTTGGTGGTGACCAGACGATGGCGCGGATCGAGCGGGGTGGCGACGGGGGCGCCGAGGTAAACATCGCCAAGGCCCATCACCAGGTAACTGGCGTCGAACACCGTGCGCTGCACTTCGTCGAGGTTCGGCAGGTCGTTGATGCGGCGGATGAACTCCAGATTGCTCGGGCACCACGGTGCGTCCTTGCGCACGGTGGTCATGTATTTCTCGATCGCCAACTGACAGGCCGGGTCGTCCCAGGACAGCGGCAAATGCACGATGCGCGACGGCACTTGCAAGTCTTTGGCGGCGCACACCGCGTCCCATTCTCCGGCGACAATGCCGAGCAGGTCGGCCAGCGGCAGTTGCTCGGGCTGGTAGTGCACTTGCAGCGAGCGGATGCCTGGTGTCAGGTCGATGACACCGTGCAGGGTTTTGCTTTCCAGGGCTTGCATGAGGGCGTGGGCGCGGAAGCGCAGGACGAGGTCAAGTTCCGGTGCGCCGATTTCCAGCAGCAGGTGAGTATCCCCCGACAACCTCGCCACCAGTCGCGTATCCCCCTGACCCAAATCCAGCACCACAGGCGACACAATCCCTTGTAGGAGTGAGCCTGCTCGCGATAGCGGTGTCTCAGTCACATCAATGTTGGCTGTGCTGCCGCCATCGCGAGCAGGCTCACTCCTACAGGGGGTATTCCATTTCAGGGCGAGAGTGCGTGCGGTCTTTAGATTGACTGGGACGAACTGCACTTTGTCCCCGGCCTTGAGTTGCCCAAGCTGCCAAAGATCCGCTTCAATCACCGTCACCGGGCAGACAAACCCGCCGAGGCTCGGACCATCAGGCCCCAGAATCACCGGCATGTCCCCGGTGAAATCCACCGCGCCGATGGCATACGGATTGTCATGGATGTTCGACGGATGCAGCCCGGCTTCACCCCCGTCGGCCCGTACCCATTCCGGCTTCGGTCCGATCAATCGCACACCGGTTCGACTGGAATTGAAATGGACTTCCCACTGGGTCGCGAAGAAGGTGCCGATGTAGTTTTCGGTGAAGTATTCCGGTGCGCCGTGAGGGCCGTAGATCACCCGGATCTGCCGCACAGCAGGCAACTCGCTGACGTGGTCCAGTTGTTGACCGACGCTGCGGTCGATCAAAGAAGACACATGCAACACATCACCCGCCCGCAACGCACGACCGCCATGCCCACCGAACTGGCCGAGGGTAAAGGTGCTTTTGCTGCCCAGATAATCCGGCACCTCCAGGCCGCCGCGCAGGCACAGGTAGCTGCGAGCGCCGGCACCGGCAATCGTGCCGAGGCTTAAGGTGGCGCCGGCCGGAATCAGCAGCGCTGTGTTCATCGCTACGGTTTCACCGTTCAACGTCAGTGGCATGAAGGCGCCGGTGACCGCCACCACCGCCTCGCAATTGAAGCGCAGCAACGGCCCGCTCATGGTGATTTCCAGTGCTGCGGCGCCTTCGTCATTACCCAGCAGAAGATTACCCAGGCGCAACGCGAGACTGTCCATCGGCCCCGACGGCGGCACGCCCACGGCCCAGTAACCGAGACGGCCGGGATAGTCCTGAACGCTGGTCTGAGTCCCGGCGCTGAGCACTTCAAAGGTGTTGGCCTGATACACCAGACCTTCCAGGCAGCGGGTCCACGGCTGGCCGCTGGCGAACGGCGCATCGAGCAGAATTTGCCGCAGGTAATTGCGGTTGGTTTCCACGCCGTACAACAGACTCTCGCCCAGCGCCTGATGCAGATCGGCAGCGGCCTCTTCACGGGTCGGCGCCCAGCTGATGACCTTGGCGATCATCGGGTCGAAGTACGGAGGGATCTCGCAACCGGCCTCGACCCAGGTGTCGATGCGCAGGTGTTCGCCGTCGGCAACAGGGAAGTTCACCGCGGTCAGCAAGCCTGGGCTCGGTTGAAAATCTCGGCCCGGATCTTCGGCATAGAGCCGCGCCTGAATCGCATGGCCGTCGGCTTTCAAGCCCTTGCTCAACTCACCCAAGGGCGGCAAGTCACCGGCCGCCAGTTCCACCATCCAGTGCACGAGGTCCACGCCCCACACTTGCTCGGTGACGCCGTGCTCCACCTGCAAACGGGTGTTCACTTCCAAGAAATAGAAGCGCTGAGCCTCGCTGTCGAAGACGAATTCCACGGTGCCGGCGCTGCGGTAATTCACCGTTTTCGCCAGTTTGATTGCCGCCGCACACAACTCCTCAGCCATGCCCTCGGGCAGGTTCGGCGCCGGGGTTTCTTCAAGGACTTTCTGGTTGCGCCGTTGCACCGAGCAGTCACGCACCCCGAGGGCAATCACGTCGCCGCGACCGTCGCCGAACATCTGAACTTCCAGGTGCCGCGCGCGCTGGATGTATTTCTCGATGAACACGCCGGCGTCGCTGAAATTGTTCTGGCCGAGGCGTTTGACCGCTTCAAAGGATTCGCTCAACTCGGCCGAACTGCGACACACGCGCATGCCGATGCCACCACCGCCCGCCGTGCTTTTGAGCATCACCGGGTAGCCGACCTGTTCGCCGGCAATCAGCGCCGCGTCGAGGCTGTCGAGCAACTCGGTGCCTTCGAGCATCGGTACGCCGTGTTGCTTGGCCAGGGCGCGCGCAGTGTGTTTGAGACCGAACACGCGCAGCTGCTCCGGCGTCGGGCCGATGAAGGCGATGTCGGCGGCTTCGCAGGCTTCGGCGAACGCGGCGTTTTCCGAGAGAAAACCGTAGCCGGGGTGGATCGCCGTGGCGCCGGTGGCTTTGGCGATGGCGAGGATTTTGTCGACCGCCAGATAGGTGCCGGCGGCTGCGCCTTCACCTAGGCTGTGGGCTTCATCGGCTTGCAGGATGTGTAGACTCGCGGCATCGGCTTCGGAGTAAACGGCAACGCCCTTGACCTGCATTTCACGCAGGGTGCGCAGGATGCGGCAGGCAATGGCGCCACGGTTGGCAATCAGGACTTTTTCGAACATGGCATAACCCCCGGAGGCGATAGCGCATCAGCCTCGACCTGGGATGCGGGCCGTCCCGCAGTTTTTCGTTAGGCGCCGGGGTCGTCCCCGACGGCAGAATCACTTCACTCCAAAACACCACAAAACCCTTGTAGGAGTGAGCCTGCTCGCGATAGCGGTGAGTCAGTCGACATCTATTTTGAATGTGCTGACGCCATCGCGAGCAGGCTCGCTCCCACAGGTTCAGTGGTGTTTAGGAGGTTTGAGGCACTGGCCTGAACGCGCCTGGCACAAGGCGAACAACCATTTACGCAACCGCGCTAATTTCAGTTCCATACCAAAAGCTCCGCAGGGGTCGGGTTGTAGGCGTTGCACGGATTGTTCAGTTGCGGGCAATTGGAGATCAGCACGATCACGTCCATCTCGGCCCGCAGGTCGACGTATTTGCCCGGCGCCGAGATGCCGTCTTCAAACGTCAGCCCGCCATCCGCCGTGACCGGCACGTTCATGAAGAAGTTGATGTTCGGCCCGATGTCGCCCTTGCCCAATCGCCCGTCGTGGACGCAGGCTCGCAGGTAGTTGTCGCGGCAGCTGTGCATGTAGCGTTTCTCCAACGCATAACGCACGGTGTTGCTCTCTTGCGCGCACGCACCGCCGAGGGTGTCGTGGCGGCCGCAGGTGTCGGCAACGATGGTCAGCATCGGTTTGCCGAGGTTGGAATAGAGCACGCTGCCGGTGCTCAGGTAGACGCTGTTCTGCCGGCGCAACGTGCGCTGCACGTCGTAGCGTTCTTTCGGGTTGGCGACGCTGTAGAACAAGGTATCGACGGCCTGATTGCCTTCCAGATCGAGGATGCGCAAGGTCTGGCCGGCCTTGACCTCCATCAGCCACGGTTCACCGGCGGGGATGGTGGCGCGGTAGACCGCGGCTTCTGGTTGCTTGTGTGCGGTAGCGATTGCGAGTGACATGGCAGCGATCCTCAGGCGAACAGACGGTCGGTGTTGATGAAGCCGCGCTCGTTTTCCGGGCGCGAGGTGCGGCAGTGCTCGGCGACGCTGGCGTCGGCGTTCATCCAGCTGAGCTTCAGCGGTTTCGGTGCGTAATCCGGCGACGGGTCCATCGGATGTTGCAGCGCGGTGAGCACCACCAGGGTGTCCATCGGCGCGTAAAACTCGATGTAGTCGCCGGCCTCGGAATTGCCTTCGACGAAGTGAAAACGTCCGGCCTCATCGACGTTTACGCGACTGAACAGGTTGAGGGTCATCAGCAAATCCGACAGGCCCAAACCCCACTTGCCCAGTTCCACCAACAGGTTGTCGGTGCCGTTGCGGAAGAAGCCGTTGCGCAGTTCCTGATAACGGCCGGTGCCGTATTTTTCCGCGACCTCTTCAGCGCACAGCACGCCACCGAGGCTATCGCTCCAGCCGCAGGTGTCGGCGGTAATGGCAGCGAGCACGCGGCCCATGTCCGAGTACAGGCAATGGCCAGTGGTGAGCTTGGCGGTGTGTTGGCATTTGAGGCTGTCGGGCAGGTTCAGGCGTTCGGTTTTTTCATTGGCGTTGAGCAGCGTCAGGCTGACATTGGCGCCGCCGCGCAGGTCGGTCAGGCGCAGCAGTTGGCCGCGTTTCAACACGAAGGAACGATGGCCGCCGCCGGGAAGCATTTCTTCGGCGAAGGGCGGGAACAGTTGAGTCGAATCAGTCATTTCAAATTCCTCTAAGCGATACGAAGCGTGCCCGCCAGCGCAGCCGGCAAGGCATCGACGGCGGCGCGGTTGACGCGGCGGTCGCTGTTCAAAGGGATGTCGTAGGTGATGCGCGCGCCATAGGCGCCGGGGGCGTGCGGGTCGACGCGGACCTTGTCGAACACCAGCAGGCGCGTGCCGAGGCTGAAGCCTTCGGACAAGTCGTGGGTGACCATGAACACCGTCAGTTGCGTCTCGCGCCACAGCTCCAGCAGCAAACCGTGCATGTCTTTGCGGATGCCTGGATCGAGCGCGCCAAACGGTTCGTCGAGAAGCAATACGCGGGGTTTCATGATCAGCGCCTGGGCGATGGCCAGCCGTTGTTGCATGCCGCCGGAGAGCTGCGCCGGGTACTTGTCCAGCGAATGGCCGAGGCCGACTTTGTGCAGCAGCAGCGAGGCGTGTTCGCGGGCGTCTTTTTTGGCACTGCCGAACAGACGCCCGAGCAATGGCGAACGCGGCAGTTCGAGGCCGAGAGCAACATTGTCCAGAACCGTCAGGTGCGGGAACACCGAGTAACGCTGGAACACCACACCACGGCTCGAATCCGGTTCGCCGGCCAGGGCTTGGCCATCCAGCAGAATCTCGCCGCGACTGGCACGTTCCTGACCGAGCAACAGGCGCAGGAAGGTCGACTTGCCGCAACCCGACGCACCGACCAAGGTGCAGAATTCACCCTCGTTGACGTTCAGGTTCAACCCTTCCAGCACCACCTGATCGGCGTATTGCTGCCAGACGTTTTTCACCGTGATGAAGCTCATGCGCGGGCTCCTTCATACCAAGGGAACGCGCGGTGGGTCAGGCGCTTAAGCCCCCAATCCATCAGCCAGGCGAGCAGGGTGATCCACACCACGTACGGCAAAATCACGTCCATCGCCAGGTAACGGCGCACCAGGAAAATCCGGTAGCCGAGGCCGTCGGTAGAGGCGATGGCTTCGGCGGCGATCAGGAACAGCCACGCCGAGCCAAGCATCAGCCGCAGCGAGATCAACAAGCGTGGCAACAATTGCGGCAGCACCACGCGCAGCATCAACGTCCAGGTTGAAGCGCCGAGGGTTTGGGCCTTGATCAGTAACTCGACCGGAATTTCCCGGGCGCGCTGTTCCAGATCACGGGCCAGACACGGGGTGATGCCGATCACGATCAGCATCACTTTCGACAACTCCCCCAGCCCGAAGACGATGAACAGAATCGGCAGGATCGCCAGCGGCGGCACCATCGACAGCACCGTCAGCAACGGCGACAACGGCGCGCCGAACAGCGGCAACGTCCCGGCGGCGATGCCCAGGCACAGCCCGGCCAGCGCGCTGATGCCGAGGCCGATGGCCAGGCGGCGCAGGCTTGATGCTGTGTCTTGCCACAACACGTATTCACCGGTGCGAGAGTCGGCAGTGAAGGCCAGGCGTTTCACCGCGTCGGTCATCTGCACGGCGCTCGGCAACAGCTTGTCGTTGGGGTTGTCCGTCAGCCGCTCAGCCGAGCCCATGAAGTAGGCGAAAAGCACCAGGGCGAACGGCAGGATCACCAACAGCAGGCGACTCGGGCGATCCGGGTGGCGATTGATCAGGCGCATGGCCAGTCCTCCGGTTTACAGCTTGGCGTCAGCGGCCATCTGCACGTAGGTCGGGTCGAAGCGCAGCTTGAGGTTGGTCTTGTCGCCGCTGGTCACGCCATTGGCGAAGGCCATGCCCACCGCGCTGGTATCCTTGGCGCCTTCACCGAGCAAGCCGTGCTGGAACGAGAACTCGGCGACTTTGCGCATGGTTTCCGGCAGCTGCTTGCTGGTGGAGAAGGCCAGGGCTTCTTTGGGTGTGGCGAACAATTTGGTGGTGTCCAGTTGCGACTGGAAACCGGCGAGGTCGGTGCCCGAGGCTTTGGCCATGTGTTCGAGTGCGACCTTGCTGGCGGCGTTTTTCGCGTTCATCAACTCGACCACTTCGAACCACGCACCGGTCAGCGCTTTGCCCAGGGCCGGGTTGTCTTTGAGGGTGGCGCTGTTGACCACCATCATGTCCATGATTTCGCCGGGGATCTGGCTGGAGTTGAAGACTTCGGTCACACCGGGCTTGGCCTTTATGTCCGAAAGCATCGGGTTCCAGGTGGTGACGGCGTTGACCTGATCGGTGTTGAAGGCAGCTGAGATATCGGCGTCGGAGGTGTTGACCACTTTCAGGTCTTTCTCGGTCAGATCGACCGAATCCAGCGCCCGGGCCAGCAGGTAATGGGAGACAGAGAGTTCCACCAGATTGACGTCCATGCCTTTGAGGTCGGTGATTTTCTTGCCGTCGCCCTTGAGCACGATGCCGTCGTTGCCATTGGAGAAGTCGCTGACGATCAGCGCGGTGCTGTCGACGCCACCGGCCGCCGGAATGGTCAGCGCATCCATGTTGGTCATGGTGCAGCCGTCGAACTGGCCGGCGGTGTACTGGTTGATGGATTCGACGTAGTCATTGAGCTGCACCACATCGATCTTGATGCCGTACTTCTTCGCCCATTTGTCGACGATGCCTTGGCTGCCGGCGTATTCCCACGGCATCCAGCCGGCGTAGATGGTCCAGCAGACACTGAAGTGGTCTTTTTGTGCGGCCTGGGACGAGACGCTCACGAAGGCTGCGAATGCAGCGGCGAGCAGGGCGGGTAAACGAAGCTTGAGCATGGGTGGTTCTCCAGTTGATCAAGGGCGGGCAGGAGTCAACGCGGCACCGCGAACGGTGGCTTGTCTCCCGGGCTTTTGTCCCGCCGTGTAACCTCAACTGGAGGTCGCCAACTCTCGGACCAGTCACTCGCCGTAGCGAGCCGGAACCCTAGTCAGCCATTGCAAATTGTGGTGCCGCGAACCTTGTGATGACTCCTGCACGGATTTGCTAAAGCGAGAGCCGTGCCAAGTTGGCTTGAGGGCTCTAGGGTGGGGGATTGGGCGATTAGCGCTTGGGGCAGGCGAGGCGGTGTTGCCTTGTGATGGTGCGCAGGCGCACCGCTATGGGACGTCGTGGCCGCTGATCTGAAGGTCCGCACCCCTCGGCACTCGCCCCGGCATTGCCAGTCAAATGGGTGTCAGCCGGCCTGTTCCGGCTGTGGGTCTTTCAGGAGGCCGCCATGTTTCGTCGACTGTTACTCGGTATGGTTCTCGGTCTGGGGCTGTCCGGCTGCTATTACTACGCCGGTGGTTACGATGTGTATTCCGCGCCTTATTACTACCCCGGCTATTCACCCTATTCCTACTATTACGGCCCGCGTTACTACTACGGCCCGCGCTTCTATGGCGGCTATCGCTACTACTATTGGGGCGGGCACGGGCCGCGTCATTACGGTGGTGGATATCGTGGAGGCCACCATTAATCAGCGGGTGAATAGATGAAAAACCTTTCATCGGCGACTTGTTTCAATCTGTTTCAGGAACGCACCAGATTTCGAAAACGATGTCTGATCTTTCGACAGTCACCGAATAATTGACTGTCGCCTGCCAGCGTCGCTGGTACGGCTCACTCGCGGTCCAGGAGGCCGCCATGCTCTGTCGAAAACAGCTCCACCGAATTCTTCTGATTGCAGTATTGGGATTGTCTCTTGGTGCGTGCGTGCCCTATTCCGATGGAGGAGGCAGCTACTACAGTTCCGAGGTCTATACCTCGCCAGCGCCCGCCTATTATGCCGGTGGCGGACCTTACTATTCAGGTGGCGGCGGTTATTACACGCAGCCACGCCGTTACTACGCGCCACCAGCGCGGTATTACCAGCCAACACCGCGGTATTACCACCAACCGCGGGTTTATCAACCGGCACCGCGTTATTACCAGTCGCAACGGGGCGACTACCGGGCCCATGGTTGGGACGGGCGGAACCGCGGGGGTTGGAGCAATGACAACCGTGGCCATGGCGGACGCCACAATCACGGTGGGCGAGGTGACCATAACGGTCGCGGCGATCACGATGGCCGAGGCGGCCACCGTTAAACACTCATATAAAAGCGGCGCATGAAGCGCCGCTTTTTTATGCCTGAATTTCAGTATTACTACAGATCGGCCAGAGGATGCCGGCCTTCCCAGGCCTTGTGGAAATGCGCTTCTACCACTGCATCCGGCAGATTATTAATGTCCGGCCAGTGCCAATGCGGTTTTTGATCCTTGTCGATCAACCGTGCTCGCACGCCTTCGCTGAACTCCGGATGACGGCAGCAATTGAGGCTTATCGTGTATTCCATCTGAAAGACCTGAGCCAGCGACATGTGCCGGGCGCGGGCGATCTGTTCCCACACCAGATGAGCGGTCAGGGGCGAGCCTTCGGTCATGGTTTTCGCGGCTCGGCTGAGCAGCAGATCCGTACTGTCACGCAGCTGGCTGATGGCCTTCCAGGCGCAGCGCACGTCACTGACATCCAGCAGCTCATCGATCTGCTGGCGTCGCGGAAGCCACTGGGCTTCGGGCATTTGCGCGATAGCTTCCTGCTGCAGTGCTTTGAGCAGACTGTTTAGCTGCATCGGTGTCTGTTCCTGCCAGTTCAACTGCAGCAGGCCTCCCATCAGCTCTTCCTGCTGTTCATCGAGCAGGAAACGGTCGGCCAGGTCCAGATCCATCGCATCGCGACCGTTCATATGAGCACCAGTTAGACCGAGAAACAATCCGAGCTTGCCAGGCAGGCGTGACAGAAACCAACTGGCCCCGACATCCGGGTACAAACCGATACTGATCTCCGGCATCGCCAGGCGGCTGCTCGGAGTGACAATCCGGATGCTTGCACCTTGCAGCAACCCCATGCCACCGCCCAGCACATAACCATGGCCCCAGCAGATCAGCGGTTTGGGGTACGTGTGCAGATTGAAGTCCAGGCGATATTCCGCTGCAAAGAAGTGCGCGGCCAAGGGCGGTACTTCCCCCGGATGAGCACGACAGGCTTCCACCAGGCTGCGCACTTCGCCGCCGGCGCAAAAAGCCTTGGCGCCGTTGCCGCGCAACAGAACGCAGACGATTTGCGGATCCTTCGCCCAGGCGTCCATCTGATCGCGCAGGGCGTTGATCATGGGCAAGGAGAGGGCGTTGAGCGACTTTTCGGCATCCAGGCTGGCAACGCCGATGCGCGCGCCGTCGGTGCCGGTGAGTTCTTCGAAGTGCAGATTCATCGTGACCTCGATCGGGAAATTGAGCGTTCAGTATGATCGCTGTACAGGAAATTGCCGGATCTGCGTCAGATCAATTGACAAGCGTGGTGGGCTTTCCTAGGGTTCGCCCCATTGTTTTTGCCGGATGTAACCATGACTGCTGATGACCGTATCAAACTCGAACCGAGCTGGAAGGAGGCGCTACGTGCCGAATTCGACCAGCCTTACATGGCAGAGTTGCGCAACTTCCTGCAACAGGAGCGCGCGGCGGGTAAGGAAATCTATCCTCCGGGACCCATGATTTTCAACGCACTTAATTCCACGCCGCTGGACAAGGTCAAAGTTGTCATCCTCGGCCAGGATCCGTATCACGGCCCGGGACAGGCCCACGGGCTGTGCTTCTCGGTGCAACCGGGCGTACCGGCGCCGCCGTCGCTGGTGAACATCTATAAAGAGCTGAAACGCGACCTGAACATCGACATTCCCAATCACGGCTACCTGCAGAGCTGGGCCGAGCAGGGCGTGTTGATGCTCAACACCACGATGACGGTTGAGCGGGCCAATGCCAATGCGCACAAAGACAAGGGCTGGCAGTTTTTCACGGATCGGATCATTGAAGTGGTCAGCCAGCAGCAACCGCATCTGGTGTTCATGCTGTGGGGCGCGCATGCCCAGAGCAAACAGAAACTGATCGATGCGACCAAGCACCTGGTGCTGACGTCGGTGCATCCGTCACCGTTGTCCGCCTATCGCGGATTTCTGGGCTGTGGGCATTTCAGTCGGACCAACAAGTTTCTTGAGCAGAATGGCGAAACGCCGATCGAGTGGCGGTTGCCGCCAGTCTAAAAGCTTCGCGGGCTTTTGTGGCGAGGGGGCTTGCCCCCGTTGGGTCGCGAAGCGGCCCTCTGCATTCTCCCAGTAAAACCGAATCTGCAGGATTTACGACGGCTGCGCAGCCGAACGGGGGCAAGCCCCCTCGCCACAGGGATCGGGTCAGGGTTGTTCCGGCTCGCGATTCCAATACCTGAACAACGGCTCCGCCAGAAATAACACAAACAACAGCCGCATTACCTGCATCGCCGTCACCAGCGGCACCGACAATTGCAGGGTCTCCGCCGTCAGGCTCATTTCTGCAATCCCGCCGGGCATCATGCCCAACGTCAGCGAACGCAGATCCAGATGTGTCAGCGCACTCAAGCCCAGGGCCGCCGCCGTAGCGATCAACATGGTCAAAATCGTGCCGATCAAGGTCCGCCCCATAAAAGAGGGCGCACGGCGGAAAAACTGCCGATTGAAATGACAACCCAAGCCGCTGCCGATCAGCCATTGGCCGATCTGGCTGCCACCATTGGGCAAGCCGATGTGCAAATCCCAACCAATGCTCACCGCTGCACTCACCAGCAACGGCCCGAACAGCCACGGATTGGGTTGACGCAGACGTTCCCAGAGCCACGCCGCCAAGGCGCCCACTGGGAAGAGAAGAGCGAGCCACCACCAATTGACGGTGGACGGATGAAAAATCGGTGCGCCGTCACCCAACAAATACTTGAACGCCGCCGGCACACAAAGCACCACCACCAACACCCGCAGACTTTGCCCCGCCGCAACACGACTGAGCACAGCGCCGTTACGCGCGCCGAGGTTGACCATCTCCCCGGAACCGCCGGGCATGCTGGAAAAGAACGCGGTGGCGCGATCCTCCCCGGTGCGTCGCATCAACCAGACCCCGACCACGGCGGACAGGCTGGTGATCAACGCACCGAAGAAGATCAGACCGAAGTGACTCAACACCTGCTCCATCACCACCGGGGTGAAGTGCAGGCCAATGCCGATGCCGACAACCCACTGGCCGCACTTGCGGCCGCCAGGGATTTCCGCCAATTGCCAGGGTGTCAGGCAGCGCACCAGGATGATCGCCAGCAACGAGCCGACCATCCACGGCAGCGGCCAGCCCACCAGACTGGCGAGGTAACCGCCCAGCGCACCGACCAGCGGCGTACCCCACCAGGCTTTGAAGGGTGTTCGATCAGACATCGGCGACAACGCGCCGGGCAACCGAACGTTTGCGCCAGATCCGCAGGATCGGCACCAGCAACATCACCGCGATCAACGCCCAGACACCCATAGTGATCCCGCTCGACCAGAGTATTTCCAGCGAACCGTTGGAGATCGACAAGGCGCGGCGCAGATTCTGTTCCATCAAACCTCCGAGGATGAAGCCCAGCAGAACGGGCGACAGCGGAAAGTCGAGCTTGCGCAGAATGTAGCCGAAGATGCCGATGCCGATCATCAGGAACAGATCGAAGGTGGTGGCATGCACCGCGAAAACGCCGATGGCGGTAATGATCGCTATCATCGGCACCAGCGCCCAGTTCGGCACGGCGAGGATGCGGGTGAAGATGCGGATCATCGGGATGTTGAGGATCACCAGCATGATGTTGGCGATGAACAACGACGCGATCAGGCCCCAGACGATGTCCGGTTGCTGTTGAAACAGCAGTGGGCCCGGCGTGATGTTGTACAGCGACAGCGCGCCGATCATCACCGCTGTGGTGCCCGACCCTGGAACACCCAGTGTCAGCATCGGCACCAACGCACCGCAGGCTTCGGCACCGATGGCGGTTTCCGGGGCGGCGAGACCACGTTTGTCGCCTTGTCCGAATTTTCCGCTTGGGCCAGCGATACGTTTCTCGGTCATGTAGGCCACGGCACTGGCCAGTGTCGCACCGGCACCCGGCAGCACGCCCATGATGAAGCCGAGTACACCGCAACGCATGTTCACCCAGAACACCGAAGCCGCTTCTTTGAAGTTGAACATCATGCGACCGGTGGCTTTGAACGCTTCCTGGCCACGGTGGGTTTTTTCCAGCAGCAAGAGGATTTCGCTGATGGAGAACAGGCCCAGTACCAGCACCACAAACTGAATGCCGTCGGTCAGGTGAATGTTGTCGCCGGTAAAGCGATAGACACCGCTGTTGGCATCGATGCCGACGGTGGACAGGAACAGGCCGATCAACGCGGCAATAAATGTCTTGAGCGGCCGATCGCCGGCCATGCCGCCGAGGCAGACGATTGCGAACACCATCAGTACGAAGTATTCCGCCGGACCGAAGGCAATCGCCCATTTCGCCAGGATCGGCGCGAAGATCACCATCCCGCAGGTGGCGATGAAGGCACCGATGAATGAGCTCCAGGCCGACAGCGACAGCGCCACGCCGGCCATGCCTTGACGGGCCATCGGGTAACCGTCGAGGGTGGTCATCACGGTGGAGGCTTCGCCCGGAATGTTCAGCAGAATCGAACTGATCCGGCCGCCGTACTCACAGCCCAGGTAGACCGCCGCCAGCAGGATCAACGCCGATTCCGGCGGCAGACCGAGGGCGAAGGCAATCGGGATCAACAACGCGACGCCGTTGATCGGGCCCAGCCCCGGCAGCAGACCGACGACGGTACCGATCAGCGTGCCGCACAGTGCTGTCACCAGGTTGTAAGGGGTCAATGCGACGCCGAAGCCGTGACTCAAATAACCAAGCGTATCCATATCAGTTCTCCAGAACGTCGAGCAGGCCCAGAGGCAGTGGCACGTCCATGACTTTGTCGAACAGCAGGTACAGCCCGATACTCATCAGGCTGATAATCACCGCGCTCGGCAACCAGCGTCCGCCGTACAGGCGGGCCATCGGAATACCAATCAGCATGCTGCTGAGGATGAAGCCCAGGGGTTCGAACAGCCCGGCGAAGATCAGGAGCAACACCACGCAAAGGCCGATCTTGGTCAGGGTTTCGCGATCCATCGGCGGATCTTCATCGGAGTGTTTGATCGGCGAGGGGCGATACACCATGTAGACCAGACCCAGGCCCATCAGCCCCAGCATCAACAAAGGGAAGGCGCGTGGTCCGATTGGTTCGTAGGAAAAAGGCGCCTGGTAGGGCCAAGCCATCAGCACCAGGCTGAGACAGGCCAGCAACAGCACCGAAGCAAAAAAGCGTTGTAAGAGCATGGGAAACTCCTGTGCTGCGGTCCTGCGAAAACGGGACCGCAGCCGCTAGATAGAGGCGATCACTGGATCAGGCCGAACTCTTTGGCCAGCACTTTGTAATCCGACACTTGCTTTTTCACGTAGGTGTCCAGCTCCGGGCCGGTCATGGCGAACGGGAAGAGCTCACGCTGATCGCGCAGCTTGGCGAAGTCTTCGGACGCCAGCAGTTTGTCGAAAGCCTCTTTCCACCAGGCGTAGTCTTCGTCGCTGACCTTTGGCCCGAGGTAGAAACCGCGAACCACTGGCCAGACGATGTCGTAGCCTTGCTCTTTGGCGGTTGGGATGTCTTTCATTTCCGGCTCGTCCAGACGCTTCTCGGAGAACACGGCCAGCAGGCGCATGTCACCGCTCTGGATGTGCGGCATGGAGTCGGAGATGTCGGTGCTGCCGACCTGGATGTGGCCGCCGAGCAGGGCGGTGGCGATTTCACCGCCGCCTTCGAGGGCGACGTAACGCAGGTCACGCGGGTTGATACCCGCGGCCTTGGCGATCAACGCGGTCTGCATCCAGTCCTGGCTGCCGACGGTGCCGCCGGAACCGATCACCACTTTGCTCGGGTCTTTCTTCAGCGCCTGGACCAGATCGTCTAGGGACTTGTAGGGCGAATCGCTTTTCACCGCGATGGCGCCATAGCTGGTGCCGACGGCGGCCAGCCAGCGAACGTTGGTTTCATCGAAACGACCGAACTTGCCTTGGGCCAGGTTCAGCAGCGAACCGCTGGACCACGCCACCAGCGTGCCGGCATCGGCCGGACGTTGAGCGACCACCGCGTTGTACGCCACCGCGCCGACACCGCCGGGCATGTAGGTCACGCGCATCGGTTTGGTCAGCAGTTTTTCATTTACCAGCGCGCTTTGCGCCAGTTTGCAGGTCAGGTCGAAACCGCCGCCTGGCGAGGCCGGGGCGATGCATTCAGGGCGTTTTGGCTCGGCCATCAGTTGGCCGGCGAACAGCATGCAGCTGGCGGCGAGGGCGAAACGGCGCAGTGATCGATTCATTGTTGTCTCCACGGGAGTTATTGTTTTTGGGGATGTTTCAGGTGCGGCGGTTTCGCGCCGTGCAGCCGGTATCGGCGCTGACAAGCGTGAACGATGGGGATTGAAAAAACGGGCGGGGCGGGTAAACCTGAAGCTGTCTGGCCAGCATGGTGCAGTACCTCGTTATTGTTCTTATTGGCGAAAACGCATCAAGGCGTTTTTCGGGAGCTACATTTCAAAGCACGATCGGCTGGTCCGCAGTCGAAACCATCCGTGGGCCGACTCTAACGGGCCAACCTTTCACTAACCTTTCAGTTGGCTTTCACAGTTTTCAGGCTTCACAGCGGCGGATGCGGCTGTAAACTCCGCGCCAAAGAATGGCGTCGACCATCCCTGAATGAGGTAAAGATCCATGCGTGTTCTGCTCGTCGAAGACCATCTGCAGCTCGCCGAAAGCGTCGCCCAGGCGCTCAAGAGCACCGGGCTGACCGTGGATGTGCTGCACGACGGCGTGGCGGCCGACCTGGCCTTGAGCAGCGAGGAGTACGCGGTGGCGATCCTCGATGTCGGCCTGCCGCGCATGGATGGATTCGAAGTGCTGGCGCGCCTGAGGGCTCGGGGCAAAAACCTGCCGGTGCTGATGCTGACCGCGCGCAGCGACGTCAAGGACCGGGTGCACGGACTCAACCTCGGCGCCGACGATTACCTGGCCAAACCGTTCGAACTGACCGAACTCGAAGCCCGGGTCAAAGCCTTGTTGCGACGCAGTGTGCTGGGCGGTGAGCGTCAGCAGCGCTGCGGCGTGCTGGCCTATGACCTGGACACTCGGCGCTTCACCCTCGGTGAAGAATTGCTGACCCTGACCTCCCGCGAACAGGCGGTCCTCGAAGCGTTGATCGCCCGGCCGGGTCGGGTGATGAGCAAAGAGCAGCTGGCTTCTCAGGTGTTTGGCCTGGATGAAGAAGCCAGCCCGGATGCCATCGAAATCTACGTCCACCGCCTGCGCAAGAAACTCGACGGCCAACCGGTCGCCATCGTGACCTTCCGCGGTCTCGGCTATTTGCTGGAAAGCCGCGATGCATAAGCCCAGCAGCCTGCGCTGGCGGTTGCTGTGGAACCTCGCGCTGTTGTTGGTGGTGTTAATGCTCGCCAGTGGTTTGAGCGCGTACTGGAATGGTCGCGAAGCCGCTGACACAGCCTATGACCGGACCCTGCTGGCGTCGGCGCGAACCATCGCCGCCGGCGTGTCCCAGCGTGATGGCAGCCTCAGTGCCGACGTACCTTACGTGGCCCTCGATACGTTTGCATACGACAGTGCCGGACGGATTTTTTACCTGGTCAACGACATCAATCAGAAGCTGATTTCCGGTTACGAAAATCTCCCGCCACCGCCCCCGGGAACGCCGCGTACCGACGACTATCCGGCACTGGCACGCTTCTATAACGCCCAATACCGTGGGCAGAACGTACGCGTGGTGAGCCTGCTCAAACCCGTGAGCGAACCGAACATGAACGGCATGGCTGAAATCCGCGTGGCAGAAACCGACGAGGCGCGGGTCGCGATGGCCCGCAGTCTGGCGGCGGACACCTTGCTGCGTCTGGGCATGCTGGCGGTCGGTGCTTTGTTGATGGTCTGGTTTGCGGTCAGCGCGGCGTTGCGTCCGCTGGAGCGCTTGCGCACGGCGGTGGAAGAGCGTCAGTCGGATGATTTGCGGCCATTACCCTTGGTGGAAGTGCAGCATGAATTGTGGCCGCTGGTGCGCGCGCTCAATCACTTTACCGAGCGCCTGCGCGGGCAGTTCGAGCGTCAAGCGCAATTCATCGCCGATGCTGCCCATGAACTGCGCACGCCGTTGGCGGCGCTCAAGGCTCGACTCGAACTGGGCCTGCGTTCAAATGAACCGCAAACCTGGCGCAGCACCCTGGAAACTGCTGCCCAAGGCACGGATCGCCTGACTCACCTGGCCAATCAATTGCTTTCACTGGCGCGGGTAGAGAACGGGGCCCGGGCGATTGCCGAAGGCGGCGCGCAGTTGTTGGACCTGAGTCAGTTGGCGCGCGAGCTGGGCATGGCCATGGCGCCGTTGGCCCATGCCCGCGGCGTCGCCTTGGCGCTGGAAGCGGACGAACCGGTGTGGCTGCGCGGCGAGCCGACGCTGTTGAACGAACTGCTGAGCAACCTGGTGGACAACGCCCTCGCGCACACACCGCCGGGCGGCAATGTGATTCTGCGGGTCACGGCACCGGCGGTGCTGGAGGTCGAGGACGACGGGCCGGGGATTCCCATCGATGAGCGGGATCGGGTGTTCGAGCGCTTTTACCGGCGCAACCAGCAGGTGGCAGGGTCTGGGCTGGGGTTGGCGATTGTCGGCGAGATTTGTCGCGCGCACCTGGCGCAGATCAGCCTGCACGATGGTGAGTCGGCGGGGTTGAAGGTGCGGGTGAGTTTTATTGCGGGGGAGTGAAACACATTACCTGTGGCGAGGTGGCTTGCCCCCGTTGGGCTGCGAAGCGGCCCCCAAATCAGCAAACGCGGTGTATCTGATACACCGCACATCATGGTTTTACGACTGCTGCGCACTCGAACGGGGCGGTGCGGCGATCCGACAAGCCCCCTCGCCACAATGATCAGTAAAACATCGATCGCGATTCTTCCAGATCCCGGCACATCGCCTCGTTCTCCGGATCGATCCCCAATTTCTTGAAGGCCGGCACGCTGAACGCATCGATGCGGGCCAGTGGATGATCGGTGTCCTTGTGGCAATACAGGCTGGCCACCTGAACCAGATCGACATAATCGACCCGCTCCGACTGGCGATTGAAATCCAGATATAACCCCGGCAACTGCACCAGCATTTCCGGAAACTCCCAGACCCTGAGCAGTTTGTCGCCGATCAAGGGGTGAATGCGGTCGATGACATGGTTGAGGCTGACCGGGTCAGACAGCAATTCATAATGATCTTCGGCGTAGGTCAGGATCGGCAGTACGCCAATCTGATGCACCAGTCCGCCAAGGGCTGCCTGATCAGGTTTGAGCTGCGTGTAACTGCGGCACAGCGCATAGCTGACCCCGGCGATCTCCAGGCTTTTACGCCAGACATCGCGCATTTTCTGCTCCACCACTTCAGAGCGGGCGTGGAAAATCTGCTCCATCACCAGGCCGATCGCCAGATTGCTGCTGTAGTTGACGCCCAGCCGCGTGATCGCCGTGTGCAGGTCCGTGACTTCCTGAGTCGCGCGCAACAGCGGGCTATTGACCACTTTTATCAGCCGCGCCGACAACGCCGTATCACGGCCGATCACTTTGCTCAGGGCGCTGACACTGACTTCCGGATCTTCGGCGGCCTTGCGAATCTGCAGGGCCACTTCCGGTAACGTTGGCAGAACCAGGTCATCGTTATCGATGGCCTCAACCAAATCCTGTTGGACCTTATCCGCCAGCTCGCTCATTTCTTTTCTCTAGGGTGTTGCAACAAGTGCTGCGGTTAACGCTGGATTTCGCGATCGCGATCCAGTTGATAAGGCAGGTCGAGCAGGTGCAGGGCCGGCCCTTCGAGGGCGCCCAGATGAATGTCGCCACCTTCTGCTGCTTCGGCTTGCAGCACGGCCAGGAGTTCAATGTTTTGCCCGGCGTTGGCGGCCAGCACCACTTCGCCGATAGAACTGCCATGGGACGGGGAAAACAGTTGTGTGCCGGGCTCGGGTAATTCGCTGGCATCCAGGCTCAGGCGATACAAGCGACGCTTGAGTTTGCCCAGGTACTGCATGCGCGCGACGATTTCCTGGCCGGTGTAGCAACCCTTTTTGAAACTCACGCCACCGACGGCTTGCAGGTTGAGCATCTGCGGGATGAACAACTCGCGGGTGCTCGGCATGACCTGGCCGATCCCTGCGCGGATCTGGCCCAGCAGCCATTGATTCAGGGTGCCCTCGGGCAGCAGGGAGGACAGCTTGCCCTTGGTGACGTCGGTCTGATCGGCAGAGACCCACAGTTCAGCGCGGTCCGACGAGACGCGAATGGCGATCAGACCTTCATGACGCACGACGCTGTCGGTGTCTGCCGGCAGCTCAAGACCCAGGCTGCTCAGTGCGGCATCGCCATGATCGAGGCCGAAGCGGACCCAGGCGGCGCTTTCATCGGTCAGTTTGGATTTGGAGAACACGGCGTACTTTTTCAGGTCCGCCAACTGCGGTTCGAGCAGTTCGGTGGCCATCGCCAACAGAACGCCGTCACCTTCCAGCACGATGCGGAAACTCGATTGCATCCGGCCTTTCTGCGTGCAGCGGGCGCCAAGACTGGCCTGGGTGTCGCTCAGGTAATTGAGGTTGCAGGTCAATTGGCCTTGCAGGAATTTGCTGGCGTCCGCGCCGCGGACTGCAAGAACGCCTTCATGGGACAGGGTGCAGAAAAAAGCAGAATCGGCCATGGGTCATCGCAGGGTAAAGAGTCTGGGGGACATCATAAGGGGGCGCTCTCGAAATGGGTAGTTCACAAAGGATCGATGGCGCCCGACCAAAGCCGAGTGTTCGACCGGGCTTGGGCCTGTATACTTGCCGCCTATTTGAGGAGCGCTCCATGGTCGAAGATGTTGAACTGAATCGCCTCTACTGGCACAGCCGCCGCGGCATGCTCGAGCTTGACGTGTTGCTGGTGCCGTTCGTGAAAGAGGTCTACCCGCACCTCAACGACGTCGACCGCGATTGCTACCGCAAGCTGCTCGAATGCGAAGATCAGGACATGTTCGGCTGGTTCATGGAACGCGCCGAATCGGAAGATCCGGAGCTTCAGCGCATGGTCCGCATGATCCTGGATCGTGTCCAGCCCAAGTAATGCGTTCGAATGCCGCTGGCATGCCTCACGGCAGTTGCTGGCGGCGTATCTTGTGGCCCAGCTGTTCGCGCTGGGTTCTTTGTTTCTTCTTTCCATACCGCTCTGGGCCAGTTTGCTCGGCATGACGCTGTGTGTGGTTCACGGCGTCTGGCTGCTGCCGCGCCAGATTTTGCTGACACATCCACAAGCATTCCGCGGCTTGCGTCGCGATGCCGATGGCTGGCAGTTGTGGAATCAGGCCTCAGGCTGGCAGTCCGTGCAACTGCGACCGGACAGCCTGGCGTTGCCAATGATGGTGGTGCTGCGTTTTCGACTGAGAGACGAACGGCGAGTCAGATCGATCTGCGTTCCCCGGGATTCGCAGGCGACGGATGTGCACCGACGCCTGCGGGTGCGACTCACATTCAGTCGGCGTAGGTGGGCGGCACCAGAATAGTGTCCAGCGCGACCGGCAGCATGTTCGGGTAGTCGAGGGTGTAATGCAGGCCGCGACTTTCCTTGCGCTCCATGGCTGACTGGATCATCAGCTCCGCCACCTGGGCCAGGTTGCGCAGCTCGATCAAATCCCGACTGACCTTATAGTTGCTGTAGAACTCGTCGATTTCGTCCAGCAGCAGCCGCACGCGGTGCTGCGCGCGTTGCAAGCGCTTATTCGTGCGCACGATGCCCACGTAGTCCCACATGAATCGCCGCAGTTCATCCCAGTTGTGCGCAATGATCACGTCTTCGTCGGAATCGGTGACCTGGCTCGCGTCCCAGACGGGCAGGGCGACCGGAATCGAAACCTGCGGCAGCTGTTCCAGAATGTCCGCCGCCGCCGAACGGGCGTAGACGAAACACTCCAGCAGCGAGTTGCTGGCCATGCGGTTGGCGCCGTGCAGACCGGTGAAACTGGTTTCGCCAATGGCATACAGTCCCGGCACGTCGGTGCGACCATTCTGATCGACCATCACGCCGCCACAGGTGTAGTGCGCCGCCGGAACCACGGGAATCGGTTGCTTGGTGATGTCGATGGAAAATTCTAGGCAGCGTTCATACACCGTCGGGAAATGAGTCTTGATGAACGCTTCAGGCTTGTGGCTGATGTCCAGATAGACGCAGTCGACACCCAGGCGCTTCATCTCATGGTCGATGGCTCGGGCGACGATGTCGCGTGGGGCCAGCTCGGCACGCGGGTCGAAGCGCTGCATGAAGCGTTCGCCGTTGGGCAGCTTCAGGTGTGCGCCTTCGCCGCGCAGGGCTTCGGTGATCAGGAAACTCTTGGCTTGCGGGTGGTAAAGGCAGGTCGGGTGGAACTGGTTGAACTCCAGGTTGGCCACCCGGCAGCCGGAACGCCACGCCATGGCGATGCCATCACCGCAGGCGCCGTCGGGGTTGCTGGTATAGAGATAGACCTTTGCTGCGCCACCCGATGCGAGGATCACAAAGCGAGCGCCGTAGGTGTCGACTTCACCGGTCCCGCGATTGAGGACGTAGGCGCCGAGGCAGCGATCGCCTTCCAGACCCAGGCGTTTTTCTGTGATCAGGTCGATCGCGACCCGCTGCTCCAGCAGTTCGATATTCGGTCGTTGCCTGGCCTTGTCGAGCAAGGTTCTGAAAATCGCTGCGCCCGTGGCATCGGCGGCATGGATGATGCGCCGATGACTGTGACCGCCTTCGCGAGTCAGGTGAAATTCGAATCCGCCGTCTTCGGTGCCGGACTGTTCATCGCGGGTAAACGGGACGCCTTGGTCGATCAGCCACTGGATGGCTTCTTTACTGTGCTCAACGGTAAAACGCACGGCGTCTTCGTGGCAGAGGCCGCCGCCGGCATTCAGGGTGTCATCGACGTGGGATTCGACAGTATCGGTGTCGTCCAGAACGGCAGCGACGCCGCCCTGGGCCCAAAAAGTAGAGCCGTTGGCGAGGTCGCCCTTACTCAATACGGCGATGCGCAAATTTTCGGGCAAGGTCAGCGCAAGGCTCAAACCGGCAGCGCCGCTGCCAATGACCAGAACATCGTGTTGAAACTGTTGGCTCATTTCAGGATTCCGCTCAAAGCGACCCGGGTCGGGGTTGGCGCAAGACTCCTGGAACGGCGAGTCAAGGCAGCCACACAGCCCACTAGTATATAGAGGGGGGGAGCGGCACAATACCCGAGCGCATATGGCATTGTGAAACTACCGTGACAGAAAATACCTGACGCTTCGTCGGATGGTTTTTCGGCCGGTTCCGCGACAAGGCGACTGTATCAACGATTTAACAGTCTTTTTCTGTTCCGGGTTGCACAATGTCGCTTTCGCCCGACTATAAATATTTGGAACTTTTGCCAAAGGCCCAAGATCAATAGACGGTGCCTGAAAAGAAGGACAGTGTCGGTTTCAGGACGGGACTTGCGGTTTGGTCCTTGCCAGTGAATCCGATGACAAGATTATTCGCGCAGCCGGGTCATGCCGAGCTGCGCTTTTCGTGCGTGCCAAATCAGAGCCCGCAGGAAACTTGCTTGGAGGGGGAGAACTTTTGCGAAAAGCCCGAGTCTATGTTTGCAAGTCTGGTCGTTTAGTTATGCAAGCCTCCTCCGAGCTTATCGAGGAGTGTTCATGCTAACCCAGGAAGAGGATCAGCAGCTCGTCGAGCGCGTTCAACGCGGCGACAAGCGAGCTTTCGATCTGCTAGTGCTGAAATACCAGCACAAAATTCTCGGGTTGATCGTGCGTTTCGTGCACGACACCCATGAAGCCCAGGATGTGGCACAGGAAGCCTTTATCAAGGCCTACCGCGCACTTGGAAACTTTCGCGGAGACAGCGCGTTTTATACGTGGCTTTACCGCATCGCCATCAACACGGCGAAGAATTATCTGGTTTCACGCGGCCGTCGGCCGCCGGATAGCGATGTCAGTTCCGAAGATGCAGAGTTCTACGATGGCGATCATGGCCTCAAGGATCTCGAGTCGCCAGAGCGTGCATTGCTGCGGGATGAGATCGAAGGCACCGTCCATCGAACCATCCAGCAACTGCCAGAAGATTTGCGTACGGCGTTAACTTTACGTGAATTCGATGGTCTGAGTTACGAGGACATTGCGGCGGTCATGCAATGTCCGGTGGGTACCGTGCGCTCCCGGATTTTCCGCGCTCGGGAGGCCATCGATAAAGCCCTGCAGCCGTTGTTGCAGGAAAACTGAGACAGCGGCGATAGCCAAGAGAGGAACGCCATGAGTCGTGAAGCCCTGCAGGAATCGCTGTCCGCAGTGATGGATAACGAAGCGGACGAACTGGAATTGCGTCGGGTATTGAATGCCTTTGACGATGTTGAAACCCGTGAAACATGGGCTCGTTATCAGATCGCTCGGGCAGTTATGCACAAGGATCTGCTGCTTCCACGTCTGGACATCGCCGCGGCAGTTTCTGCTGCTTTGGCCGACGAAGCCGTACCGGCAAAAGCCTCCCGTGGTCCATGGCGCAGCCTGGGTCGTCTGGCTGTCGCTGCTTCGGTGACCGTTGCCGTGTTGGCAGGTGTACGCCTGTACAACCAGGACGAGATCGCGGGTGTCGAACTTGCTCAGCAATCCACTCAACCGGGTCTGGCCGTTCCTCAGGTCAAGGGTCCAGCTGTATTGGCAGGCTACAATGAGAGTTCGGAAGCCACTGGCCCTATGGCCAACGGCGTATTGCAAGGTCAACCAGGCTGGCACGATCAGCGTCTGCCAGGCTACTTGCGCCAACATGCTCAACAGGCTGCACTGAAAGGTACTGAGAGCGCTCTGCCTTACGCTCGTGCAGCAAGCCTGGAAAACCGTTAAGGAGGATCATGCGCGCCATACCTCTACTTTCGCTTCTGCTCGGTGGCTGGTTCATTGTTCCAGCCCACGCCGATGAAGCCCAGGACTGGTTGACCCGTCTTGGTCAGGCCGAGCAACAGCAAAGCTTTAACGGCACTTTCGTTTACGAGCGTAACGGTAGTTTTTCTACCCATAACATCTGGCACCGTGTCCAGGATGGCAAGGTCCGCGAGCGGTTACTCCAGCTCGACGGTTCAGCACAGGAAGTCGTGCGCATTGATGGACATACTCAATGCGTCAGCGGCACCCTGATAGCAGGGCTCGGAGATTCACCCAACTCTGCTGCTCGTGCACTCGATCCACAAAAACTGAAGAATTGGTATGAGCTTGCCGTCATTGGCAAGTCGCGTGTGGCTGGCCGTGCGGCAGTGATTGTTTCACTGAAGCCACGTGATCAGCATCGCTACGGCTTTGAGCTTCACCTTGACAAGGAAACCGGCTTGCCGCTGAAGTCATTGCTGCTTAATGACAAAGGGCAGTTGCTGGAACGCTTCCAGTTCACCCAGTTGAATACTGCCAGCGTGCCGTCGGACAGCGACTTGCAAGCAGGCGACGATTGCAAGGCTGTTAACCTCGACAGAGACAAGGCTTCCGCCGTCAAGGCTACCCAGGTCTGGCATTCGGACTGGCTTCCACCCGGTTTCGAGTTGACCAGCAGCAGCGCCCGCAAGGATCCGGAGACCAAAACCCAAGTCAATAGTCTGATGTTCGACGATGGTCTGGCGCGTTTCTCGGTATTCCTTGAGCCGTTGAACGGTGCCACCGTCACCGACACCCGCACCCAGTTAGGCCCAACCGTTGCTGTTTCTCGACGCTTGACGACCCCTCAAGGCGAGATGATGGTGACCGTGGTCGGTGAGATTCCGATAGGTACTGCTGAACGGATTGCGCTGTCCATGCGCTCCGATGCCACTGCAACCAAGTAGTGAGCTGATTATCGAAATGTTTGGTGAGCATTTCAATTTGCAAAAAAACCTGAATTTTTCTATAGGTCAGAGCCTCACGGCTCTGGCCTTGTTTTGTTGTTCCCGGAACAAAAATACCGGCGTATCTTTCCCGGTGTTCCTTGCTCCATATCGCTTAACCATGCTCGTCGTAACGGGAGCCGTATGTCGATACCACGTTTGAAGTCTTATCTTTCCATTTTTGCCACCGTGCTGGTGCTCGGTCAGGTGGTCACTGCGCAAGCAGTCGAATTGCCTGACTTCACCCAACTGGTCGAGCAGGCCTCGCCCGCGGTGGTGAACATCAGTACCACGCAAAAGCTGCCGGACCGCAGTGTGTCCAGTCAGATGCCCGACCTTGAAGGCTTGCCGCCAGCGCTGCGCGAGTTCTTCGAGCGGGGCATGCCGCAGCAGCCACGCTCGCCTCGCGGTGATCGCCAGCGTGAAGCGCAATCCCTGGGCTCGGGCTTTATCATCTCGCCAGACGGCTACATCCTGACCAACAACCACGTGATCGCCGATGCCGACGAAATTCTCGTTCGTCTCTCCGATCGCAGTGAATTGAAAGCCAAGCTGGTTGGCACCGATCCACGCTCCGACGTGGCGTTGCTGAAAATCGAAGGCAAGGATCTGCCAGTCCTGAAACTGGGTAAATCCCAGGACCTGAAGGCCGGCCAGTGGGTCGTAGCGATCGGCTCGCCGTTCGGCTTCGATCATACCGTGACCCAAGGCATCGTCAGCGCTGTCGGTCGTAGCCTGCCGAATGAGAACTATGTGCCGTTCATTCAGACCGACGTGCCCATCAATCCGGGTAACTCAGGTGGTCCGCTGTTCAACCTGGCCGGTGAAGTGGTTGGGATCAATTCGCAGATTTACACCCGTTCCGGCGGCTTCATGGGCGTGTCGTTCGCGATCCCTATCGATGTGGCCATGGACGTTTCCAATCAGCTGAAAAGTGGCGGCAAAGTCAGCCGTGGCTGGTTGGGTGTGGTGATCCAGGAAGTGAACAAGGATCTGGCCGAGTCGTTCGGTCTTGAGAAGCCGGCCGGTGCGCTGGTGGCCCAGATCCAGGAAGATGGCCCGGCTGCCAAGGGTGATCTGCAAGTCGGCGACGTGATCCTGAGCATGAACGGTCAGCCGATCGTCATGTCTGCCGATCTTCCGCACCTGGTGGGCGCACTGAAAGAAGGCGAGAAGGCCAAACTTGAAGTGATTCGCGACGGCAAGCGCAAGAATGTCGAGCTGACGGTTGGCGCGATCCCCGACGAAGGTAAAGAGCTGGACTCGAAACTCAAGTCCGGCGTTGAAACCAACAGCAATCGTCTGGGCGTTGCCGTCGTCGATCTGACCGCTGAGCAGAAGAAGACCTACGACCTCAAAGGTGGGGTGGTGATCAAGGAAGTTCAGGACGGACCTGCATCGCTCATCGGCTTGAAGCCAAATGATGTGATCACTCACCTGAACAACCAGGCAATCAACGACAGCAAGGAGTTCGCTGAAATCGCCAAGGCGCTGCCGAAGAATCGTTCGGTGTCCATGCGGGTTCTGCGTCAAGGTCGTGCCAGCTTCATCACCTTCAAACTGGCTGAATAAACCGGTTGTCGGCTGAATGAAAAACCGCCTCGAAAGAGGCGGTTTTTTTGTGTCTGCGTTTTATGTTTCTGGAAGCGGGTCAGCCCATCATGTCCTTGACCATGCGCTCCTGCTCCATCAACTCACGTTGCCGAGCGTCGATGCGCGACGACAGCGGGAAGTTGGTGCCGGCCTTGCGCTTGGCGAAGTCCAGTTGCTGAATGGCTTGGCGATAGTCGCCCACGAGGGCGAAGTACTCCGCGCGAGCCTGATGCAGACCGATGATATTGCCTGACAGGCCGCGCGTCTCGGCCACCTGATACCACACGTCCGGATCGTCCGGGCGCGACTTGAGCAACCCTTCGAGCGCCTTCTCGGCATCTGCCGCGCGGTTTTGTTTGAGCAGCAGATCGACACGCACCTGGTTCAACGGATAGTTGCCAGGGTACTGCGTCAGCATCCGGTCAACCCGTGTTTGAGCATCGGGCAGACGATTATTGGTAATGTCCAGATCGACCTGCGCCAGGTTGTAGATGATTTCGTTCGGTGATTTGGCCAGCAGCAGCTTGAGGTTCTCGCGAGCTTCGTTCAACTGGCCGCCCTTGATCTGGGCGATCGCCAGGCCATAACGAGCGACGTCGTTTTTCGGGTTCTCATCGAGTTGCGCGCGGAAGCGCTTGGCGCCCAGGCCTGGGGTTTCTTCGTAAACCAGCTGAACGCGCGCACGAATCAGCTGATACCGCATGGTGTCTTCGACGCCGCCTGGCTTGGCCTGTTCGGCGCGGTTGCGGGTGTCGGCGATCCGCGATTCGGTCACCGGGTGAGTCAGCAGGAATTCTGGCGGTTTGGCGTCGAAGCGGTATTGGCGCATCAACCGTTCGAACATGGTCGGCATCGAACGCGGGTCGTAACCGGCTTTTTCCAGGTTAAGGATGCCGATGCGATCGGCTTCCTGTTCGTTCTGGCGGGAGAAACGTCGTTGTTCCTGAATAGCCGCCGCCTGAGTGCCCGCAATCGCCGCGATCCCGGCGTCGCCGGCACCGGCGGCCGCAATGACGATACCGGCCAGCAGGGCAGCCATCATCGGCACTTGCATGCGCTGTTGGGCTTCGACACCACGGGCAAAGTGGCGTTGCGACAAGTGAGCCAATTCGTGCGCCAGTACCGAAGCGTACTCGCCCTCGGTCTGCGCATTGAGGAACAGACCGCCGTTGACCCCGACAATCCCGCCCGGCGCCGCAAAGGCGTTGAGCTGCGGGCTGTTGATCAGGATGAACTCCAGGCGCCGGTCATTGACCTGGCTGGTTTCCACCAGGCGGTAGACGCTGGATTCGACGTAATCCTTGAGCTGCGGATCGTTGAGCTGCGAGACCTGACTGCGCAACAGTGCCAGCCACGCACGGCCCAGCTGGTATTCCTGTTGCGGCGAGACAATGGCAGAACTGGCGTCGCCGAGTGACGGCAGGTCGTCGGCGAAGCCCGGTGAGGCGAGCAGGCAAGCGAGCGTCAGCAGGGTAGGGCGCAAAAAAGTCATGCACAAAGCCTTAGTCGACAAAGACCTTACTGTAGCCGGACACTTGGCTTGGGACCAGATATTCTAGGCAACTCCACCACCTGACCCGGAGCGATGTAATGACCGACGCTGTAGCCCATGACGCTGAACTGGACGCCAGTGGCCTGAATTGCCCTTTGCCATTGCTCAAGGCCAAGCTGGAGCTCAATCGACTGGCCAGTGGCGCGGTGCTCAAGGTCATCGCCACCGATGCGGGCTCCCAGCGCGACTTTCGCACCTTTGCCCGCTTGGCCGGTCATACGCTGCTTCGTGAAGAAGATGAGGCGGGTGTTTACCGCTACTGGTTGAAAAAAGCCTGAAACCTGCTGCGTTCATTTCTAAGGATTTTTGATGTTCAAGGTGTTACGCGATTGGATTCAGCGCTACTTCTCCGATGAAGAAGCCGTGGTGCTGGCGGTGCTGCTGTTTCTGGCCTTTACCGCCGTGATCACGTTGGGCGGCATGCTTGCGCCAGTGCTGGCCGGGATGGTGCTGGCGTATCTGATGCAAGGCCTGGTCGTCACCCTCGAACGCCTGCGCATGCCCGGTGGGGTAGCGGTGGGGCTGGTCTTCGCCTTGTTCATGGGCGTTTTGCTGGTGTTCATCATTGTCGTGGTGCCGTTGCTCTGGCATCAGCTGATCACGCTGTTCAATGAACTACCCGGCATGCTCGCCAAGTGGCAATCGCTGCTGTTGCTGCTGCCCGAACGCTATCCGCATCTGGTATCGGACGAGCAGGTGCTGCAGGCCATCGAAGTGGCGCGGGGCGAGATCGGCAAGTTCGGTCAGTGGGCGCTGACGTTCTCGCTGTCGAGCCTGCCGTTGCTGGTGAACATCATGATCTATCTGGTGCTGGTGCCGATCCTGGTGTTCTTCTTCCTCAAGGATCGGGAAATGATTGGCCAGTGGGTGCGCGGCTACCTGCCGCGTGAGCGGGCGCTGATTACCCGGGTTGCCCACGAGATGAACCGGCAGATTGCCAACTACATTCGCGGCAAAGTCATCGAGATTTTCATCTGCGGTGGTGTGACCTACATCGGTTTCGTCGTGCTGGGGCTCAACTACGCGGCGCTGCTGGCACTGTTGGTGGGCGTGTCGGTGGTGGTGCCTTACGTCGGCGCGGTAGTCGTGACGGTGCCGGTACTGCTGATTGCGTTGTTCCAGTGGGGCTGGAGCGATCAGTTCATCTATTTGATGGCGGTTTACGGAATCATCCAGGTGCTGGATGGCAACGTGCTGGTGCCGCTGTTGTTTTCGGAAGCGGTCAACCTGCACCCGGTTGCAATCATCTGCGCGGTGCTGTTGTTTGGCGGGTTGTGGGGCTTTTGGGGAGTGTTCTTTGCGATTCCGCTGGCGACGCTGTTCAAGGCGGTGCTGGATGCCTGGCCGCGCAAGGAACCGGTGGTGGCGCCGTTGCTTTGACTGACAGTCTTGAGGGCCTCTTCGCGGGCGAGCCTCGCTCCTACAGGTTTTGCGTCAATCGCTCGATTTGGCGCGCATAATTTGTAGGAGCGAGGCTTGCCCGCGAAGGCGTCAGAACGGGCGCCAGATAAATCAGGCCTTGTTCAATGCCTGAGCCGCCGCCAAAACAGCATCCACATGCCCCGGCACCTTCACGCCGCGCCATTCCTGACGCAGCACACCGTCCTTATCAATCAGGAACGTGCTGCGATCAACGCCCATGTATTCCTTGCCATACAGCTTCTTCAGCTTGATCACATCAAACAACTGGCACAGCGCTTCTTCCTTGTCGCTGATCAGCTCGAAGGTGAACGCTTGCTTGGCCTTGAAGTTCTCGTGGGATTTCAAGCTGTCACGCGACACGCCGAAAACTTCGGTGTTTGCTGCTTTAAAGGCATCAAGCTGATCGCGAAAGCCCTGGCCCTGAGTGGTGCAGCCTGGCGTACTGTCTTTCGGATAGAAGTAGATCACCACTTGCTTGCCTTTAAGGCCCGCGAGGCTGACGGTCTGTCCATTGGTGGCGGGTGCTTCGAAGTCGGCAACCGGTTGGTCGATGGCAACGGCCATGAAAGCTTCCTTACATTGGGTTTTGTGGGCGCCACGGTTCGATCAGTGCGTCCAGGTTCAGCGCGTCGGCGAAATCCAGGAACTGATCACGCAACCAGCTGATCTGCACGCCGGCCGGCAAAGTCACGGTAAACGTGGCGTTGAGCATGGTGCCGCCGGTTTGCGGCGCCTGATACGTGTCGCAGGTCAGGTTTTCCAGCTCGACGTTGTGGTCCATGAAGAATTGGCACAGCTCGTTGATGATGTCCGAACGATAGGCCGAACTGACATAAGCGACGTAGGGCAAAGCCTGAGGACGATTCTCCAGGGCCGCGCTGCGCACCACGTTAACGGTGAATGCGTGCTTCTTGGCGAGGCCCGACAGGCTGCCTTCAAGGCGCGCCAGGGCGTCCCAGCTGCCGGAGATTTCGAGGATCAACGCGCTGCACTCGCCGTGACGGGTCAGGCGAGACGTGACCACGGCGCAGCGGTTTTCATGGCTGGCGCGGCACAGGACGTTAGTCAGCTCCATGGGGTTGGCGCCGAGGGCACTGATGACAAGGAATTGTTCGCGAACTGTGGGGGTGGACATGCAGCATTCCTAAAGCGATGAGCGGTCGATACTTTTACGGGCTTTTACTACCGGGGGCGAGCCTGCGGATGCGAATTCAGAAAACCCGGGCCGAAGGTTGCAACGTGCTCCATCAAGGCAGGAGCGAGGGGTGGCAACGCTGGATCGGGGCTTGTGATGCCGAAAATGGAGGCTGAAACCCGGCGTACGAGCTTGTCAGTACCGATCAAAGTCTGAAGGGTAGCGAAAAGCAGCGCCAAGGGGAATGGCAGCAGCGCAGTACTTTGCTTGTACAAGCATCTTGGCGCCAGTACCATTACCGCTCTCTTTTTCCGGCAGGAGCGGTTGCATGATTGCGGGCAGTATGGTGGCACTGGTCACACCCATGGATGCACAAGGTCGTCTCGACTGGGACAGCCTGAGCAAACTGGTGGACTTTCACCTGCAGAACGGCACCCACGCGATCGTGGCCGTCGGCACTACAGGTGAATCGGCCACCCTTGACGTGAACGAGCACATCGAAGTGATTCGTTACGTGGTGAAGCAGGTGGCAGGGCGCATTCCGGTGATCGCCGGTACCGGCGCCAACTCGACGCGCGAAGCCATCGAGCTGACCACCAATGCGAAGACCGCCGGCGCCGATGCTTGCCTGTTGGTTACGCCGTACTACAACAAGCCGACCCAGGAAGGCTTGTACCAGCACTTCAAGGCCATCGCCGAAGCCGTCGACATCCCGCAGATCCTGTACAACGTGCCGGGCCGTACCGCCTGCGACATGCTGACCGAAACCGTGATCCGCCTGTCGACCGTGAAAAACATCATCGGCATCAAGGAAGCCACGGGCGACCTGGCTCGGGCCAAAGCCATCATCGACGGCGTCAGCAAAGACTTCGTGGTGCTTTCCGGTGACGACGCCACCGCAGTCGAGCTGATCCTGCTCGGCGGCAAAGGCAACATCTCGGTCACCGCCAACGTCGCCCCGCGCGACATGAGCGACCTGTGCAACGCTGCCCTGAAAGGCGACGCCGTCACGGCCCGCGCGATTCACGAAAAGCTGATGCCGCTCAATAAAACCCTGTTTATCGAATCCAACCCTATCCCCGTGAAATGGGCGCTGCATGAAATGGGCTTGATGCCGGACGGTATCCGTCTGCCGCTCACCTGGCTCAGCGCTGCCTGTCACGAACCGCTGCGGCAGGCCATGCGCCAGTCCGGCGTACTGGTTTAATTGAGGAAGCACTACGCATGAAGCGATTGGCCGGACTTTCCGCACTTGCCTTGATTATCTCCAGCACCAGTGGCTGTGGATGGGTCTGGGGCCCGGAAGGTTATTTCCGTGACCGTGGTAGCGATTACCTGGAAGCGCAACAGACTGCACCCATGCAATTGCCTACGGACGTCAGCACCGCCAAGCGTCTGGATCCGCTGCTGCCGATCCCGCGCAACGTGGCTGATGACACCGCCAAAGGCGAATACATCGTGCCGCGTCCGCAGCCACTGTCGGCCTCGGCTGACGCCAGTGCCTACTCGCTGCAGAAGAGCGGTGATTCGCGTTCGATCCTGGCCCAGAATCCACCCGCCGAAGCCTGGCCAGTGGCGGTACAGTTCTTCCAGGACAACGGTTTCCGTCTGGACGAACAAAAGCCGCAAACCGGCGAATTCACCACCACCTGGCAGCGTTCCGACGAACTGTCGGCCGCGATGGCCAAGCGCCTGAGCGCCGCCGGCGTCAGCACCGACAGCGAAACCCGCGTTCGAGTGCGTATCGAGCCGGGCGTTCAGCGCAACACCAGCGAAATCTACGTGGTCAGCGCCGAGCGTCCTGCCGGCAGCACCGCCGACGTGGCCTTCACCAACCGTTCGGTCAACACTGGCCTGGACGCGGCACTGGTCGACGACATGCTCGCGAGCATGAGCCGCATCTCGGAGAAGGGCGGTTCGGTCTCCATGCTGGCCTCCCGTGATTTCGATACGCCAAATCGCGTCAGCCTGAGCGAAGACGGCAGCGGCAACCCGGTTCTGAACGTCGGTCCTGACCTGGACCGCGCCTGGTCGAGTGTTGGTCGCGCGCTGGAACAGGGCGAATGGCGTGTTGAAGACATCAACCGCAGCCTGGGTCTGTACTACATCAACCTCTCCGAAAAAGCCGAGAAGAAAGACGACAAGCCTGGCTTCTTCAGCGGCCTGTTCGGCAGCGCGCCGAGCAAGGAAGAAGTTGAAGCCCGTGCCGAGCGTTATCAGGTTCGTCTGAGCAAGGTTGGCGAGAACGTCCAGGTCACCGTCGAGAAAAACATCAACACCGTGGCGCCGGCAGAAGTGGCGCGCAAAGTGTTGAGCGTGATTCAGGACAACCTGGGCTGATCACATGCGTTTTGCCGTTCTCGGCAGCGGTAGCCAAGGGAACGGCACGCTGATAGCCAGCGCTGACACGTATGTGCTGGTGGATTGTGGTTTCTCCCTGCGGGAAACCGAAAAACGCCTGCTGCGCCTGGGTGTTAACCCGGCGCAGTTGAGCGCGATACTCGTGACCCACGAACATGCCGACCACGTGCATGGCGTGGGTTTGCTGTCTCGGCGCTACAATCTGCCTGTCTACCTCAGTCGCGGGACCCTGCGCGGGATGCGCAAACCGATTGAACCGGCTGGCCTTCTGGCCGGCGGCGAGCAACTGCAGATCGGCGCACTGAGCATCGGCGTCATTGCCGTGGCCCACGATGCACAGGAACCGACGCAGTACGTCTTCAGCGACGGTGAGCGGCGCTTCGGCCTGCTGACCGACCTGGGTTCGTATTGCAACAAGGTGCTGGACGGCTATCGGGACCTCGATGCGTTGATGATCGAGTCCAACCATTGCCGTGACATGCTGGCTCGCGGTCACTACCCGTACTTCCTGAAGCAGCGGGTGGGCGGTGAACTGGGACATTTGAACAACCACCAGGCGGCATTCCTGGTGTCTGAGTTGGGCTGGCAAGGCCTGCAACACCTGGTCCTGGCCCATCTGAGCAGCAAGAACAACCTGCCGCAGCTGGCCCGGCAATGTTTTGTCGACACCCTCGGGTGCGACCCGGACTGGCTGCAACTGGCCGATCAAGATTCAGGGCTCGACTGGCGACACATCGCCTAGCCCACCTACTTAGCAAGCGGAGCCCATCATGGAAAAACTTGAAGAACTCTACCGCGGCAAAGCCAAATCGGTTTTCAAGACCGACGACGCTGACCGCTTGATCCTGCTGTTTCGCAACGACACCTCGGCGTTCGACGGCAAGCGCATCGAGCAGCTCGACCGCAAAGGCATGGTGAACAACAAGTTCAACGCCTTCATCATGCAGAAACTCGAAGCCGCCGGCGTGCCGACCCAGTTCGACAAACTGCTGGGCGACAACGAATGCCTGGTGAAGAAGCTCGACATGATCCCGGTCGAGTGCGTCGTGCGTAACTACGCCGCCGGCAGCCTGGTCAAGCGCCTGGGCGTCGAAGAAGGCATGAAGCTCAACCCTTACACCTTCGAACTGTTCCTGAAGGACGACGCCAAGGGCGACCCGTTCATCAACGAATCCCACGTTGTGGCCTTCGGTTGGGGCACCGCCGAGCAACTGGTTCGCATGAAAGAACTGTCGCTCAAGGTCAACGAAGTCCTGAGCAAACTGTTCGACGATGCCGGCCTGCTGCTGGTCGACTTCAAACTGGAATTCGGCGTGTTCTCCGACGGCTCCATCGTCCTGGGCGACGAATTCAGTCCAGACGGCTGCCGCCTGTGGGACAAGGCCACCGGCAAGAAAATGGACAAAGACCGCTTCCGTCAGGGCCTCGGTGACGTCATCGAAGCCTACGAGGAAGTCGCCAATCGTCTGGGCGTACCGCTTTAACCGACGCAAGCATCTGATAGCACGGAAAAATTTCGCTTAGGGGGTTCGCTTCCGGCGAAAGTGTTGTTATGATGCGCGCCGTTGGAGAGATGCCAGAGTGGCCGAATGGGACGGATTCGAAATCCGTTGTACCTTCACCGGTACCTAGGGTTCGAATCCCTATCTCTCCGCCATTACATAGAAAAAGCCCCGTAGCTGAAAAGTTACGGGGCTTTTTCGTTTCTGGCGTTTTGGTTTTTGTCTCGGCCAGCGATCAGAGCCACGCCGATTGATCTGGAATACAAGGCGCATCCCGCTCATTAGCTATCATGCAATAAAGAGCTAAATCACCGGATCGCGGGGAAGAGCATGAACAGATGGCGGCGGCTTTGGTTGATTATCAAGCTGATAGCAGCTGTTGCGGCCTGCGTGGCCGTCGCTGTTCAGGCTTTTCTCTACATGCTGGAAAGCTCCGACGCCGTGCAAATTCACCCGTTGAGCATTTTGGTTGTCGGGCTGATTTTTGGCTTTATTACTTTTGGACTTCTCTCATTGATTGAAAGGGGTGTGTTGCGACTGGTGGCTCCGATCATTTCCAGGCCTCAGGCTGGATCTGAAAGCGATGCCGGGGCAACGCCGGAGCGGCCACTGACCTTTCCAACTGAAGACCCCACTCATCTAAGAAACCTGTGACCCTGACGCTGGCCAGCTTTGAATAAGAAGCGCCTGGACAGATCCCACAGCCATAATTCCAGGCTGACACAAACAAGAGAATCGTCCTACTTCGCACGCGGATACGTCCGAGATTGATCGAAGGTATATTCGTTTTTCAGCGAAGGCATCCGTAATGACTTCGCGGTCGAGCAGGTGGCTGGACGTTACGCACCATCTTCTGGTTGATCGGTTAATCGATGATTTATTCCCTCAAGGAGGAGGTAGCGATGTACAGCAGCAGTGAAGAAGGTTTTCAGAGTGATGATCAGACCGGGGTGTCACGAAGCAAGCCAATGTCCAGGGATCTTCATCTGGATACGGGGCGGTTGGCCGACATTTTCAAAGCGCGAATAAAGAATACCGAGTGCCCGTTCTGTGAGCATGATGAGTGGGAGTTGCCACTCCAGGCCGGGGCGACGGGCGTAGGGTTGCCTTGGTCATGTGGCAAAGAGTATTTACGCTCCGGCACGCCAGCGGTGATGCTGAACTGCACGTACTGCGGATTTATTCGCCTGCATTCGCTGAGTGTGTTGGCAGATATCGTCGTCGAAGACACAAGCAACGCCGGTGCGCTGGAGGTCTGCGATGAGTGAGCCTTTTGTGCTGGTAAACCTTGATGAGCATTACCCCGACCGCTTCCCGAGCAACAAAAGGAGTGGCGGGGAAGATAATGGACGAAGACCACCAGGTCCTCCAGGAGAAAACCCATTGGAACCGCGTGTATCCAAACTTGAAACGCACATCGAATACGTCCGGCGTGACCTCGGTGACCTTCGCACAGATTTTCGTGATCAGCGGAATGAAGCTCGAACGGATTTTCGTTTACTGTTCGGCGCTTTGATTACTGCCGCGCTGGGTTTGGCGGCAGTCATGGGAAAAGGGTTCGGGTGGTTGTAAACGAACGAACAAAAAACCGGCCAGACGCCGGTTTTTTTGTGCAGTGGTCGAGCTACCTGAATCTATCAAGCACCGAGACGGGCCGAATCTTCAAAACGAAGGCGGCGTAATTACCCAGATCACCACCGCATCCACCTCCCCAGGGTTCCCATACCGATGCGGCTCCTGGCTCGAAAAGCTGAAACTATCCCCCTCACTCAGCTGGAAATGCCGCTCCCCCACCCACAGCTCAAAACTACCGGACAGCAAATACCCGGCCTCTTCGCCTTCATGGCTATAACTCTGCTGACTGTAGGTCCCGGGCGGAAACCGTGAATGCAGCATCTCCAACTGCCGATTCGGCTGCGGCGTCAGCAGCTGATCCACAATCCCATCCTCATAATGCACGCTCATCCGAGTGTTCTTGCGCACCACAACGCCGTTATCTTCAGGCGCGGTATTGCCCTCGCTGGCAAAGAACCACTGAATGGTCACCCCCAAACTGCGGGCGATATTGAACAACGCAGGAATGGACGGATAAGCCAGATTCCGTTCCAGCTGGCTGATATACCCCGCCGTCAGCTCGCTCATCTGCGCCAGTTCTGCCAGGGTCATGCCCCGACGTTTACGCAACCCACGAATCCGTGTGCCGAGAAAATGCGGTTCTGCCGTGGCGCTGTCCTGTGTGGGCGCGCTGCTGGCAGGCGGCATCTTGCTGCTGTTGCTCATGGCATGCTCCAAACCGGGGTGAGTAAAAGCCCCGGAGTATAAAACAGCCTCAAAGCGCCCAGGCGACTTTCAAACCTTCGTAAATGGCTTCTTCGGCGGTACGCGGGGCGAGGCAATCGCCGATGCGACGAAATTCCACCAGGTCTTGCAGGTCGGCGCCGAGGGTATCGACGGGTTGATGGCCCTGGCAGAGCACCAGAGTGTCGATGTTTTCGAAGAGCATCGGTTCGCCGCTGGCGGTGTGTTGCAGGTAAACGGTGTTGTCGTCGCAGCCGTACAGGCGGGCGTAGGGGGTAATCGGGATGCCGAGTTTGTGCAGTTCGCCGGCCAGTTGATCGCGCACATACAGCGGCAGGTTTTCCCCGCAATGGGTGCCGTTGACGGCGAGTTGCACCTGGTGCCCGGCGCGTACCAGGCGTTCGGCGATGCCGGGGCCGATCCAGTCGGCGCGCCAGTCGAGGACCACCACGGAGCGACCGATTTTCACCTCCTCGCGCAGCACTTGCCAGGCGTCTACGACCTGCAATTCACCGCCGCGCTCGAACGCTGGCCAATACGGTTCGGCGCCGGTGGCGATGATGACCATGTCCGGACGTTCGCGTTCGACCAACTCCCGGTCGACACGGGTGTTGCGCACGACGCGCACGCCGGCCAGTTCCATTTCGCGTTGCAGGTTGGTGCTGGCGCCACCGAATTCCGCGCGTCGAGGCAGCAGTTGTGCCAGCAAGACCTGGCCGCCGAGTTGCGAGCTGGCTTCGTAGAGGGTCACGTCATGTCCGCGCTGGGCGGCGACGGCAGCGGCTTTCATCCCGGCCGGTCCGCCGCCAGCGATCATGATGCGTTTGCGTTGCGCCGCCGATTGCCGCTGGCCGAAGATCAACTCACGCCCGGTTTCCGGGTGCTGGATGCAGGAAATTGGCAGGCCTTTGTGGAAGTGGCCGATGCAGGCCTGGTTGCAGGCGATGCAGGCGCGCACGTCTTCGACGTGGCCGGTGTCGGTTTTGTTGGGCATTTGCGGGTCGCAGATCAGGGCGCGGGTCATGCCGCAGACATCGGCCTGGCCGCGGGCCAGAATCAGCTCGGCTTCTTGCGGCTGGTTGATGCGCCCGGTGACGAACAGTGGAATCGACAGCCCGGCCTTAAAGGTTCCGGCTTCCTTGGCCAGATAAGCGGCTTCGATCGCCATCGGCGGCACGATATGCACCGCACCACCCAACGACGCCGAGGTGCCGGCGACGATGTGCACGTAATCCAGAAGCGGTTGCAGGGATTGCACGGCGGCCAGGGATTCGTCCTCGGTCAGCCCTTCGGGATCGCGTTCATCGGCGGAAATGCGCAGGCCGATGATGAAGTGTTCATCAGTGTTGGCGCGCACCGCAGCGATCACTTCACGCAGGAAACGCAGGCGCTGTTCCAGCTCGCCGTTGTAGCCATCGGTGCGACGGTTGACCCGCGGATTGATGAATTGCGCCGGCAGGTAACCATGACTGGCGACCACTTCCACGCCGTCGATTCCGGCCTGACACAGGCGTCGGGCCGCGGCACCGTAACCGGCGACGATCTCGTCGATCATCGCTTGATCCAGCGCACGCGGCATCACCCGGAAACGCTCGTTGGGCACCGCCGACGGCGAGTAGGCGACGGCCAGCAAGCCATCGCTGGACTCCATGATTTCCCGACCCGGATGGAAAATCTGCGACAGCACCACGGTGCCGTGAGCATGGCAACGCTCAGCGATCGTTCGATAGCCCTCGATACAAGCGTCGTCGGTGGCCATCAGCACATGCGAGGTGTATCGAGCGCTGTCATGCACACCGGCCACTTGCAGCACGATCAGCCCGACACCGCCTTCGGCCCGTGCGGTGTGATAGGCGATCAGTTGCTCGTTGACCAGGTTGTCGGTGGGCATCGAGGTGTCGTGACCGCTGGACATGATGCGGTTTTTCAGGCGTTTGCCACGCAGTTGCAACGGTTCGAACAGGTGCGCAAAAGCAGGGGACGAGGTCGGCATGGGACGGGTACTCCAGGCAGGCTGAAGCCGAAAGGCCGGGTTTTCGGCGTTGTTATTATTTGTCTATAGAAATTTACCTTTAGTAAAAAATCAACTTGTTTTTTTACTATGGCTCGCAGTAGATTCATTTTGCGCCCGGACCTGGGCCGAACCTCACAACAATAAAAAAGGGTCACGTGGGCGTTATTCGCGTGGCACCTGCAAGAGGAACCACTGATGAAATCGAATACGCTCAAGCACGGTTTTTATCCCTTGTTGCTGTCCCTGGCCATGGGCCTTGGCAGCGCTCAGGCAGCACCGGACATGGTGGTGGTGGGTTACGGCGGCGCCGGCCAGAAAGCCCAGGATGTGGCGTTTTTCCAGCCGTTCAGCGTCGTGGATAAGAGCAAGCTGATCCAGAGTGAATACAACGGTGAGATGGCCCGGATCAAAGTGATGGTCGACACCGGCAACGCCGATTGGGACGTGGTGCAGATTGAAGGCCCGGACCTGATGCGCGGTTGTGATGAAGGCATGTATGAAAAACTCGATTGGAAAACCCTGGGTCGCGTCGAGCAATTGATTCCCGATGCGGCACAGCCGTGCGGTTCGGCAGCGCTGGTGTGGAGCGTGGCGATTGCCTACGACACGCAGAAGCTGGCGCAGGCTCCGACCTCATGGGCCGACTTCTGGGATGTGCAGAAAATCCCCGGCAAACGCGGGCTGCGCAAACGCGCGGTGTACAACCTGGAGTTCGCCTTGCTGGCCGACGGGGTGAAGGTCGAGGACGTTTATTCAGTGTTGAACACGCCAAAGGGTGTCGACCGCGCCTTCGCCAAACTTACCGAACTCAAACCTTACATCCAGTGGTGGGAGGCCGGCGCGCAACCGGCGCAATGGCTGACGGCCGGGGATGTAGTGATGACCTCGACGTATAGCGGGCGTGTGGCTGCCGCTGCACAAAACGGCAGTCATCTCGGGCTGGTCTGGACGGGCAGTCTGTATGGCATGGATTACTGGGCGATCATCAAGGGCTCGAAACATGTCGATCAGGCCAAGCGTTTTATCGCGTTCGCCAATCAGCCTGACGCCCAGGTCAAGTATGTCGAGCAAATCCCTTATGGGCCGACCAACACTGAAGCAGCGGCCAGACTGGATGGCAAACTCGCGCAATGGGTGCCCACCGCGCCGCAGAACCTGAAGGGCGCGCTGTCGATGGACGTGGCGTTCTGGGTCGATCACGGCGAAGAACTCGAAGAGCGTTTTAATGCCTGGGCCAGCAAGTAGTCCGTAATCGGCTGGACGTTTCACCGCGTCCGGCCTTACTGTTTTGCGCAGTCGATCAGCCTGGAGAATCACAACAATGAACGAGATCGCCAACCACCTGCGCAGCGCGACGGAACAGCGTCTGCGCGAAGAGCTGGCCGCCTGTTACCGATTGATCGCGCACTTTCGCATGACCGATCTGATTTTTACCCACATCTCGGTGCGCCTGCCGGGGCCTGAACATCACTTCCTGATCAATCCGTACGGGCTGATGTTCGATGAAATCACTGCGTCCAATCTGGTGAAAATCGGCCTCGATGGCCGGGCTGTGGAGCCGTCGCCGTACCCGGTGAATCCAGCGGGGTTTGTGATCCACAGCGCCATCCACGGTGCACGTGAAGATGCGCAATGCGTGCTGCACACCCACACCCGATCCGGTTGCGCGGTCGCGGCGTTGAAATGCGGGTTGTTGCCGGTGAATCAGATTTCCATGGAGTTCTATGGTCGGGTTGCCTATCACGACTATGAGGGCGTGGCGTTGGACATGAGCGAGCAGCAGCGTCTGGTGCAGGACCTTGGCGACAAGCCGGTGTTGATGTTGCGTAACCACGGTTTGTTGACCGTTGGCGAAACCGTGAGCCAGGCCTTCTTGCGCATGTATTACCTGGAAAAAGCCTGCGAAATCCAGCTCGCCGCGCAGGCTGCGGGTGAACTGGTTTTGCCGCCGAGCGAAGTGTGCGAACACACCGAGCGTCAGTTCAACGATCCTGGCCGTCCGCTGGACGAAGGCGAGTTGAGCGACCCGGATGCCATGCAGTTGGCCTGGTCGGCGTTGTTACGACTGCTTGAGCGGGTGGCGCCGGGTTATCGGGACTGACCTGGGTTTTGAATGGATGGGCTGACGCCATCGCGATCAGGCTCACTCCCACAGGGTTATGTGTTGGGCACGAATAGCCGGGTGCAACTCAGATTAATTGTGGGAGTGAGCCTGCTCGCGATGGCGGACTGTCAGATGACATCAATGTTGGATGTGATGACCCCATCGCGGGCAAGCCACGCTCCCACAGGTTTTGTGTCGGTGAGTGGAAGCGTGGCATGCAACTGACTGGAGACTTGCCACGCTCTTGCTGTACAGTCGTTCAGCTCGCGGAGTGTCCTGCCGCGCCCTAAACGATTGATCCACGGAGAGTGTCGCCCATGAGTCAGGAAGCCCGTTTTTCCCGCATGGAGCCGGAGTTGCGCAAGGCCAACCTGATCGAAGCCACGCTGGTCTGCCTCAAGCGCCACGGCTTCCAAGGCGCGTCGATCCGCAAGATTTCCGCCGAGGCCGGTGTCTCGGTCGGTCTGATCAGCCATCACTATTCCGGCAAGGATGAACTGGTCGCCGAGGCCTACCTGGCAGTGACCGGACGGGTCATGGGGTTGCTGCGCGCCGCCATGGAACAGGCGGCGCCCAATGCTCGCGAGCGTCTGTCAGCGTTCTTCCGCGGCTCGTTTTCCGCTGAATTGCTGGACCCGCAACTGCTCGATGCCTGGCTGGCGTTCTGGGGCGCGGTCAAGACTGCGGAGGCGATCAACCTCGCGCACGAACAATCCTATGGCGAGTATCGCGGCATTTTGCGCAAGGTGCTGACCGAACTGGCGCATGAGGAGGGCTGGGAAAACTTCGACGCCGATCTGGCGGCTATCAGCCTCAGTGCTCTACTCGACGGTTTGTGGCTGGAATCGGGCCTCAACCCCGGCACCTTCACCCCGGAGCAAGGCATCCAGATTTGCGAAGCTTGGGTCGATGGATTGCAGGCCGGTGGTCGCCAACGGTTTTGCGTCCAGACGACGGGCTGTTGATCGGTCGTTCAGCTGTCGATACTCTCTGGCGCCAAGGCAACAAAACACTCTAATAAGAAACACGCCTTCGGGCATACGCGGGACACCTAGCGATGACTCCTCGGGTACTGATCGTCGATGACGATCCGCTGATTCGCGAACTGCTGCACGCCTACCTGTCCCAGGAAGGTTATGAAGTGCATTGCGCGGCCACGGCGGAGCTGGCCGAAACCTTTCTGGCGAGCCAGACGGTTGATCTGGTGATGCTCGATATCCGCCTGCCGGGCAAGGACGGCCTGACCCTGACGCGGGAGCTGCGGGTCCGTTCGGAAGTCGGGATCATTCTGATCACCGGGCGCAACGATGAGATCGACCGCATCGTTGGCCTCGAATGCGGCGCCGATGACTACGTAATCAAACCGCTCAACCCACGCGAGCTGGTATCCCGGGCGAAAAACCTGATACGCCGGGTCCGTCACGCGCAGGTGCCCCAGTCGGTGGCGGCCATCGCAAAACCGGTCAAGCAATTCGCCGACTGGGCGCTGGACACCGATCGCCGGCGGCTGATCGACCCCACCGGCAGCGAAACCCTGCTGACCCACGGCGAATACCAGTTGCTCAGCGTGTTCCTGCGCAACAGCGGCCACACCTTGAGCCGCGATCAGCTGATGGACCAGATCCGCAACCGCGAGTGGGTGCCCAATGATCGCTCCATTGACGTGCTGGTCGGACGCTTGCGGCGCAAGTTGCACGACGACCCGGCCGAGCCGCAACTGATCATCACCATCCACGGCGCCGGTTACCTGTTCACCGCCAGCGTGGCGGCCTGAGCTTTATGTGGCGGGTGTTTGCGCTGCTGTTGGCGCTGGTCGCCAACAGCGCGATGGCGGCGGACAAGATTCGCTATTGCGACTATCCGGTGTACCCGCCGATCTCCTGGAGCGACGGCAAACAGGTGCGCGGCCTGGCTCCGAGCGTGGTGAACAACCTCTTCGAAAAACTCGGCTACGAAGTGGAAATCGTCGTGCTCGGCAACTGGAAACGCTGCCTGCTCGACGCCGCCGAAGGCCGGGTCGATGTGGTGTTGGCCTACAACACCGCGCAACGCGAGCAGAGCATGATTTTTTCCACGGTGCCGGTGCTGCGTGAAGAGGTCGCGTTGTTCATCAATCGCCAGCGTCTGGTGAAATTCGAGCGTCTGGAGGACCTGGCCCATTACCGTGGCGGACTGTTGTTTGGTGAAAGTTATGGCGTGGAATTCGACCGCCTGGTCGCACAACACCAGAACATCGAGTGGGTCTCTGACAGCCGCCAGAACTTCGGCAAACTGATCCGCGGGCGCATCGACTTCATCACCTCGGAGCGACGCACCGGAGAGCTGTACGTCGAAAATCTGCCGGGGGCGCAAGACATCGTCGCCTTGCCCACGTCCTTGAGCGTCGACTACCTGCGGATTGCAGTGTCACGCCGTTCCCCGCTGGCCAGCCGCATGCCGGACATCGATGCGCAACTCAAGCGCATGGTCGATGCAGGGGAGGTCGACCGTTTGCTCAACGAAAGCGAAGTCACCTACCGCGACATGATCAACCTGCCGGCGAATTCGAAATGATCCGCGCTCGGCCCGGTGGACTGTTGCGGCGTCTGCTGCTGTTCATTCTGTTGTTCAGCCTGTGCTTCACCGTGCTGGCGAGCACCGTGCAGTTGTACTTCGAATACCGCCGCGAAATGCGTGACATCGACTCACGTATGGAACTGATTCGCGCTGGGTATCTGGCCAGTCTGGAGCGCAGTCTCTGGGACTTGAACCAGGAACAATTGAATGTGCAGTTGCGTGGCCTGGTGGATTTCTCCGATGTGGCGCGGGTGCATCTGACCAGCCCTGATTTCGATCTGCTGCATGGCAGCGCGGACCCGGTCGGGCCGCTGCGCATCGAGCGTTTTCAACTGGACTATCAGCCGCCGTCCGGGCCGTTGCGGCATCTGGGGCAGTTGGAAGTCAGCACCGATCTGGGCGCTGTGCATCAGCGTTTGTATGCCACCGGTTTGACCAGTTTGCTGTGGATGAGCGTGTTTCTGTGCGGGCTGGCGGTCGCGCTATCGTGGTTGTTTTACCGCTTGGTGACCCGGCACCTGCAAGTCATGGCCGAGTTTGCGCGGCGCATCGCCGCCGGTGACTGGTACGAGCCGATGCATCTGGACAAGCGACGCAGCGTCCACCCGGATGAGATCGACACCGTAGCCTATGCGCTGGACGACATGCGCCGGGCGATTCTCAGTGACATTGACCGCCGGGAAACCGATCGGCTGGCGCTGCAAGACAATCGCGATGAACTGTTCCGAATGGTCAAGCGCCGCACCGCCAGCCTGATGCGGGCCAAGGACGAAGCCGAGGCTGCCAACCTCGCCAAGTCTCGCTTTCTGGCGACCATGAGCCACGAACTGCGCACCCCACTCAACGGCATCCTCGGCATGGCGGAACTGCTGCGCGGCGCGCGTCTGGATGAGCGCGATGGCAAGCGTCTGGATGCGTTGTACAAGGCGGGCGAAGGGTTGTTGTCGATTCTCAATGAAGTGCTGTATTTCGCTCGGCTGGAGGAAGGTGTCAGCCACCCGGAAGCGGTGGATTTTTCGCTCCGACAGTTGTTGGATGAGGTGCTGACGCTACTGGAACCGCGGGCGTTGAGCAACGACACGACGCTGCACTGCCGGATGGATTCGCAAGTCGCTGATCGGCACCACGGCGCCGAACAATTCTTGCGTCAGGTATTGAGCAACTTGTTGGCCAACGCGATCAAGTTCACCGAAGGCGGTCAGGTCAAAGTGGACGTTGCGCTACTGGCTCAAGTCCCCGAACAGACCGGGCAACGGCTGCGCGTGAGTGTGACGGACAACGGCATCGGCATTGCTCCAGCGATGCAGGAGAAGATTTTCGAGCGCTTCACCCAGGCCAGTGAAGAGGTCTCGCAACGCTTCGGCGGCACCGGGCTCGGATTAGCCATTTGCAAACACCTGGTGCAGCAGTTGGGTGGGCGGATCGGCGTTGAAAGTGAAGTGGGGCGGGGCAGTTGTTTCTGGTTTGAACTGACGTTGCAGCCGGCGTCTACCGGGATTACCGAACTGCCAACGCGCCACGAGCCCGGCCAGTCGCTGAAGATTCTGGTGGTCGAGGACGTGGCGCTGAACCGTGACGTGGTCAGCGGCTTGCTGCAACGTGACGGGCATCAGGTCTGGCTAGCCGAAGACGGTGAACAGGCCTTGCTGCAATGCGCTGCGCAGACATTCGATTTGATCCTGCTCGATGTGCACCTGCCGGGCATCAGCGGTGTCGAGTTGTGCACGCAGATCCGCTGCACCGAAGGCCCGAACCGCCATTGCCGAATCTTCGCCCTGACCGCCAGCGTGCAGCCGGCGCTGGTGCGCGGTTATCTGGATGCCGGGATGGACGGCATTCTCGCCAAACCGCTGAAGCTCAAGAGCCTGCGTCAGGCGCTGGCCGGGTATTCACCCGCCCCCGCGCCGCAGCCTGATGACGAGGCGATGGATTGGCCGCTGCTGGACACTCATCGCACCTTGCTCGGTGAACAGAAACTGCAGGGATTGCTGGCGGTGTTGCGCGATTCGATCAGCCAGCATCGCGAGGCGCTCACGGAAGCGATCGAGGCCGACGATTGCACCGAAGTCGCTCATCTGGCGCATCGCCTGGCCGGCAGCAGCGACTCATTGGGCTTTCGGGCATTGGCCACTGTGCTGCGTGCACTGGAAGAGGCCGCCCTGGTCAACGACGAATCAAGGTTGCGGGCATTGGCGCCGCAGGTTCATGCGCACTTGCAGCGTTCGCAACAGACGCTGGCCGAGCTGCTGCACAGCTGACGTACAAGTTCGTTACGACTTTTTACAACTTCGATCTTTACGGTCAACGGGAGCTTACATGGCCTTCCAATAATCGAGGCAACCGCCACAGCGCGGTCTTCGAAGCTTATTGGAGATAATAATAATGAACGGCCGTAAAGCTGATCCCTCCTCGCGCCACGCGCACCTCGCTGATGGGGTGCGGACATGAGCGAATCTACCGAACGTAAAGGCATCCATCTGACCCGCGCTTTAAAGAGCCGGCACATTTTCATGTTGTCCCTGGGCGGCGTGATCGGCACCGGGCTGTTCATGGGTTCCGGGGTGACGATCAACCAGGGCGGGCCGGTGGGGGCGATTCTGGCTTATCTGGTTGCTGGTTTCCTGATGTACCTGGTGATGGTGTGCCTGGGCGAACTGTCCGTGCACATGCCGGTTTCCGGCTCTTTTCAAACCCATGCAACTAAATACATCGGGCCGGCCACCGGGTTCATGATCGGCTGGGTGTACTGGATGAGTTGGGCGACGACTGTGGGCCTGGAGTTCACGGCGGCAGGCATGCTGATGGAGCGCTGGTTTCCAACCATTCCGATCTGGTATTGGTCGGCGCTGTTCGTGGTGGTGCTGTTCGGCCTGAATGCGTTGGCTACACGCGCTTTTGGTGAAGCGGAATACTGGTTCTCCGGAATCAAGGTCGCGGCGATTCTCGGTTTTATCGTGGTCGGCGTGCTGGTGATTTTCGGCGCCATCCCGCTGTCCAGCGGCGCACCGGCACCGATGATGACCAACCTGATCGGCGACTCGCTGTTCCCCAACGGCTTGTCGGCGGTGTTCGCGGTGATGATGACTGTGGTCTACGCCTTCCAGGGCTGCGAGATCATGGGCGTGGCCGCCGGCGAAACCGACCAGCCGGAAAAAAGCATCCCGCGCGCCGTGCGCAACGTGGTGTTTCGCGTGTTGATTTTCTACGTGCTGGCGATCGTGGTGCTGTCGGCGATCGTGCCGTGGCAGCAGGCCGGATTGATGGAAAGTCCGTTCGTGCAGGTGTTCGACATGGTCGGCATTCCTTACGCTGCCGACCTGATGAACTTCGTGATCCTCACCGCGATTCTGTCGGTGGGCAACTCTGGCCTGTATGCCTCGACGCGCATCCTGTGGGCGATGTCGAAGACCGGCATGGCGCCGAAAAGTCTGTCGCCGTTGAGCAAACGCGGCGTGCCGTTGCGGGCGTTGAGCATCACCTTGTGCTTTGCGCTGGTGTCGTTGATGACCAGCTTCGTCGCGGCGGACACGCTGTTCATGGTGCTGATGGCGGTGAGCGGCATGTCGGGCACGGTGACCTGGATTGTGATTGCGCTGGCGCAGTACAAATTCCGCAAGGCGTACTTGCGTGATGGCGGCAAGCTCAGCGATTTGAAATACCGCGCGCCGTGGTTCCCGCTGCTACCGCTGACGTGCATTGCGTTGTGCTGTTCGCTGTTCGTGTTCCTGGCACTGGATGAGACGCAGCGTCCTTCGCTGTATTGGGGCTTTGGATTTATTGCGCTGTGCTATGGCGCGTACTTTCTGATCCATCGCAAGCGTGAAGCAGTGTTGGCGCCGAGCCTACCGACCGTTTAAATCTTTGATTCAAAGCGCATCCCTTGTGGGAGCGAGCCGGCTCCGGGCGGCGTTCCGACGATAGCGGTCGATCAGTCAGCAGAGATGTTGAATGTGAAGCTCTCATCGTCGGAACGCCGCCCGGAGCCGGCTCGCTCCCACAGTTGTTTTGCGGCGGGCTGTAGGCAGTTGTTCAAAGTTGTAACAGCGCAGTGGTCGTTTGGCTGGATGTCAGAACTTAAACCAACAAAATCAACTACTTAATAAGTAAGCGCAGCTGTTACAGCCCATTCCTTCGCCAATTGCCGTCTTGCTGAACACTCGTTTAGTATGGCCTCAAGTCGCATCACCTCATGCCAAACACAATAATTCGAGGATTCGCATGACTACTCCCATTTCTCTGCTTTGCCAGGTAAAAGCCGGCGTGGCCTGGATCACGCTCGATCGCCCCGATCAGCGCAATGCGCTGGACATTCCAACCCTGAAAAACCTGCACGCCGTGCTCGATGAGTTCAACGCCGATCCCGCCGTTCGGGTCGTGGTGCTGACCGGCAGCGGCCGCAGTTTCTGTTCCGGCGCGGATCTCGCCGAGTGGGCCGAAGCCGAAGCCCGTGGCTCCCTCGAAAGTTACGGCTGGACCGAAACCGCCCACGCCCTGATGAGCCGCTTGTATAGCCTCGAAAAACCAACCATCGCCGCCATCAATGGCACCGCCGTCGGCGCCGGGATGGACCTTACGCTGTGCTGCGACCTGCGCATCGCCGCGCAATCGGCACGCTTCAAGGCCGGCTACACCAGCATGGCCTACTCGCCGGATGCCGGTGCCAGCTGGCATCTGCCGCGCCTGATCGGCACCGAGCAAGCCAAGCGCCTGCTGTTCCTCGACGAGTTGTGGGGCGCCGATCGTGCCTTGGCCGCCGGTCTCGTCGGCGAAGTCTGCGCCGATGATCAACTGCACAACGTGACCACTGAATTGGCCACGCGCCTGGCCAACGGCCCGACGTTCGCTTTCGCCCAGACCAAAAAACTCATGCGCGAAGGGGCCCAGCGCAGCCTGCCGGAGCAACTGCAAGCCGAGCTCGCCGCCGGCCTGCTCTGCGGTCGCAGCAAAGACGGCGCCGAGGCCCTGCGCGCCGCCATCGAAAAACGCCCGGCACACTTCAGCGGCCAATAGGCCCGCCGGCTTGCCCCGTACACCTACTCAGCACATGAACAACAGGTAGCCCCATGAATTTCCAACTGACCCAAGAACAAGACATGTTGGTGGACGCGGTACGCAGCTTTGTCGCCAAGGAACTGCTGCCTCATGAGGAAGCGGTCGACCGCGCCGACGAAGTCTCCCCCGAATTGGCGGCACAGATTCGCGGCAAGGCGATTGCGGCGGGTTTCTATGCCTTCAACATGCCGGAAGAAGTCGGCGGTGGTGGCCTCGATTACCTGTCCCAGGCGCTGATCGAGCGTGAACTGTCCAAGGTGTCATGGGCGCTGCATGTGTTCGTCGCGCGGCCGTCGAAAATCCTCATGGCCTGCACCGGTGACCAGATCAACGACTACCTGCTGCCGTGCATCCAGGGCGAGAAGATCGATTGCTTCGCCCTGACCGAACCGGGCGCCGGTTCCGACGCCAACGCGATCAAGACCCGTGCCGTGCGCGACGGCGATGACTTCATTCTCAATGGCAGCAAGCACTTTATCAGCCACGCCGGCCACGCCGATTTCGCTATCGTTTTCGCCGTCACCGACACCTACGAACACAACGGCAAACAGCGCAACGCCGTGACCTCGTTTCTGGTCGATCGCGACACGCCGGGCATGACCATTCGCCGTGGTCCCAAGTGCGTGAGCAACCGCGGTTACCACACCTTTGAAATGTTCTTCGACGACTGCCGCGTCCCCGCCAGTAAAGTGCTGGGCGAAGTCGGCAAGGGCTGGGACGTGGCCAACGCCTGGCTCACCGCCGGGCGGGTGATGGTCGCCGCCAACTGCGTCGGCCAGGCGCAACGCGCGCTCGATGTGTCGCTGCAATGGGCTGCGGACCGCAAGCAATTCGGCCAGCCGATCGGCACCTACCAGGGCATCTCGTTCAAGCTCGCCGACATGGTCACGCAGATTCGCGCCGCCGAACTGCTGACCTTGCACACCGCCTGGAAAATGGACCAGGGCAGCATGACCGACGGCGAGGCCGGCATGGCCAAGTTGTTCGCCAGTGAAGTGCTCGGCAAGGTCGCCGATGAGGCGGTGCAGATCTTTGGCGGCATGGGCCTGATGGACGAATGCCCGGTGGAACGCATCTGGCGTAACGCGCGGATCGAGCGTGTCTGGGAGGGCACCTCGGAGATCCAGCGCCACATCATTTCCCGCGAATTGCTGCGGCCACTGTTGCGCTGATCGGCCGGGAGAATTGCTATGTCGCAAACGATTCGTGACAACCTCAAACGCATGCTCGCGCCGCGCCACGTGGCGTTTGTCGGCGGCCGCAGCATGGCCCGCGCGCTCAAGCGCTGCGCCGACGGCGGTTACCTTGGCGAGATGTGGCTGGTCAATCCGCAGCACGACAGCCTTGAAGGCGTACCGTGTGTGCGCAGCATCGCTGAACTGCCGTGCGGCCCGGACGCGGTGTTCATCGCGACCAACCGCGAGCTGACCCTGACCTGCGTTGCCGAACTGGCCGCCAAGGGCGCGGGCGGGGCAATCTGCTACGCCTCCGGGTTCGCCGAAACCGGCGCCGAGGGCCAGGCCTTGCAGCAACAATTGCTCAAAGCCGCCGGCAACATGGCCTTGCTCGGCCCCAACTGCTACGGCCTGCTCGACTACCTGCACAGCTCCGCACTGTGGCCGGTGGCCCATGGCGGCAAACGGGTGGAGAAGGGCGTCGCCGTCCTGACCCAAAGCGGCAACTTCGCCTACAACGTGTCCATGAGCGACCGCTCGCTGCCCATCGCCTACATGGCCTCGGTCGGCAATCAGGCGCAACTGGGCGTCGCCGAATTAATGGACGTGTTGCTCGATGAGCCGCGCGTCACCGCCATCGGCTTGCATCTCGAAGGCCTGAAAAACGTCCCGGGTTTCGCCCGCGCCGCACACAAGGCACTGGAGAAGGGCATTCCGATCATCGCCCTGAAAACCGGCGTGTCGCAGATCGGTGCCGAGCTGGCGCTGAGTCACACCAGCTCGCTGTCCGGCTCCGATGCGCTCTACGACAGTCTGTTTGCGCGCCTCGGCGTGATCCGTGTCAGTGGCCCGGTGAGTTTTGTCGAAACCCTGAAAGCGGCGGCGTGCGGCAAGTTGCCGGCGGGCAACAGCCTGATCGCACTGGCCTGTTCGGGGGGCGACGCCGGGCTGATTGCCGACTACGCCGAACGCAACGACCTAAGCTTGCCGAAACTCGATGAAGGCCAGATCGGAGAATTGGCGCAAGTGCTGCCAACCTACGCCAACCTGGTCAATCCGCTGGATTTCACCACGGCGATCTGGGGCGACGGCGAAGCCTTGAACCGCATGCTCGACAGCGCCCTGCGCACCGAAGCCGATGCGGCGATGCTGGTGCTCGATTACCCGTCGGAATTCACCGGCGAGCGCAAGGAATGCGACCTGCTGCTGGAGCTGTATTGCGCGGCATTGGTCCGCCACGGCAAGACCGGTTTTGTCACTTCGGCATTCCCGGAATTGCTGCCGGCCCACGCTCGCGAACGTCTGCATGCCCAAGGCGTGGCGGCGTTGCAAGGCGTCGAAGACGGGCTGGCCGCGTGGGGTCGAATTGCTGGCTATCAGCGCAACCGTCAGGTGTTGCTGGCGCTCGGTGAATCGGCGCTGGTGCCGCACTGCCCGCAGGCGCTGGAAGGCGAAGGTCGTTTGCTCAATGAATGGGATTCGAAAAAAGCGTTGCGCGCCTTTGGCCTGCAGACGCCCAACGGTGTATTGAGCACCCCGGACGAGGCGTTGAGCGACGCCAACGCGCTGGGTTATCCACTGGTATTGAAAGCGGTCAGTGCCCAACTGCCGCACAAAACCGAAGCCGGCGCCGTGGTGTTGAACCTCAAGGACGCCGCCGCCCTGGGCGCCGCCCTGGAAAAAATGCGCACCAGCATTGCCGATTACGCGCCGCAGGTGCCGTTCGATCAGGTGCTGCTGGAACCGATGGCCAAACCGCCGTTGGCCGAATTGATCGTCGGCATCAAACGCGAAAACGACTTCGGCCTGGCCTTGGTCATCGGCGCTGGCGGGGTTCTGGTGGAGTTGCTCAAGGACAGTCGCAGCCTGCTGTTGCCGACCACCGACGGCGCCATTCGCCAGGCTTTGTCGAGCCTGCGCAGCGCCGCGTTGCTCCAAGGTTTTCGCGGTCGCGAAGCGGCGGATCTGGACGCGCTGGTGGCGGCGATTCGTGCGGTGGCCGATTACGCCTGCGAGAACGCCGGGCTGTTGCTGGAACTCGATGTGAACCCATTGTTGGTCGGTGCCGATGGCACGACTGCGGTCGATGCGTTGATTCGCCTCGGCCACGAGTGAGGAAGTGAACATGCAAAGCACAACATTGACCGGCGGCCAGGCCCTGGTACGCCTGTTGGCCAACTACGGTGTCGACACCGTGTTCGGTATCCCCGGCGTACACACGCTGGAGTTGTATCGCGGCCTGCCCGGCAGCGGCATTCGCCATGTGCTGACGCGGCACGAGCAGGGCGCCAGTTTCATGGCCGACGGCTACGCACGGGTCAGCGGCAAACCGGGCGTGTGCTTCATCATCACCGGGCCGGGCGTGACCAACGCCGCGACCGGCATCGGCCAGGCCTATGCCGACTCGATTCCGATGCTGGTGATTTCCAGCGTCAACCACACCGCCAGCCTCGGTAAAGGCTGGGGTTGTCTGCACGAAACCCAGGACCAGCGCGCAATCACCGCGCCGATCACCGCGTTCTCGGCGGTGGCGCTCAGCGCCGAGGACCTGCCCGAGTTGATCGCCCGTGCTTACGCGGTGTTCGACAGTGAACGTCCGCGCCCGGTGCACATCTCGGTGCCGCTCGACGTGTTGTCAGCAAAAGTCAGCCGCGACTGGAGCAATGAAGTGGTGCGTCGTCCAAGCCGTGGCGTACCGGCCGCCACGGCACTGGATCAGGCCGTGGCCAAGCTGCAAAGCGCCAAACGGCCGATGATCATCGCCGGCGGAGGCGCCTTGAATGCGCAGCAGCAAGTACAGGAATTCAGCACCCGACTCGCTGCGCCGCTGTTCACCAGCGTGGCCGGCAAAGGCCTGTTGCCGCCGGATGCGCCGCTCAATGCCGGCTCGACCCTGTGCGTGGAGCCGGGCTGGCAACTCATCGCCGAGGCTGACGTGGTGCTGGCCGTCGGCACCGAAATGGCCGACACCGATTTCTGGCGCGAGCGTCTGCCACTGAGTGCCGAACTGCTGCGCGTCGACATCGACCCGCGCAAGTTCAACGATTTCTACCCGTGTGCGGTGGCGCTGCAAGGCGATGCGCAACACACCCTCGCTGCATTGCTCGAACGCCTGCCAACCGGCAAACGTGACGCCAGCGCCGCGACCGCATCCGTGGCCAAACTGCGTGAAGCGGTGCAAAGCAGCCACGGCCCGTTGCAGTCGATCCACCAGGCGATTCTCGAACGTATCGCCGCCGAGCTGCCGGACGATGCCTTCATCAGCACCGACATGACCCAACTGGCCTACACCGGCAACTACGCCTTCAACAGCCTGGCGCCACGCAGCTGGTTGCATCCGACCGGCTACGGCACGCTGGGTTATGGCTTGCCGGCGGGCATCGGCGCCAAGTTCGGCGCACCGCAGCGGCCTGGGCTGGTGCTGGTCGGCGACGGTGGTTTTCTCTACACCGCACAAGAACTGGCCACCGCCGTCGAAGAGCTGGACAGCCCGCTGGTGGTGTTGCTCTGGAACAACGACGCGCTGGGGCAGATCCGCGACGACATGCTCGGGCTGGATATCGAGCCGATTGGCGTGCTGCCGCGCAACCCGGACTTTGCCGCCCTTGGCCGCGCGTTCGGTTGCACGGTGACCGAGCCGCAAAGCCTGGCCGAGCTGCAAACCGACTTGCGCCACGGCTTCAAGCGCAACGGCGTGACCTTGATCGAACTCAAGCATGCGTGCGCGCTCTGACTCCATTTTTTTTAAAAGGCTTTTTTAGGGGATGGGGCCATGCGCTTTTCCGATCTGACTCAACGCATCGCCGGTGACGGCGCTGCCGCCTGGGACATTCACTACCGCGCACTGGCGCTGCAGGAACAGGGCGAAGACATCCTGCTGCTGTCAGTCGGCGACCCGGATTTCGACACGCCGGTGCCGATTGTGCAGGCGGCCATCGACAGCCTGTTGTCCGGCAATACCCACTACGCCGACGTGCGTGGCAAACGCGCGCTGCGTGAAAGCATCGCCCGGCATTACGCCAAACGCAGTGGCCAGCAGGTCTCGGCGGAGCAGGTCACTGTGCTCGCCGGGGCGCAATGCGCGTTGTTCTGCGTTGCTCAGTGCGTACTGAATCCGGGCGATGAAGTGATTGTCGCCGAACCGATGTACGTCACCTATGAAGCGGTGTTCGGTGCCTGCGGCGCGGTGGTGATTCCGGTGCCGGTGCGTTCCGAAAACGGTTTTCGGGTGTTGCCCGAAGACGTGGCCGCACGCATCACTCCGCGTACTCGGGCGCTGGCGCTGAACAGTCCACACAACCCGTCGGGCGCCAGTTTGTCGCGCAGCACCTGGCAGGCATTGGCACAACTGTGCATCGCCCACGACCTGTGGCTGATTTCCGATGAGGTCTACAGCGAGTTGCTGTTCGACGGCGAACACATCAGCCCGGCGAGTTTGCCGGGCATGGCCGAGCGCACCGCGACGCTCAACAGTTTGTCGAAATCCCACGCCATGACCGGCTGGCGTATCGGCTGGTCGATCGCGCCGCCCGCCCTGGCCGAGCACCTGGAAAACCTCGCGCTGTGCATGCTCTACGGTCTGCCGGATTTCGTGCAGGACGCGGCGGTCGTCGCGCTGGAAAGCGACTTGCCAGAACTGGAAGCCATGCGCGAAGCCTATCGCCAACGTCGGGATCTGGTCTGCGAATGCCTGGCCGATTGCCCCGGCGTGCGCGCCTTGAAACCTGATGGCGGGATGTTCGTGATGGTCGATATCCGCGACACCGGGCTCAGCGCCCAGGCGTTCGCCGACCGCTTGCTCGATCGCCACGGCGTCTCGGTGTTGGCCGGCGAAGCGTTCGGCCCGAGCGCCGCCGGACACATTCGTCTGGGGTTGGTGTTGGGCGCGGAACCCTTGCGTGACGCCTGCCAGCGAATTACTCGTTGCGCCACTGAACTGATGGAAGCCCAAGCCTATGCATAATCACAAGACGCTGTTTATCGATGGCCGCTGGCAAACTCCGTCGGGGCAGGGCATCGCCGAGGTTATCAACCCGGCCACTGAAGAAGTCGCCGGTTCTGTGCCGCTGGGCGATGAGCGCGATGTCGACAACGCGGTGGCTGCGGCGCGCCGGGCGTTCGGTCCATGGTCGCAGACGCCGTCGAGTGTTCGCGCCGGTTACCTGCGTGCGCTCGCCGAGCAGTTAAGTGCTCGGGCCGATGAAATGGCCGCGGTCATCACCACTGAGTTGGGGATGCCGGTGCAATGGTGCCGCTCGGTGCAGGTCGACGGGCCCATCATCGGCCTGGAGCAATACGTCGAACTCGCCGGCTTGATGGATGAAGTGCGCGAGGTCGGCAATTCGCTGGTCATCCGCGAGGCGGTCGGTGTGTGCGCCTTCATCAACCCGTGGAACTACCCGCTGCATCAGCTGATCGGCAAGCTCGCCCCGGCGCTGGCCGCCGGCTGCACCGTGGTGGTCAAACCGAGCCAGGAAACGCCATTGCACGCGTTTTTGCTGGCGCAAATCATCGAAGCCATCGGCTTGCCTGCGGGGGTGTTCAACCTGGTCAGCGGTCCGGGTTCGAAGGTCGGTGAAGCACTGGCCAAGCACCCGGACGTGGACATGGTTTCGTTCACCGGCTCCACTGGCGCCGGGGTTCGCGTGGCACAAGCGGCGGCGCCTTCGGTGAAGCGCGTGTGCCTGGAGCTGGGCGGCAAGTCGGCGCTGTTGATTGCCGAGGACGCGGATCTGGCCGCCGCCGTGCGCTACGGTGTGCAGGACGTGATGATCAATTCCGGCCAGACCTGCACCGCGTTGACCCGCATGTTGCTGCCCGCCAGTCGTTACGCCGAGGCGGTGGAACTGGCGATTGCCGAAACCCATAGCCTGCGCATGGGCGATCCGCTGGACCCGCAGAGTTTCCTCGGGCCAATGTGCTCGGCGGCGCAACGGCGCACCGTGCGGGACTACCTTCAGGTCGGCCAGCAGGAAGGTGCGCGGCTGGTGTATGGCGGCGATGCAACGCAAGCGTTTGAGCGCGGTTACTACGTCAGCCCGACACTGTTCGCCGATGTCGACAACCGCATGCGCATTGCCCAGGAAGAAATCTTCGGCCCGGTGCTGTGCCTGATTCCTTACACCGATGAAGCGCAAGCGATTCAGATCGCCAACGATTCGCCGTTTGGCTTGTCCAGCGGTGTCTGGGCCGGCAGCACTGAGCGCGCCTTGCACCTTGGGCGGCAGTTGCGTGCCGGGCAGTGCTTTCTCAACGGAGCGGCGTTCAATTATCAGGCGCCGTTCGGCGGCTACAAACAGTCAGGCAATGGCCGGGAATGGGGGGAAGAGGGGCTCAACGAGTTTGTCGAAGTGAAGGCGATCCAGGTGTGACCTTTGACGACACAGACGATCTGCGCACCGTTATCGCCCACTCATAAAACCTGTAAACGTTTAGGGAATTGCCATGAAAGTTTTGATTGTCCACGCTCACCCGGAGCCGAAATCCTTTACCGCCGCCTTGCGTGACCAGGCGGTGGCGACCCTTGAGGCCCAGGGGCATGAGGTCCGGGTCAGCGACCTGTACGCCATGAACTGGAACCCGGTGGCCAGTGCCGATGACTTTTCCTCGCGGGAGAATCCCGAGTACCTGGTGTATGCACTGGAGCAACGCCTGGGGGTGAAGAGCCAGTCGCTGGCGCCGGACATCCAGCAGGAACTCGACAAACTGTTGTGGGCCGACTTGCTGATTCTGAACTTCCCGATTTTCTGGTTCTCTGCCCCGGCCATGCTCAAGGGCTGGATTGATCGGGTGCTGGTGTCGGGTATCTGCTACGGCGGCAAACGCTTTTACGACCAGGGCGGATTGAGCGGCAAAAAGGCGCTGGTTTCCGTCACCTTGGGCGGCCGTGAGCATATGTTCGGTGATGGCGCGATTCACGGTCCGCTGGAGGACATGCTGCGGCCGATCCTGCGCGGCACGCTGGCCTACGTCGGGTTTGACGTGCTGGAACCGTTCGTGGCGTGGCATGTGCCGTACATCAGTGACGAAGCGCGCAAGGATTTCCTGCAGAGTTACCAGCAGCGTCTGGAACACCTGAGTGATGATCAGCCGATGCAGTTTCCGCGGTTGTCGCAGTTTGATGAGGCGTTGTATCCGTTGCCTGGCTAAAAGTGGGCTTTTGGCCAGGGCTTGAGGGTGAACTTACTGGCCCCATCGCGGGCAAGCCCGCTCCCACAGGGTTTTGTGTCGATCGCGATAATGTGACCGACACAAAACCTGTGGGAGCGGGCTTGCCCGCGATGGGACCCGAAAGCCCAACCCAAAAAACGAAAACTGCCGACGCTGTTCACAGCATCTGAACAGTTTCGGCACTGGCCTCAGGTTTAAATCTCCTTCACCGGCGTTTCACCCTCAACCCCTTTGATCAACCCGATGGCATGCAGGCAATCCGCCTTGTTCACGTACGACTCGCCACTGGCGATCGTCTCGTGGTTCCCCGCCCTCAAGCGCCAGCGCCATTGTCCTTTCCCGGTGCTCGGCGTGCCTTTGGATTGCCTGTAAATCTCGAAATACATTCTGCTCGCTCCATGCGATGGGTAATTGCGACAACCTGTGTGACGCATCGGGGGCAAGCCTAGCGGAGCTGGGTTTTTTGGCCATCAGGCATTTGTTTCCAGGCATTTGAAAATATTTCAGCCAGCGCAACCGGGCCGGCGCGAATGGCCAGAACCCCCGCAGTTTCGCCCTTGCATCACCTCCCTCGGTCCTGCTTAATACGACACGGCTCATGGCGTCGAGCAGATGTCGGCGACCTCCGATTGTAGAAAAACCACTATAAAAAAAGAGCAATCAATTGACTCATCAGCACGGAACGCAACTGACCGGGCATTTGCAGCTTTCGCTCGTGATCCCGGTGTTCAATGAAGCGGCGACCATTGATTTGTTCATCGCGCGGATCACCGACGTCTTCAAGGAAGAGACGCTGATCGGTCTGGAAATGGTGTTCGTCAACGACGGCAGCACCGACACCACGCTCGACCTGCTACTGGAACGTCAACAGACCGATTCGCGCCTGCGCATCGTCGACCTGAGCCGCAATTTCGGCAAGGAAGCGGCCCTGACCGCCGGCTTGCAGACCGCCACCGGCCAGGTGGTGGTGCCGATCGATGTCGATTTGCAGGACCCGCCAGAAGTCATCCTCGACATGATCGCCCTTTGGCGTGAAGGCTATGAAGTGGTGCTGGGCCATCGTGTGAGTCGCAAGACCGACTCCTGGGCCAAGCAGACTTCGGCCAACTGGTTTTACCGCCTGCACAACAAAATCGCTGAACAACACCTGCCGGAAAACGTCGGTGATTTCCGGCTGATGGACCGCTGCGTGGTGGATGCCCTGCAAACCCTGCCCGAGTCCCGGCGCTTCATGAAAGGCCTGTTTGCCTGGGTCGGGTTTCGCACCACGTACGTGAACTACGAGCGCCTCGAACGGGTCGCCGGTTCGACCAAGTTCAACGGTTGGCGCTTGTGGAACTTTGCGCTGGAAGGCATCACCAGTTTCAGCACGGAACCGCTGCGCATCTGGACCTATCTGGGGCTGTTCGTCTCGCTGATTTCTTTCTCGTTCGCCATTTTCATCATCTTGCGCACCCTGATCTCCGGTGTCGATCTGCCGGGTTATGCCTCGTTGATGGTCGCCGTCACGTTTCTGGGCGGTCTGCAATTGATCGGCATCGGCGTGCTGGGTGAATACCTCGGCCGGACGTACATCGAGTCAAAACGCCGCCCGGTGTATCTGGTGCGGCGTGTCTATGACCCCAAGGACTGAACCATGGATCTCAAGGAAACCGACATCCTCGGTTCGAGCATTGATCAGCACTGGTATTACGCCTCCAAAGCGGCGGCCACGACGCGAATGCTGGGCAATACACCGTTCAAAAAGATTCTCGATGTGGGCGCAGGCTCCGGGTTCTTTTCCCACCATTTGCTGGCGCATTCAGCGGCCGGTGAAGCGTGGTGTGTCGACATCAGTTACGACGCCGATTCAGACGCCACCACCGCCGGTAAACCGGTGCATTACCGTCGCGACATCGACGCGGTGGACGCCGATCTGGTGCTGTTGATGGACGTGCTGGAACATGTCGATGACGACGTCGGGTTGCTCAAGGCTTACGTTGATAAAGTCCCCTCCGGGAGCCGTTTCCTGATGACGGTGCCGGCGTTCCAGTTTCTCTGGAGCGGGCACGATGAGTTCCTGGAACACAAGCGCCGCTATAGCTTGCCGCAGCTGGAGACGGTGGCGCGGGAGGCCGGCTTGACCGTGAAGCAGGGCGCTTACTACTTCGGTCTGGTGTTCCCGATTGCGGCCACCCTGCGTTTGTTGCCCAAGGGTGCACAACCATCGCCACCGCGCTCGCAACTCAAGCAGCACCATCCTCTGGTGAATACGCTGTTGAAGACCCTGTGCAGTGTCGAACTGCCGTTCATGGGCGCGAATCGTCTGGCCGGGTTGACGGTGTTTGTCCTGGCGCAGAAGCCGTGACGTCAGCCGAAAAATCCGCCTTGATCCAGCGTGGCCTGCGTTTTGCCGTGACCGGGTTGTTCGTCACGGCCCTGCATGCGCTGGTGGCCGTGTTGTTCATCCATTACGTGCTGCCTCTGCCGCCCTTGGCCAATGGCGCGGCGTTTGCCGTGGCGACTGTGGTGTCTTACCTGATCAATACCACCTGGAGCTTTTCCGCCCGATTGCATGGCCGAACGCTGCTGCGCTTCATGATGGTTTCCGCTGCCGGTTTTCTGCTGGCGATGCTGGTGGCCTGGGCCGCGCAAATGGCCGGGCTGCATTATTTGCTGGGGATCGGCGCGGTGGCGTTGACTATTCCGGCCTTCACCTTTGTATTGCATAACTTCTGGACGTATCGATGAAGGATTTAGCTAAACGCCTGCCGGTCAGCCTGGTGCCGTTGTTGATCGGTGTTGTGGCCTTTTTCCTCATCATCGGGCCACGGGCGCTGAACCCGCTGAACATTGCGTGGCTGGGTAACGGCGACCCGGCGACGCATTATCTGGGATGGGTGTTTTTCCGGCAGTCGCCGTGGACTTTTCCCATAGGGCTCAATCCTTCCTACGGGTTGGAGTTGAGCAATGGCATCATTTTTTCTGATTCCAATCCACTGCTGGCTTTCCTGTTCAAACCCTTCGCTGCGCTGTTACCGACGCCTTTTCAGTATTTCGGTATCTGGTTCCTGACCTGCTTCGTCCTGCAGGCGTGGTTCGCCTGGAAAGTGGTGGGGCTGATGTCCTCGCACGTGGGTGTGCGTGCCGTGAGTACAGCGCTGTTTCTCTTTGTGCCGCCGATGCTCATGCGCATACCTTTCCATTTGTCCCTGGGCGGGCATTTTCTGGTGCTGGCTTCGTTTTACCTGGGCCTGCATCCACAGCTGCGCCATCGACGCTTGGCCTGGGGGGCGTTGCTGGCGGCGGCCGCGTTGGTCCACGCGTACTTTCTGGCGATGGTTGCACTGATCTGGATCGCCGACCTTGCGGCCGGGTATTTCAAAAAGAAACTGACGCTGCGGTCTGCGTTGATCGAGTTTCTTGCACTGTTTTCGCTGGTCAGCTTTTGCTGTTGGCAGGCAGGGTATTTTTCGGTGGGCACCGAAGGCGCGATCTCCGGCGGTTTCGGCATCTACGGCATGAACCTGCTGTCACTGTTCGATTCGGGGAACTGGTCCTATGTGCTGAAGGACCTGCCAGGTGTCCAAGGGTTCGGTGACGGGGAAGGGTTTGTCTTTCTGGGACTTGGGCTGATCACGCTGGGCATCTGTGCCGTGGTCGGTTTGCTTCAAGGCACTACCGGCTTCGGACAACACGTGCGACGACGACCCTTGTTGCTGCTGGCGTTGATAGGGCTCACGGTTTTCGCCATTTCAAACCATGTGGCGCTGGGCTTGCTGGAGTTCACCTATCCGCTGCCACCGGTGGTGATTTCCATCGCCAACATCTTCCGCGCCTCGGGGCGAATGTTCTGGCCGGTGTACTACGCGATTATCATCGCCATCATTTTCCTGGTCATTCGCGCCAATACGCCACGCACAGCCTTGAGCCTGCTGTCGCTGGCGTTGCTGATACAGATTGTGGACACCCACGCCGGCTGGGTGGGAGTGCGCAAGCAATTGATGATGGCACCGGCGTCGAAGTGGGCCTCGCCCATGGTCGATCCGTTCTGGAAAAGTGCGGCAGCCCATTACAAGAACATCCGCTGGATCGTTCCGCAGAATCTGTCCCCGAAGTGGATGGCGGTGGCTGATTTTGCCGGTGCCCATGGCCTGGCGACGAATGCCGTTTACCTCGGGCGGATGGATACGGTCAACTGGATTGAATCCGAACAGCAGACGGCCCGGGAAATGGCGTCGGGCAAGTACGACGCCGACTCTTTGTACCTGCTCGATGAGCGTGCGTTGATCCAGTCCGTGAGAAACATCAATACCCAAACGGATCTCTTCGCCCGGATTGACGGGTTCACGGTGCTGGCACCGGGCTGGAAACAGTGCAGCACTTGCTTGCAGGCGACCTCGCAAATCGATCCGCTGGAGCTGGTGCCGTCCCTCGAACCCGGACAAAAAACCCTGTTCACTTATGGCAATAAGGGCGGCGCGCTGCTGGCCAAGGGCTGGTCCGAGACCGAACCCTGGGGCGTCTGGTCCAAAGGCCCGGACGCTGAAGTCATGTTCCGGACCCCGGTGCCTGTACATTCCGTACGTATGGAGACCACGGCGTTCCTACCCCCAGGCCATGCACGTCAACGTGTCGTCATCAGCATCAACGGTCTGCCGGCAACGAATGCCCAACTTGAGCAGGCCGATGGCAACGTCATCGATGTTCCCCTCACCGCCGAGATGCAACAACGGGTGTCTACTCAGGGTGTCTTGAGGTTGCAACTGCAGTTTGCCGACGCCGTCAGCCCAAAACAGTTCGGGCTCGGCCAGGACGTTCGCCAACTCGCGCTCGGGTTGAAGACCTTGACGGTCAATTGAGGAGCCACTCCCGTAGACGCCCCCGTCACGCCTTCCTACACTGCCTGAAGTGTTGGGGAACGAGGGCAAGGAATGAATCGCAACGAACTGCGCAAGGCTGACATCAACCTGATGGTGGTGTTTGAAACGTTGATGCTCGAGCGCAACGTCACGCGGGTCGCGGAGAAGCTGTTTCTCGGCCAGCCGACCATCAGTGCCGCGCTCAACCGCCTGCGGACGATGTTCAACGATCCGCTGTTCATTCGCGTCGGCCATCGCATGGAGCCGACGGCGCGGGCCGAGGAAATCATCCTGCACCTGTCACCGGCGCTGGATTCGTTGTCGGTGGCCCTGAGCCTGACCCACGATTTTGACCCGGCCAGCAGCACCATGACCTTTCGCATCGGGCTGTCGGACGATGTCGAGTTCGGCCTGCTGCCGCCGTTGCTGCGGGCCTTGCGCCAGGAAGCGCCGAAGGTGGTGTTCGTGGTTCAGCATGTCGATTACTGGCGCATCCCCGACTTGCTGGCCTCCGGTGATATCACGGTCGGCATCAGCCAGACCCGCGGCCTGCCGGCCAATGCCAAACGCAAATTGCTGCGGCACATCCAGCCGAGCATTTTGCGCGCCGATGCCTCGGACACTCCGCTGACCCTCGACGAATACTGCGCCCGCCCACACGTGTTGGTGTCGCACACCGCCAACGTCAGCGGCTACGCCGATGAATGGCTGGCGGAAATCGGCCGTACCCGTCAGGTCGTGCTGTCGGTGCCGCAGTACAGTTCGTTGCCGGCCTTGCTCGCCGGCACCGACCTGATCGCCAGCCTGCCGGATTACGCCGCTGAGGCGATGGCGGCCTCAGGGCAACTGTTCCAGGAAGCCTTTCCGTTCAAGACCCCGACGCTGGACTTGTCCATGGTCTGGCTCAGCCATGTCGATACCGACCCGGCCGAACGCTGGTTGCGCGCGCGGCTGGAGGCGTTCATGAGTGAGCGCCTTGAGTCGCCGATCTGAAATCTGTCAGGCAGGGTCGCTGACTCATTCGGACCGAGGGGCAAGTCTTGAAGCCACCGGAATATGGATTTCCCGTGCCTGACACTTTTCCCCGATTTGCAGTTTTTGATCCTCGGTGTACGGCTGCCCCTGCCGATCAATCAGAAAGAACACTTCGTATAGATACTGCTTGCCGCCCTGGCTGGCGCATCGAAATGAAGCGTTGGGTGGAAACAGCTTTTTTAGTGTGTCCATATCCAGGGATTTACCCTGAAACTGGTTGAAGTCCGAGTTGTAATTGACCGCGCTACGCAACTTCACAAAGTCCTCGAAATACCGGGTTTGGCTGGTGCCATAGCAAGTGCCATGTTTTTTCCATTCGTGTTTCATCAGGGAATCGGGGGACTCGGTGACAATTTTAGAAAAGTGTTGGTCGGCCTGTACCTGTTCTTGAACTGCATTGGACAGCTCACAAGCCGACTCCGTCTGACCACAACCCGCTGACTGGATGCAGGAGGACGGGTGACGATTGGCCGATTGGGCAGTGCTGTTGAAATATGCCCAGATACCGTGGGTGTAGAAGATGTTGTTCGGTTTGTTGCAACCCGCAATGGTGGGTTTCAACAGGCAAAACGTTGGCTGCCAGGTGACGGCGTAGACGAGGTAGTCGAAGTGTGCGCTAGGTGCTCCCTCCCAGCTTTCTTCACCTGGGTCCAGGGCGTGAGCGCAGAGCGAAAAAACAGACAGGGCCATTGAGGCGTAAAGACGGTTCATGGTGTTCAATCCTTGAATCAGTTTATTTTCGGGTTACCTCCTCACTGCTTGAGAGGACGCTTGCAGTTTCAGCGTCATGTTCAATTAACGGCGCACTTCTAATTTCAGACCTGATCTGGAAACACTAGTACAGTACGGGTCATTGGGAAATCCAAGTAGATGTACGGCCAACGCCAATATCCTTTTTTGAGTACTGCCATTTTAATCAGGAGCCAAACCATGCCCCACCTGCACATGGAATACACCGCCAACCTGCCCGGCCTGAACGCCGACGTGGCATTGATCCGGCTCAACAATGCCTTGGTGGCGTCCGGTCAGTTTGCGGCTGAGTTCGACATCAAGAGCCGCGCGGCGAAGGTCGAAACCTTCAAGGTTGGCACGGCGATAGCAGAACGGGCGTTTGTGCATGTGAAGCTGGCGCTGCTGAGCGGTCGTCCGCCGCAGATCAAAAAGCAGTTGTCCGATAGCCTGCTGGCCGTGGTGCAGGAACTGTGTGAATGGCCGACAGGGGTTGAAGTCCAGTTGTGCGTGGAGATCCTCGACATCGACCGTGAGTCCTACACCAAGACCGCCATCGGCCACTGAGTTTCAGGCCATTTCCTGCTCGGCGCAGGCTTTGATCACTTGCTCGCGCAACCACGTGTTGGCGCTGTCCTGATCGACGCTTTGACTCCACTGCATGTCCAGGGTGAAACCCGGCAAGCCGTTGGGCGCTTCGCAGTGATTGAAGATCGCCTCGTTGGCCAGCAATTGCTGGATGCGGCGGGGCAACGTCAGGATGAAGTCGGTGCCGGTGATCATTTTCAGCGCCGCGCTGTAACTGTTGGAGCGCGCGATAATCTGCCGTTTGTGCGCCTGTTGCGCCAGCCAGCCATCGACCATGTTGGTGGTGGATGTCCACGGCGTCGGAAACACATGCCGGCGTTCGACAAACGCCTTCAGGCTTAAGCGGGGTTCCAGTGGCGTGGCGCGTTTGTCGAAGACGCAGACCAGATCATCTTCAAGCAACAACCGGGATTTGAAGTCGCTGTGGCTGCGATGAAGATGGGGGCCGAAACAAATCACCAGGTCGAGGCTGCCATCGCGCAGGTCTTCGGCGGGGATGTCGGTTTCGAACTTGTGCATGTTGACCATCACCGGCAGGTCGGCGAAATCGAAGCTTCTCAACAGGCGCGGCAGGATCAACTGCTCGAAGTATTCCGGCGCGCAGATATTGAACGTGACCGGTTGCAAGGTCGGGTCGAATGCCTGGGCGCCAGCGTGGCAGAGGTTGATGCTTTCGAGGATCTTCAGCACATGGGTGTACATGGTGCTGGCTTTGTAGGTGGGGCGCATACCGGTGCGGGTATTGATGAACAACTCGTCTTCAAAACTGGTGCGCAGTTTCTTCAGGCAGTAACTCACGGTGGACTGGCTGACGCAGAGCGCCTCCGACACACCGGTGACGCTGCTTTGCTCATACACGGCGACAAATACCATGAGGTCCTGCATATCGAGCTTTCTTAGCAAGTTACTGTTCAGCATCCGTTCTGTCTCGCTGTGCTCCTTGCGCTGACTGTGCGCAAACGTGTGCGAGTGATCCTAACGGAACGATGGTGCCAGGAGAATGCCCTGTAGGATGTTTCATGGTCGGTTGTGGGACAGAAAATGTTCCGAACACGACGTGTGAAATGAATAGCGGCAAACATGGCCAGAGGCCTTTACCGCTGAACGCTGATGAACAGAGTGCTCAGGCGGCTGTAGGAAAATGTTGCGCGTAATGCCGCGGATTGAAGCGCACGGCCATCAGGATCATCAGTGCCATGACACCGGTCAGGCACCACCAGGCCCCTTCGAAACTGCCGAGTTGATCGCGCACCATACCGGCCATCAGCGGCGAAAGGCCGGCAATGAGGTAGCCGATGCCTTGAACGAAGGCCGTCAGCCCGCCAGCGCGTTGCGGGTTGTCGAGGTGATCCAGCGACACAATCAGGCTCATCGGGAACAGGCCGCCAATGCCCAGTCCCAACAGGCACGGCCAGAGCAGGCTGAGGTGTTGCGGGCTGAGGATCAGCCCGCAGAAACCGGCCATGATCAGCGCCAGCAACACCACCAGCACCAGACGTCGGTCACGGCTGCGGTTGGCGATGGCGGGGGTCACCAGCCCGGACACCACTTCCATGGCCGTCAAGAAGCCCAGCAGCAAACCGGCATTTTGTTCGCTCCAGCCCTTTTCCACGTAGTACGGCGCCAGCCAGGCCAGCACACAGGTGTAGGACGCAGTGCCCAAGCCGAAGAAGATGGCGAGTAACCAGGCGCGGGAATGAGTGAAGAAGGATGTCTTGCGTGGTGCGGGTGCCGCTGGCGTCGATGTCCCCGAATGCCCGAGGCTCCAGAACAGCAACGCCACCAGGGCCAGCGCAGCCCAGATCGCCAGCCCCGCGCGCCAACTGCCGGTACGGGTCATCACCAGCGGCGCAAATGATGCCGCTATCGCCGCACCGCCCATGATCGACGTCACGTAGAGCCCCATGCACACGGCAACGTTGTCGCTGAAGCGGGATTTGATCAGCGCCGGCATCAATGCCTGGATCAGCGCAATACCGATGCCGGCGAGCATGGCGCTGAGGATCAGTTCGGCGGCCGAGTCCACGAACAGCCGCGACACCGTGGCGAGGCCAATGATCAACATTGAAATCACCACCGTGCGCTGTTCGCCAAGGCGTTGGCTGACGCTCAGGCCGAAGAACATCGCCAGACCCATGGCCATGACCGGCAACATGGTCAGCAGTGAGGCCAGGCTGAAACTCAACGGGATGTCCCCGCGAATCGCCGACAGCAAGGGCCCGACAGCCGCCATCGACGGACGCAGGTTCAGGGCGACGAGGAGGATGCTGACCATCAGCCAGAGGGCAGGGCGGGAGGTTGCGCGAACGTTTTCCATCAATCGGCCCTTGAATAATCAGGAACCGATTAGGCGCGGGGAGGGCTGGAGGCCGCAAATCAGATAATCCGCAGCGGTATTTAAAAATTAAATACCGCAGTTGCAACACAAATCCCTGAGGGGAGCGCACTGTGGCGAGGGGATTTAGCGAAACGTCGCACCGCCCCGTTCGGCTGCGGAGCGGCCCCGAATCGAAAATTGCGGTGCATCAGATACACCGCAATCAATGGTTTTACGACTGCTTCGCAGCCGAACGGGGCGGTGCGACGTTTCGCTAAATCCCCTCGCCACAGCCCGCTCCCACAGGGATGGTGGTGTGTCAGGGATGATTGTTTAGTCAGCCCACACCCAAAGTTCTTCAAATCCCGATTTAACGACCTGACCGCCCGTGTGACGCTGCTGCTCATCTGTTTTCTGCGGTTGTTTCTATGGACGGTTGCCCCGTCGCACTTCCCTCCGAACTAGCCTTCTGGGCGCTCTGGCACTGCCGGCATGCGCGCCCACCGGATTCCTGCCTTTCCCGTTGATTCTTCTGACAGGTCCCGCGCTGTGCGCCGGGATCAAACCGGCAGCGCCCGCGCGTTTGCCTGACGCGGAAATAAGAGAATGCCCATGAGTTGTGCCACGACCTCCTTCGCCACGAAGCAAGAAGCCCTGACTTTTCTCGAACAGAACCCGGATATCGAGATGTTCGAGTTGTTCATCCTCGACAACAACGGCGTGCCACGGGGCAAGTTGCTGCATCGGGATGAACTGCTGGCGGTGTACGAAAGCGGACGGCCGTTGCCGAGCACCATTCTCGGCCTGACCATCAACGGCGATGACGTGGAAAACTCAGGCCTGGTCTGGGATGTCGGCGACATCGATTGCCGGGCGTACCCGATCAGCGGCAGTTTGACGCGCATGCCTTGGCGGTTGATTCCGACGGCGGCGGTGCAGGTCAGCATGCACCCGAAGGAAGGCATGCCGGCGACGATTGCTGATCCACGGAATTTGCTGGCGAAGGTGATCGAATGCTTACAGGCCGACGGTTATTACCCGGTGATGGCGGCGGAGCTGGAGTTCTATTTGCTGGATCAGCAGCGCGACAGCAACGGTCGGCCGCAACCTGCGCGGGACGTCGATGGCGGGCGACCGCGCTCGACGCAGGTCTACGGTTTGCGTGAGCTGGAGCAGATCGAGCCGTTTCTGGCGGATCTCTACAGTGCCTGCAAGTTGCAGGGCATTCCGGCGCGCACGGCGATCTCCGAATACGCGCCGGGGCAAGTGGAAATCACCCTCGAACACCGCACCGACGCCCTGCAGGCGATGGACGAAGCGGTGCGCTACAAGCGGCTGGTCAAAGGTATCGCGCATAAACACGGGATGGCCGCCTGTTTTATGGCCAAACCGTTCGATGACCTGGCGGGCACCGGCATGCACATGCACGTCAGCCTCGCGGACAAGGACGGCAACAACCTGTTCGCCAGCGAGTCCGCGGACGGCACGCCGCTGCTCAAACACGCGGTCGGCGGCATGCTCAGCACCTTGCTCGATTCGTTGCTGCTGTTCTGCCCGAACGCCAACTCCTACCGTCGATTCCAGACCAACAGCTACGCACCGCTGGCGGCGACCTGGGGTGTGGACAACCGCACCGTGAGTTTGCGCGTGCCCGGCGGGCCGGCGTTCTCACGGCACATCGAGCACCGCATCTGCGGCGCCGACGCCAACCCGTATCTGGCGGCAGCGGCGATTCTGGCCGGCATCCATCGCGGCATTCGCGAACAGCTCGACCCGGGAGCACCCGTGGAAGGCAATGGTTACGCCCAGGCCACGGAATTGTTGCCAACCGATTGGCTGACCACCTTGCGGGCGCTGGAAGGTTCGACCTGGGCGCGTGAAGCGTTCGGTGGTGAATTCCTCGGCGTGTACCTGGCGGTGAAGCGCGCCGAGTATCGGCAGTTCATGGGTGAAGTCGGCGAGCAGGACTGGCGTTGGTATTTACATCAGGCTTGAACAAAAGCTGAACCATTCTCAAATAAGTTAAAAGTGTCGATCTCATAACAGGGGCCAACTAATCGTTGGCTTCTTTTTCACAAAAAATTGATGGTTGGCTGCCTAAAGTTAGTGCTGTCGTGGTAAATGAAATTTTCACATTTACCGAGGGCACTTCTTTTCAGGAATAGCCGATCATCATGTTGAAGTTAAAACCCGTGCGCCCGGAGTGGGTGACACTGATTGCCAGCGCCTTTCTGCTCATTGGCTTTAATTTAGTGCTCTGGCAGCACCTGTTTGATATCACCGCGTCCGACGGCAAGGGCATCGTCATGCGCGTCGCGTTCGGCGTGATGATTCTCGCGGCGTTCAATATTGTGCTGACCTTCCTGGCATTCCGACGCGTGATGAAACCGGTCTTGACCGTGATCTTCATGATCAGCGCCGGGGTCGCTTACTTCATGAGCCAATACGGTGTGCTGATCGACACCGGCATGTTGCGCAACTTTGCGCAAACCAACGCGACGGAAGTGCGTGACTTACTCTCGTTGAAGTTACTGGTCTATATACTTCTGCTCGGTGTTTTGCCTTCATGGTTGTTGTGGACAGTTCCGGTTGATTACCGCCGCTGGCACCGTGAGTTGTTAAGTAAGGCGCTGGTGAGTGTTGCTTCAGTTGCGGTGATCGGTGGTGTCGCTCTGGTGAACTATCAGGGGCTGTCCTCGTTGTTTCGCAATCACCATGAACTGCGTCTGATGGTGGTGCCGAGTAACTACATCGGTGCTTCGTTCGGTTTTATGCGCGAGCAAGTCGTTTCCGCCCGGCAGCCCTTCGTCAAAGTCGGTGAGGATGCCCAGCGCAATCCCGCCTGGCAGACTCACGGGCGTAAATCCCTGACGGTGCTGGTCGTCGGCGAAAGTGCCCGGGCCGAGAACTTCGGCATCCTGGGATACGACCGCGACACCACGCCCAAACTGGATAAAGAAGCCGGCCTGATCGCCTTCACCGATGTGCATTCCTGCGGCACGGAAACAGCCGTTTCGGTGCCCTGCATGTTCTCAAACATGGGCCGCAAGAATTACAACGCCAGCACGGCGAAGAATGAAGAGGGCCTGTTGGACGTGCTCAAACGCGCCGGTCTGGACGTGATCTGGCGTGACAATCAATCGGGCTGTAAAGGCACGTGCGACCGGGTCACCCTCGATGACGTCAGCAACCTCAAGGACCCGGTGCTGTGCGCCAACAGTGAATGCCGCGACGAAATTCTCCTGCAAGGTTTGCAGCACTTCATCGACACCCTGGATAAAGACACCGTGCTGGTCCTGCACCAGATGGGCAGCCATGGCCCCGAATACTTCAAACGTTACCCGAAGGAGTACGAACACTTCACGCCCGTCTGTGAAAGTAATGCGCTGAACAATTGCAGTCGCGAAAGTATCGTCAACGGTTATGACAACACGCTGGTGTACACCGACCACGTGCTGTCGACTTTGATTGATACGTTGCGCAGCAATCAGGACAAAGTGGATACCGCCATGCTGTATCTGTCGGATCACGGCGAATCCCTGGGCGAATACAACCTGTTCCTCCACGGCACCCCTTACATGCTGGCGCCGGATCAGCAGAAGCATGTGGCGATGCTGGCGTGGTTCTCCGACAGCTACCAAAAGTCGTTCTCGGTGGACACCCATTGCCTGCAACTGAGCCGCGACAAGCCCCTGAGCCAGGACAACTTGTTCCATTCGATGCTCGGTCTGCTGGAGGTCAACAGCAAGGTCTACAACCAGGATCTGGACATGTTTGCCGGTTGCCGCGGCGCCGTGATCGACGGTGTGTTGGCCAAAGAGTAAGCGTTTCGACCTTTTTTTCACGTACCGGTCGTTAACCTGCGGCCGGTACTTATTCCTACAAGAGTCATTGCACATGTCCGCGCAGCCCCCTTCCGCCATCGAGCTTGAGTTCGCCCGGCGCTACGATCAGGAACACGCCCGCGTCTGCCTTCAGTCGCGGCCGCGTGGCCTGGCGGGGCGCTTGACGTTCTGGCGCGACGAGCAGCTGGTGCGCAACGCGCTCAAGGTCGCCGGCGAACCGGGCTTGATGCTTGATGTGGCGTGCGGCGCCGGGCGTTTCTGGCCGGTGTTGGCCGAGCACGCGAACCGGGTGATCCTCGCGTCCGATCCGTCCCAGGACATGCTCAATCACGCTCAGACTCACCATGCGCAGAGTCTGCTGAAGCGGATCAAGACGTTCCAGAGTTCGGCGTTCACCCTCGGTTTGTCGGCGAACGCGGTCGACAGCATTTTTTGCATGCAACTGTTTCAGCACATCGACAGCCCGGAGCATCGGTTGGCCCTGCTGGCAGAGTTCCACCGCGTGAGTCGCGATACGGTAATTGTGGCGGTACGGGTCGATGCGCATTTCAAGCTCCGCCGCTCGGGCGCAACGGGCGCCCACCCCCGGCAGCTGGCCGGCAAGGCCGAAGTCGAAGCCGAATTCAGGCGCGCGGGTTTCAGCTTGCTCAGTCACCAGGACTTCCTGCCCGGTTGTGCACGGATGCGGGTCTACGTGCTGCGTAAGGCTAGTTAACCTCCGCCTGTCAGACATTTCTTGCCGTCTGGCAGGTCTTTTCGCTAAAGCTCTTGTTCAGTGGATGCGCGGAAATCGCCGGGGGCGATATATACTGCGCGCCATTCTTCAAGGGAGAGCCGTGTGGCCATCGATATTCACTGGATTCGCGACAACGATAGCCTCGGTCAGTTTTGCGCCGAGTGGCAGCAGCTGCCATTCGTTGCCCTCGACACCGAATTCATGCGGGTCGACACCTTTTACCCGATCGCAGGCCTGCTGCAGATCGGCGATGGCGTACGCGCTTACCTGATTGACCCACTGACCATCGACAACTGGCAGCCTCTGGCCGCGTTGCTGGAAAACCCGGCCGTGGTCAAAGTCGTCCATGCGTGCAGCGAAGACCTCGAAGTGTTGCTGCGTCTGACCGGCAGCCTGCCGGCGCCGCTGTTCGATACGCAACTGGCCGCCGCTTACCTGAACCTCGGTTTCTCGATGGGTTATTCGCGTTTGGTGCAGGAAGTGCTCGGCATCGACCTGCCCAAGGGCGAGACCCGTTCCGACTGGCTGCAACGTCCGTTGTCCGACACCCAGATCAGCTACGCCGCCGAAGATGCTTTGCACCTGGCGGAAGTTTTCGTACAGCTGCGTCCGAAGCTGTCTGACGACAAGTACGCCTGGGTTCTGGAAGACGGCGCCGAGCTGGTGGCCAACCTGCGTCGCGAAGTTGATCCGTATGAGGTCTATCGCGAAGCCAAGCTGGCCTGGAAGCTCTCCCGTGCCCAACTCGTCGTATTACGTGAACTGTGCGCCTGGCGCGAGCGCGAAGCCCGCGCCCGTGATCTGCCGCGTAACCGCATAGTGCGTGAGCATTCCCTGTGGCCGCTGGCGCGGACTCAGCCGGACAACCTCGGCGCACTGGCGAAAATCGAAGACATGCACCCGCGTACCGTGCGTCAGGACGGCGAATTTCTGCTTGATCTGATCAAGCGCTCTGGCAGTGTGTCGCCAGATCAATGGCCGCCCGCCGTGCCGGAGCCGTTGCCGGTCGACGCCGCCAACCTGGTCAAACAGCTGCGTGCGATCGGCCAGGCCGAAGCCGAGCGCCTGAACATCGCGCCGGAACTGATGCTGCGCAAGAAAACCCTGGAAGCGCTGCTCAAGAGCGGCTATCCCAACGGTCCTTACCAATTGCCTGATTCGCTGCGTGGCTGGCGCCGCGAATTGATGGGCCAGGCGCTGCTCGACAGCCTGGCCACCGCCGGAGAACAGCCTTGAAACGTATTTGCTCCATCTACCGAAGCCTGAAGAAAAACGAGATGTACCTCTACGTGCTCAAAAGCGATGCACTGGAGCGTGTCCCGGAAAGTCTGATGGCCGCCTTCGGCAAACCTCATCACGCTTTCGACCTGGTGCTGACCCCCGAGCGCAAACTGTCGCGCGAGGACATCACCGTGGTCCTGGAAAACCTTGAGAAGCAGGGCTACCACCTGCAAATGCCACCGGCCGAAGACGAGTACATCGAACACTTGCCGGAAGAATTGCTGCGACGCAACGACCCGATGTGATCGGCAGACAGGCTCTGTTCAGAGTCTGTGTGAAACACTGGAATGATTTTGGCGATGGCCAGGGCGACGGAGCGATACTCCGTCGGCGGCCGTCTGCACTGTTTTCGAAAGGTTTGAACCATGCGCGTTCTGATTGCTGAACACGACCACCCTGTGTACGCCCAACTGTTGCGTCAGGCTGCGCCTGATCTGAAAGTGCTGACCAGCGGCGATTCCGCCGAACTGGCCAGCCAGGCGGCCGACTGCCCGATCTGGCTGGGCCAGCCGGACCTGTTGGCGAATCTGTTGCGCCAGGGCCACCAGCCACAATGGCTGCAATCGACCTGGGCCGGCATCACGCCGCTGCTGGCCGACGGTTTACGCCGCGATTATCGCCTGACGCGTGCGGTGGGGATTTTTGGTCAGGTCATGGCCGAATACGTCCTGACCTACATGCTCGGCCACGAGCGCGAAGTGCTGGCGCGGCTGGTCAGCCAGGTCGAGCGCAAGTGGGACAGTCGTCAGGGGCAGAGCCTGGCAGGACGTAAGGTGTTGATCGTCGGCACCGGTGACATCGGTCAGACCGTGGCGCAGTTCCTTGTGCCGTTTGGCGTCGAGTTGTATGGCATCGCCAGCGAAGCCCGGAAGCAGGCACCATTTGTTGAAGTCGGTGCGCTGGCGGACTTGCCACGGCTGGTCGGTGAAGTGGATTTCGTCATCAATCTGCTGCCCAACACCCCCAATACCCACGACTTGTACGACGCGGCGCTGTTCAAGCAGTTCAAGCCGACCGGGTTGTTCATCAACGTCGGCCGTGGCGTGGCCGTGGTCGACGCAGACCTGGTGGAAGCCTTGAAAGAAGGGCATCTGGCGGGCGCGGTCATCGACGTTTGCCGTCAGGAGCCGCTGCCGCAGCGTCATCCGTTCTGGACCGCCTGGGGCTTGCTGCTGACCGGCCACAGCTCGGCACCGACCTCGCCATCGATGATGGTGAACCTGTTTGTCGAAAACCTGCGGGCGTATCAGGCGGGCGAGGCGTTGCGCGGGGAAGTCGACTTCAACCGCGGCTATTGAACCCTCCGCTGATCGTTCCCGCGCTCCGCGTGGGAATGCCGCCGGGGACGCTCCGCGTTCCGCTTTGGATGTGACGCAGGGCGTCACGGGATGCATTCCCACGCGGAGCGTGGGAACGATCATCAGCGGTGTGGCTTAGAGGGTGAAGTCGCCTTCGGCGGCCAGTTCGCTCAGCGGGCGGCGCGGGCTTGGTTCTTCGCGCGCTTGCAGGTAATCGGCCAGCGTCGCTTTGTCGCCCAGTTTGCCCACGGCTACTGCTGCATGCAGCGCGTAACCTTCAGGAATATTCAGCTCCTTGCGGGTCAGGTCCTGATCGAAACCGGCCATACCGTGGGTGTGCCAGCCGCTGATGCTCGCTTGCAGCGCCAGGTGGCCCCAGGCCGAACCGGTGTCGAAGGTGTGCCACAAGGCCGGGGATTCTTCGGTGGCGCCGGGTACCGCGAAGGTGGTTTTCGAGATCACGATCACCAGCGCCGAGGCGTGTTGCGCCCAGCCGCGGTTGAATTCGTTCAGCAGGCCCAGAAAGCGCTCCCAGTTCGGCGTATCTCGACGCGCGTAGAGAAACCGCCAAGGCTGCGAGTTGTAGGCCGATGGCGCCCAGCGTGCGGCTTCGAAGAAGCTCAGCAAGGTTTCTTCGGGAATGGTTTCGCCGGTGAAGGCGCGGGGCGACCAGCGATCGGTGAACTGAGGGTGGATCGCATAATCGGCAACGCGTGGATTTGCACTCATCAGAGATTCCTTGCTTCGTTTGAAAGTGAGGGTCGTCTAAAACCTGCGGGCGCAGTTGGGCTGAGCGCTAAGGTTGTTCCAGAGCCTGGCAGTTCACCTGAATGCAACGCGGTTGAGCGTTAATGGCATTTAGGCATGGCTCCTTGCGACTGGCAAAGCTACGTGGCGGCGCAATAACTGACAAGCCCCGTTCTACCGGCAGTCGCCAATGCTTGGCCCGCAAGGGCCTTGGCACTAGACTGGCGGCCTTTTCACCACCTGATGTTGATGCTCGAACCATGGCCGCCAAAGTCGAACCGTTCTGGATACGCAAAACCCTCGATCAACTCGATCCGCAGGAGTGGGAATCGCTGTGCGACGGTTGCGGTCTGTGCTGCCTGCAAAAGCTCGAAGATGAAGAGGACAACTCGGTCTATTACACGCGCATCGCCTGCAAACTGCTGGACCTGAACACCTGTCAGTGCAGTGATTACCCGAACCGTCGTGACTTTGTGCCGGACTGCATCCAGCTCACGCCGGGCAAGGCCGAAGAGTTTCGCTGGTTGCCGCCGACCTGCGGCTATCGACTGGTCAGCGAAGGCAAGGACTTGCCCCTGTGGCATCACCTGGTGTGCGGTGATCGCGATGCGGTGCACCACGAACGCATTTCCCAGTCCGGGCGCATGCTCGCCGAAGGCAGCGTGGCCGAAGACGATTGGGAAGATCATCTGATTTTCCGGGCGGGTTAAACGCCAAGCGTTTTAACGTTTCACGAAGGAGTGTGTATGGCTGTGGGATTGCGGCTGGCGTTGGCCTTTGGGCTTTTGGCTCTGAGTTCGCCCGTGTGGGCGGCGAAGAAGGTCGATCTGGATTATCACGTGCGCCTGTTGCCGCAAAGCGATCAGGCTGAAGTGCGGCTGACGCTCGCTCAGGGTTCGGCGGTACGCAGTCTGGATTTCGACTTGGGCGACGGCAGCCACTACAGCGATTTCAAGGCCGACGGCCAATGGCAGCTTACGCCGGGCAAGCAGGCCCGTGGTGTGTGGCGTCCGACCGCCGACAAGGCCAGCCTGACCTACCGCGTGCGCATCAGCCATGGGCGCAAGAGCGGTAGCTTCGATACGCGCATGACGCCGACCTGGGCGCTGATGCGCGGCGACGACCTGGTGCCACCGGCCAGACTCGATCAGCAGGACGGCATCGAGCTGGTTTCACGCCTTGAATTCGAATTGCCCAGCGGCTGGAAAAGCGTCGAAACCGCCTGGCCGCGGATCGGCAAGAACAAATTCCGCATCGATAACGTCTCTCGACTGTTCGACCGGCCCACGGGCTGGATGCTCGCCGGCCACCTCGGCAGCCGACGTACGCGGCTTGGGGAAACCGAAGTCACCGTCGCCTCGCCCCGAGGCCAGGGCATGCGCCGCATGGACGTGCTGACGCTGCTGACCTTTGTCTGGCCGCAGGTTCAAGCGGTGTTCCCGCGTCATCCCGCCAAACTGCTGATCGTCGGCGCCAACGACCCGATGTGGCGCGGCAGCCTGGCCGCGCGTGAATCGATCTATCTGAACACACGTCTGCCACTGGTCAGCGAAAGCGGCACCAGCGCATTGGTGCGTGAATTGGTGCAGGTGTCCGGGCGGATCAACGACAAGCAGCGCAGTGACTGGATCAGTGAAGGGTTTGCCGAGTATTACGCCATCGAACTGGTACGCCGCGCGGGTGGCATGAGTGATGAGCGGTATGAGAGTTTGCACGGCAAGTTGGTCAAGAACAGCCAGAAAGTCACCACGTTGCGTGGCGAACAGGTGAACCCGGCGCAGGTCTCGAAAGCGGTATTGTTGCTGCAGGAGCTGGATCGCGAGATTCGTTTGAAAACGCGCAACAAGCGGTCACTGGATGATGTGTTGCGCGGGGCGATGCATCTGGGGAGTGTGGATACCAAGGAATTTGTGCAGCTCGCCGAAAGCATTATTGGCGAGTCTTCCAAAGTCCTCGACACCGAGTTGCTTCAGTAGCGCCGCCATCGCGGGCAAGCCACGCTCCCACAGGTAGTGTGTCGATCGCAACGTGGGTGGACGACACACTACCTGTGGGAGCGAGCTTGCCCGCGAAAAGGACATCAGCCTCAGCGAAAATCCCGGATCAAACCCCGGTCTTAGGCGACTTCAACGAGTCATTCCCGGTCACCGTAGCGGTATTGGTCGCCGCCTCGGCATTCGCCTTCAACTTGCTCAATTCTTCCCCGGCCCGCTCGATCTTCGCCCGAACGTTATTCATGTCCTGACGGCTTTTCTCCAGCAGGCTTTTCGCCGAACTGTGCCCGGTAATCCCGCGAGCCAGCGCGACACCGCCGATGGCCACCTGGATCAACCCGAAAATACCGCCGCGACGCAGGCCCTTGCCCATCATCAGCACGCCACCGGCGAGAGAGCCGACGCGCTCCCAGCCGTGTACGTTCTGTTCGGAATGAGTCTGGAACGGGGTGGATTCGATGCGTTCTACGCGTTTGAGTTCGCTCATGATCTGTCTCCAGGCAGGAAAGGCTGCTTCAACAATAGATAGTTAAGCTGACTGCCGAGGCGGTCGGCTCGTTCCATCGAATGTGCGGTGATTCAGCGGAATTTTGCCCCGGAACGGGTATTGAGCCCCTTGGACATGCGGTCGTAGAGCACGACGTTGACGGTGGCGGCCAGGTTCATGCAACCGGTGGTCGGGATGTAGACCACGTCTTCGCACCAGTCGCGAATCTCTTTATCCAGCGAACCGTCTTCCGGGCCGAAGATGTACAGCGCGCGGTCCGGGTGGGTGTATTCGGGGAGCGAACGGGCGCCTTCGACCAGTTCCACCGCGACGGGCACGCAGCCCAATGGCAGGATTTTCTTCAGGTCGTCGATGCCGATCAGCGGGATGTCGTAGTGGACACGCTTGGTGTCGGTGACGAAGTCGGCGGCGCGTTCATAGCGTTTGCCGGTGTAGAACACGGACGCCACGCCATAGCAGCCGGCGGCGCGCATCACCGAGCCGACGTTTTCCGGTGATTTGGGGTTATACAAACCAATGCAGCTGTACCGTTTGTCTGCCACGAGCGGGGTGCCTTCGGGAAAAAACGGCGATTATACGGGGATTGGGGGAGGGGTGTTCAGTTTGGAGATTGGTGGTGCCTGGGAGATTGTCTTCGCGGGCAAGCCTCGCTCCTACAGGTACAGAGCCGATCACAATCTGGTGAACGACATATATCCGTAGGAGCGAGGCTTGCCCGCGAAGAGGCCAGTCCAGCCAATGAAAATCTTCAGTCGTCTTTCTTCATTAGACCGGCCAACGCCGCAAACGGGTTATGCGTCGCCTTGGCAATCTTCGGAGAGCTCAGCGAGCCTTCATCAAAATACTGCTGGTCGGTATACCGCGAGTGTTCGTTGTCGTGGCAATACAGGCACAACAATTCCCAGTTCGAGCCATCCTGCGGGTTGTTGTCGTGGTTGTGGTCGCGGTGGTGCACGGTCAGCTCGCTCAGGCGCTTGCCGGAGAACTCGCGGGCACAGCGGCCGCACACGTGCGGGTACATCTTCAGGGCCTTGTCGCGGTAACCCATTTCCTTGTCGCGCTGGTTGTCGGCGAGGATGCGATCCAGCTTCGAGGTATTGGTCGGCGTTGACGAACTCATGGGTTCACCTTTGTAAAAGACTAATGACGGTTATGACGTGAGTTTAGCTCAGCCCTTGAGCTTCTCGGCAATCCAGATGGTGTGGCGGGTGCCTTTGTTGCCGTGGGCGAAGACCTGGACTTCCTCGGCCTTGAAACCGGCCTTCTTCAGTTTGTCGGAAAACTGCTTGTCGGCGCTGGCCGACCAGACCGCCAGTACGCCCTTGGGCCGCAGGGCTTTGGCGCAGGCGCTCAAGCCACCGGCGGAATAGAGCCAGCTGTTGGCCCGTTGGGTCAGGCCTTCGGGTCCGTTGTCGACGTCGAGCATGATCGCGTCGAAACCGTGCGGCTCGGCTTGCAGGACTTTGGCCACGTCTTCCATGCGAATCACGGTGCGCGGGTCGAGCAGCGGATTGCCGGCTTTCTCGCCCAACGGACCGCGATTCCATTCCACCACGCCAGGCACCAGCTCGGCGACAACCACTTCAGCGGTCTTGCCCAAATGCTTGAGGGCCGAGGCGAGGGTGAAGCCCATGCCCAGACCGCCGATCAGCACCCGCGAGTTCGGCCGGCCGGCGACCTTGCGGCACGGGATCTCGGCCAGGGCATCTTCGGAGCCGTGCATGCGGGTGTTCATCAACTGCCCGCCGTCACCGCCCTGGATCTTGATGACAAAATCCTCGCCGTACTCGAACAGGCACAGGGCGCCGCCGTTTTCAGGGATAGGGGCGGTGTCGAGCAGAACGAAACGTTTCATGGAAATCTCAAATTGGGGGAAGGCAAACAGAGGCAGTTGGGAGTAGCCTGCCAATGACAACAAGGCCAACGGAGCCATTGATGAAGCGCACCATTCTAACGGTCATTGCCTTGGCCGCGCTCTCGATAACTACAGTGCAAGCCCAGCAGTCGCAACCCGCTCCGATCAGCGCGGCGCCTATGCCCGGTTCGCCGGGCACCGCGACACCTACGCCGTATCCGCAAATCACCCCCTCCACCGCGCCCCGGACCGGGCCTGGCAGCGGCGGCCCACCGTTGGTGCCGATCGACATGCCCAGTCCTCCGACCAAGGATCAACCGGTGCCGGGGATTGAACCGAACAGCACGAAGACCAAGTCGCCCGGCGGTTAAACCTGTTGCGAGAGCAGTTGTCCGTCGGCCATGCGCAGGCGTTTGGAGAGGGCGACGGCGAGGGCGCGGATGATCTTGGCGGCGATTTTCGGCGCATCGTTGATCATCTTTTCCAGGGAGTCCTTGCCTAGGTTCAGCAGCTGACAGTGGCTGGCGGCCACACAACTGGCCGAGCGGCGTTCGCCATCGAGTACCGCCATTTCGCCGAACGAGCGACCGCTGCGCAGGGTGGCCATGGTCACCAATTGCCCATCGCCGTTGGTCTTCTGCACCGACACCTGGCCGGTGTGGATGATGCACATGAAGCTGCCGGCATCACCCTCGTGAAAAATCTCTTCGCCTTCTGGGATGGTGCTGATGCTGAAGTAGCCGGAAGCGGCGGCGAAGTCTGCCGGCAGCAGTTGATCGAACAGGCCGCAGTCCATCAGCCAGTCGCGGATTTCGTTGTTCAGTAAGGTCGGTTCTGACATGTCGGCACGGTCTTTTTTTTGTGTCTGTTTTCCGGAATACGCAAAGCCTTTGTAGGAGCGAGGCTTGCCCGCGAAGAGGCCGCAACATCCAATACTGATATTGGCAGTGACATCGCCTTCGCGGGCAAGCCTCGCTCCTACGGGGGCGGTATTGCATTGGCCCGGTGCCTGGTCTTAAGACCAGCGCACCGGGCCAAGTTCCTCAGGCAATCCCCAAAACCTTGAAAACAAATGCGTATTCGAGTGCTACGTCACGCAATCCCTGGTAACGACCGCTCATCCCGCCATGCCCGGCGCCCAGTTCGGTCTTGAGCAGCAAGGGATTTGTGTCGGTTTTGGTGGCGCGCAATTTCGCCACCCACTTCGCCGCTTCCCAGTACTGCACGCGACTGTCGTTGTAGCCGGCGATCACCAGGGTCGCCGGATAGGCTTGCGCGGTGACGTTTTCGTACGGGGCGTAGGACTTGATCCGATCAAAAACGTCCGGCTCTTCAGGATTGCCCCACTCGTCGTATTCCGTGACGGTCAGCGGCAGGTCCGGGTCGAGCATGGTGTTGAGCACGTCGACGAACGGCACCTCGGCAATCGCTGCGCCAAACAGCTCCGGACGCTGATTGAGCACTGCGCCGATCAGCAAACCGCCGGCACTGCCGCCGCTGATCGCCAATTGCGCTGAGGTGGTGAAGCCGTTGTCGATCAAGTGCTCGGCACAGGCGATAAAGTCGCTGAACGTGTTGTGCTTGTGTTCCTGCTTGCCGGCGCGATACCAGGCCTCGCCCAGTTCACCGCCGCCACGCACGTGGGCGATGGCAAAGGCCACGCCGCGATCCAGCAAACTCAGGCGGGCGTGGGAGAACCACGGGTCGAGGCTTTCGCCATAGGCGCCGTAGCCGTACAGATACAGCGGCGTCGGCTGCCCGAGTGCTTCGCGTTTGACGACATAGCTGATCGGCACTTGCGTGCCATCGGGTGCCGTGGCCCACAGACGCTGGCTGGCGTAGGCATCGGCGTCGAACAGGCCGAGCACCGGGGTTTCCTTGAGGACCTTCTGCTCGCCGCTGTCCAGCTCAAGCTGGCGGATTTGCGCCGGACGGTTCAAGGCTTCGTAACGCAGGCGGATCCGCTCACTGACGAATTCCAGGCTGTTCTGCACATGCAGGCTGTAAGCCGCATCGGGCAGTTGCACGCGGTAGCTCGGCAGGTCCTGCGGATGGACTTCAATCACCGGCAAGCCGCCGACCCGCAGGCTCAGGGTCATGGCGCCGACGTTCAGGCTCATGCCCTCGATCATCGTGCTGTCGCTGTGGGGGATCAGGTTCTGCCAGTCGGCCTCGGTCGGCGCAACACCGGTGTCGACGGCGGTATACAGGGCAAAGTTGATGCCGTCGCGGTTGGTGCGGATGAACCAGGCCCACTCGCCGTTCAGCGTGCCGTGGTCGACGTCGTATTCATGGTCTTCAACCCGTGGCGCCAGGCAGGTGAAGGCCTGCTGCGGCTGCGAGGCGTCGAGGGCCCAGACTTCGCTGGTGGTCTTGCTGCCCAGCGACAGCAGCAATTGCTGTTCGGAGCTGGAGCGATAGCAATGCAGGAAGAATCGGCCGTCCGGTTCATTGAACACTTCTTCGGCCGCCGTGCCGTCCAGTCGATAGCGCAGCAGTTTGTGCGGTCGGTGGGTGTCGTCCAGTTCGCCGAAGAACAGCGTCAGGCTGTCGTTGGCCCAGGTCATGCTGCCATCGCAGTCCTGAAATTCCAGTTCGCTGACGCGACCGTTGGACAATTCCTTCACGAACAGCGTGTAAATCTCGTCGCCCGTGGAGTCGATGCTGTAGGCCAGGCGCTGGTGGTCCGGGCTGATGCTGAACGCGCCCAGGGAGAAGAAGCCGCCATTGGCCAGTTCGTTCGGGTCCAGCAGCAGCTGTTCCTGGCTTTCGTCGAGCTGCAGGCTGTCATCGGCCGGACGCGGGCAGCGGTAATGGCGGGCATATTCGTCACCGGCGGTGGTGCGCGTGTAATACAGGTACGGGCCCCAGGGGGAGGGCAGCGACAGGTCGGTTTCGAGAATCCGGCCCTTGATCTCTTCGAACAGGGTTTCGCGCAGCCCGGCCTGATCGGCGGTTTGCGCCTCTTGATAGTGGTTTTCAGCCTTGAGGTAGTCGAACACCGCGTCGGTGTCGCGCTCCTGCAGCCAGGCATACGGGTCAGGGCCGTCGGCCTTGTGGGCAATCGGGGCGCTGGTGACGTTGGCGGATAAGGGCATGAAGGACTCTCGGACGTTGTACGAAATAGGGGCTTGGCACCTTGTGGGAGCGCCCTGTGGCGAGGGGGCTTGCCCCCGTTCGGCTGCGAAGCAGTCGTAAACCAGACACCGCGTTTTTGACTAATGATAGCGGTGACTGGTTTCAGGGCCGCTTCGCGACCCAACGGGGCGATGCGGCGTTCCGACAAGCCCCCTCGCCACAAAGGCTCGCTCCCACAGGTTCTGTGTCTTGACCGACTGGCATTGGAGCAAGCCTGACGGTCGAAAAGTCGTTACTATAAGCGCCTCTTTGCCTGCCTTGCCATGGACACCATGACCGAGAACGACTATCTGATCGCTTGGGGCCTTTACGCCTTTGCCGCTTTAGGCTGCCTGTTGGTGTGGATGCGCATCACCCGCTGGATGTGGCGTTGGCTGCGCGAACCGCTGCGGCTGCTGGTTGCCGTGCTGCTGTTCAGCCCTACCATCATCGACCCGGTGAAGGAAAAAGTGGCTCCGGCCATCGCCATCACCGCGCTCGATCTGCTGTTCAAGGTGGGCAACAACGCCTGGCGGGCGGTTTCCGACCTGTTCATGTACGGCATGATCGCCTTCGGCATTTACCTGGTGTTCGTGGCGATCCGGTTCCCTATTGAACGGGCTTCCAACGCTCGCAAGGAACAGGCGGCCGCCGCCAAGGCCGCGGCCCGGGCCGACGATCCTGACGACGATCATCCATTCGGCGGTGCCGGCGATGATCGTTACGGTCGTCCGCCAGTGCCGAGCAACCCTCAGCGCATGCGGGTCGAACCGCGTTTGTAATCCGGCATTGAAGCGAGAGTCCGAGCATGTGTGAGTTATTGGGCATGAGCGCCAATGTGCCGACCGATATTGTGTTCAGCTTCACCGGGCTGATGCAGCGCGGCGGTCGAACCGGTCCGCACCGTGACGGTTGGGGCATCGCCTTCTACGAGGGGCGTGGCCTGCGGCTGTTTCAGGACCCGGCGGCCAGCAGCGAGTCGGAAGTGGCGAACCTGGTGCAGCGCTATCCGATCAAAAGCGAAGTGGTGATCGGGCACATACGTCAGGCCAACGTGGGCAAAGTCTGCCTGTCCAACACGCACCCTTTCGTGCGCGAACTGTGGGGCCGCAACTGGTGTTTCGCCCATAACGGCCAGTTGGCGGATTTTCAACCGATCAAAAGCTTTTACCGCCCGGTCGGTGACACCGACAGCGAAGCGGCGTTCTGCGATTTGCTCAACCGTGTGCGCGCAGCATTTCCGGAACCGGTCGAAATCGAAGCGCTGCTGCCGGATCTGGTCGCCGCTTGCGCCGAATACCGCAGCAAAGGCGTGTTCAACTGCCTGCTGAGCGACGGCGACTGGCTGTTTTGCTATTGCTCGACCAAATTGGCCCAGATCACTCGTCGTGCGCCATTCGGCCCGGCGCGGTTGAAGGATGTCGACGTGATCGTCGATTTCCAGGCCGAAACCACGCCCAACGATGTGGTCACGGTGATCGCCACCGAACCCCTGACCGAAAACGAAACCTGGACCCGCTACGAACCGGGCCAATGGAGCCTCTGGCGACGCGGCGAATGCGTCAGCCAGGGCAAGACCGAATAAGGATCTCACCCGATGTTGCTCAGTTATCTACGGCTGGTGTTGTTTGCGGCGGGCCTGTTGATCGGTGTCCAGGTGCCGGGGTTCATCAATGATTACGCCAAGCGGGTCGAGGCGCATCTGATCGAGGCGCAGACTAGCCTGAGCGGTTTCCAGGGCACGGCCAATCAGTTCTTCAAGGGCGATATGCAAGCGTTGGTCGCCCATTACCGCGCCAGCGAAGACCCGATTTTTCGCAGCGACGCCGACAGCCTGAGCACCTTGCTCAGCCGTCAGCTGGCGCTCGATAAACAGTTCCAGGCCATGCAGGGGCCGTGGTACATCCGCGTTCTTCAGGTGGCGCTGGCGGCTGATCCGGACATTCGCAAGGAAACCTGGAATGGCTACAGCTACCAGATCTTGCTGACACCGCAAGCGATGATCTGGGGCATGAGCGGCGCGTTGCTGCTGTCCTTCGGCATCGAATGCCTGTTCCGTCTGATCGACTGGGTGGTGCTGGGCGGCAAACGCCTGCGCCAGAGCCGGCCGATCGAAGATCGGGATGTGCGCGGGTTGTAACACTGGAGCCGACTTGCCGGTGATTGCTGCGACACGGTATGCCTGACAGATCGCATCGCTGGCAAGCCTGCTCCTGTTTTTACCAGTCGACCGAGTAGCTCATGCTCAACGTCCGACCTTCGGCATTGGCGTACGGCGCTCTGGCGTTGGCTTGGGTGAACAGGTTTACGTACGTGCGATCAGTCAGGTTATATACCCCGCCTTCAAGACGACCGACCGGCAGTTGCACGGAGCCGAGCAGGTCCACCAGCGTATAGCCCTCGATGTCGCGTCCGTTATTGTCCTTGGCGGCGGCGTCGTAACTGGACAAATGCATGCCTTGCAGGCGAAGGGTGTAGTCGTCTTCGGTGTAGCCGACGAATAGGGTGGTCTTGGCGGGTGAGATGCGCGTAGCCGGCAGATCGATCCATTTACCGTTCTGCTCGGTCTCGCCTTTGGCCCAGGCGTAAGTGCCACCCACCGACCAGTGATCGGTCGCGCGGTAGGTCAGGCTGTTTTCGATGCCGCGAACTCGCTCTTTCTGATTGATCAGGCGCAATACGCGATCATTGGCATCGTAGAACTGGGTCACGTCCGAGGTGTTTTCGTACACGGTGACGTCGGCCTGCCACTGGTCCCAGTTACCGCGCCAGCCCAACTCGTAACTGTCGACCTTGATGGCCTGGGCGTTGAGGCTCTGAATGTCGAACGTGCTGCTGACGTCACGCATGAAGCGCTGGATATCCGGCAGCGAAAACCCCTGGCTGTAATTGGCGAAGACGTCCTGGTTTTCACTCAGATGGTAGACCGCCCCCAGGTTATACAGCGTGGCATCGTATTTGAGGGTGTCGCCGGGCAGCGTTGCGCGTATGCCGGTCTGGACGATCTGGCCATAAGCGATGCTGTCGGAGACGTCGCTTTCGATCCATTCACGGCGCACACCGCCACGCACGGTCCAGTCACCGATGTCCCAGGACATCTGCCCGAACAGCGATTTGGTGGTGGTTTCGATGTCCGGGCCCAGCTCGTAGGTGGTGCCGGTCTTGGTGTAGTTCAGGCCATTGAGCGTGTATTGATCACCTCGTTGGCGAGAGCGCTCATTATCATAATCGGCGCCCCAGACCAGGTTACCGGTGGCGTTGCCGATGGCCGGCAGCGGCGTGTCGATGGCGGCGCGCAGGCCGTAGACATCCTGGACACTGTTGTTGTCTGAGATCCCGGCCTTGCCCCGCGACAGGTCCGGAAAGAACAGCGCGTCGGCGCGGCGCCAGTAACTTTCCAGTTGCAGGCCCTGGCCGTAGAAGTCCTTGTCGGTGTAATTGAGGTTGACCGACTGGTTATGGGTATAGGGTTGGTCGTCGAGTTTCAGCCCTTTGACTGCCACGGCTTGCTGCCGGTTTGTCGGGTCTTTGGTATAGCCAGTGTCCTGTTGATCCTTGTAGTCCTGCAGCGACAGGCTGAGTTTTTTGTCGGCATCCAGTTCGTAACCGAAACGACCTTGCAGGTCATAGGTTTCGGTATCCATGCTACTGCCCTGGGAGGTGTCCTGAGGGATGCGATTGCCGTTGCCGTCGTACTGATCGTTGCGCTGGGTCAGGTCGGCGGAGACGTACCAGTCCAGCGCATCCTTGCGCCCGGTCGCGCTCTGAAAGGCTTCGTAAGCGAAGCCTTTTCTATTGAGGTTGTTGCCGCTGGTCAGGCCCAGTTTGCTGCTGTAGGCAATGTCCTGGCCCTGATTGCGCTTGGTGATGATGTTGATGATGCCGCCTGAAGCACCGGCACCGTAGATGCTGCTGGCGCCGGAGATCACTTCGATACGTTCGATGCTGGCCGGAGCGATGCTGTTGAGCTGGCGGAAGTTGTCGCGCGTGGCGTTCTGCGATACGCCGTCGATCAACACCAGCATGTTGCGTCCGCGCAGGGTTTGGCCGAAGTTGCTCATCCCGCCGCTGGACGGAGCGAGACCGGGGACCAGTTGCCCGAGGATATCGGCGACCCGGCGACCCGCGCCGCTCTGTTCACGGACCTGCTGTTCGTCGATCACCTGGACCGAGCCAGGAATCGAGGCGATGCTCGCGTCGCTGCGAGTAGCGGAGACAACGGTGTCTTGCAGGTTCAAGGTGCCGGGCTGTTGCTCGGTGTCCTCGGCCCAGGTCTGGGCGCTGAAGGTACCGAGCAGCGGGATCAGCAGGGAGAGTTTGGTTCGGATCATGACGTGGTCTTTTTTTAGTTGTGATAAGTGTGTGGCGATAAGGTCGAGCGGTCAGGCGCGGAGTTGAACGACCGCACCCAGCGGATGCCGATGGCGGCTATGGCGTAGGTCAGCGCCACCAGCCAGAAACTGTGAGCCAGGCCGACCAGACCCATGCCGATCCCGCCAAGGACGACACCGAGCAGAGCACCAGCCTTGGCCGCGCTGTTGCCGAGGCCGAGCGCGAAGCCCTGCTGGGTTATGGGAATGGTGTTGGCGATCAGTGCATAGGCGACGGGCAGCAGGGCGCCTTGCCAGATGCCCCAGACGAGTCGACTGACGAGAAACCCCAGCCATTCGTTGGCCAATGCCGTGGCCGCCAGCGTCAGGGCACACAGCCAGGCCACGCCTTCGATGACGCGCAAGGTGTAGACCGGCTGCCAGCGGTCGAACAGGCGTCCCCACAGCGGTGCGGAGATGGCCAGGGTCGCGGCGCTCGCCGCGTAGGTGGCGCCGATCAGCCAGCTAGGGGCATGCAGAATGTTCGCGACGTACAGCGCGTAGAATGACTGCGGCATCATCTTCGCGGCCTGAATCAACACGATCACCAACAGGATTCCACCGAGCCAGCCTTTGGGCAGAGCCACTGGTTCAACAGCTTTTTTCTTCGAGGCCCGAGCCTTGTCGGCCGGCAGGAAAAAACTCCCCAGTGCGCACAGCAGGCAAATCGCCGTCGCGCCATAACAGAGCAGGGCAAACCCCGAGACGTCCATCAGCCAGCCGCCCAGTACCGGGCCGATCAACGAGCCGACGGCAGTCGCCGATTGCAGGCGGGCCAGGGTGTGACCACGTCTGGAACTGTCGCAGCAGGCCAAGGCATAGGCTTGCGCGGCAGCGAGAAAACCGGCCAATGCGCCTTGCATCACGCGAATACCCACCAGCAGCCACGGGTCGAGGGTGATGGCCGCCAACCCTTGGCACAGCGCGAGTGCCAGCAATGCCCGAACAATCATCGGCTTGTGTCCGGTGCGATCCCCCAACCGCCCCCACATGGGAGTCAGGAGCATGGCGGCCAGCATCGGACCGGCATAGACCATCGCCGATAACAGCGCGGTGTAGCCAGCGCCCTCCGGCCCGAGCAGATGCTGGATCTGCAAAGGCCAGAACGGGCCACTCATTTCCATTGCGCCCATGGAGACAAACTGGATGACGATCAGCAGTCGCAAGGCGCGACCGTCAGCGAGCATGGGCGATTGGTTGCAGCGGGTTACTCAGGCGTCCGACGATGTCGGCATGACTGTCGAGCAAGCGCATGCGCATGAACGATTTGGCGGGCCAATCCTGTTCCAGCAAGGCCTGGCGCTCGCTTTCCCAACGTGCCGGTTCAACGCGCTCGCGCAAGGTCTCGAAGCACTGCGCAACGTGCGTTGCCAAGCGCTCCCACAGGATATTTTCCGGCACATTCCAGTGGCGGGCGCAGAGCAACGTCAGCTCACCGAGATGGCACATGAATGTGGTGTGCAGGAGTTTGTCGCGGACAAAACCGGACTCGTCATACAGGGTCATTTTCGGATCGTGCAACTGGATATCCAGGCCCTTGGCGTGCAGGGTTTTGCGATCGATACGAACGTCGCCGAAGTCACGCAACAGCAGCCGATTCAACTGACCGTCAGCACCCATCACCATGAAACTGTTTTGCTGATGCGCTTCGAACGCCACGCCATACATCAGGTAAATGCCCAACAGACTCGGTACGGCAATCGACAGGTAATCGTCGAAGAACGCCAACATGGCCTCGCTGTCGTCACGGCCTTGAGCCAGTCTCACCCAATCACGCAGTAACGGTTGTTCGAATTCGTTGACGGCGAACAGACTGCCGACCGGCACCGCCAACTCGCCTTCTTGCAGAAGGGTAAGCGGGTTGTCGCGATACAGCACGGCGGCATGCCGGGAGCGCTCGTCATCGGCCGGTAGTGGTGCGTAGTGCACGCCGATGCGCTCTGGAACGATGTTCAGCAGACGCCGAATCTGCGGCTCCTGATCGAGAATATTCAGTATCAGTTGGCTGATGCGCGGCCCCATCCGGGCCGAACGCGGCGACACGGTGCGCTGCACGCTGGTCAGTCGCAGAGCCACCGGCAGTTTGACCATCGGCGCAACGCGACTGGCCTCCGGCAGGACTGTGCGGAAGGACATGGTCGGGTGACCGGTAAAAGCGACGATCTCAGTGACAATCAGCAGGTTGTCGGCGATCTCGTTGGCGAACGAATGTGGCAGCTCTTCATGGGCTTGCCATGGGTGCGACGGGAGCGGGAGGTAGTCCTTTTCGTCCAGACCCAGTTGCTGCAAATGGCGCTGCAATTGTTCGGCGGCCTGTGGGAAGTGACCTTGCCACCAATCCCAGTAATCGGCGGTACCCGCCAGCGCTTCGACGTGTGCGTACTGGCGGTGCAGGGCGCACAGGACAATCGGAAAACTCGCTTCGAATTCTGGCGAGAAAGCGATGACCTGAGCGGCGCTCAAACCCAGTTTGGTCTTGTAATTCGGGTGCCACGGATGGCCGAGAGTGCCCCATTGTTCGAGCAATGACGTAGGGTTCTGGTGGCTGGTGCCGGCTTTGAGCCAAGCGAGCAGGTTGTCGTCGTACTGGGTGTCGATCTGCTCTCGCAGGCGCTCGGTCCATCCATGGTGAAACGCCAGGCACAGGGTGTCGTTGCTGAAGCTGTCATCCAGTTCCAGGGCCAGACGTTCCAGTACCAGCGCAGAGGCTGGCGGGTTGAGCTGAGTGCTGAGGTGAGCGAGCAATTCGCTGGGCAGCTGGATTTTGTGGGGCAGTCTGTCGGGGGTGTGCAGGACGATGCTGCGGCGCACGTCCCAGCTGTTCATTCTTCCGCCGAACAAGTGTTCGAAGCAAAGATGCGCGCCATCGCCAAGTGGCAACCAGCAATGGTTATTGTCGTCGTATTCGCAAGCGTCGGGGTTGATCAGACCTTCACGAAACAGCGCCTGGATCAGGCGTTGGAAGCAGCGCTGGGCGGCGGGCTCCAGCGCATTGCTCAAATGATCGAGGGTGATGCGGTGGGACTGGAAAGCCTCAGTGCCGAGGGCTTCGCTCCAGTGAGCGAGCAATTGCTGCTGTTTTTGCGTGTAGGCGCGCATCAAGTCCGATTCCTTCTGGACAGTTGGTTAGCTGAAAGCGCGCAGAGAATACCGTTCTGAAAAAATAATGCAAATGATAGTGGTTCATATTTAAAGCATTGGGAAATGTCCTTCAGATTCTGGCTATGGGTTTGCTCAAAACGATGTAGTGCTCGCCCACTTTCTGCGCATAGCGCTCCACGACTTGCTGACACAACGTCACGATTTCTTCGACCCACTCCACGCCAACCCGCCACGACACCACCACCTGCAAATTCGGTGGCCGTTGATCGATGGCCAGCAAGGTCAATTCCCCCCGCGCCAGTTCCTCGGCTACCAGCACCGGCGGCAGCGCGCCGATACCGAAACCGTCGCGCAGCAACCGGGTGATCGCCGATACCGAGTTCACGCAGTTCAGCCGGGGCGTCATGATGCCGTTGGCCTGCATCAGGGCGAGAATCTCCTGATGGGGATGGGAGTTTTTCGAATAGGTAATGATCCGTTCCCGCGCCAGGTCGGCAATCCCCGAATACTCGCGGTTGTAGATCGAGTTAGTCGCCACAATCCAGCCCATTGGGTGACTGGCCAGCTCAAGGCTGCGCACGCTTTCCTGACGCAACAGGTCGGTTTGCAGGATCAGATCGAGAAAGCCTTTTTGCAGCTGATCGCAGAGGTTGAGCGCCGTATCGGCCACCAGCTCGATTTCCACCAGCGGATAGTGATCCATCATCTGTGCCACCAACGGGCTCAACCAGGTATGGATGACCGTGTCCATCACGCCGATGCGGACCCGTCCGACCTTGCTCGAACGGGTTTCGATCGACTGCTTGAGGGTTTGCATGGTGTCCATCATTTGCTTGGCGTACTCGAGCACTTTCAAGCCTTCGGGCGTCAGGCTCACGCCACGTGAATCGCGCAGGAACAGCTTCACGCCGAGCTCGCCTTCGAGCACCGCGATGCGGCTGGAAATCGACGCCTGGGTGGTGAAGAGCTTGTCTGCCGTCAGGCGAAAACTCTTGAGTCGGGCGACCCAGACAAAGGTCTCGAGAAACTTCAGGTTCATGGGGTCTGCTCGGGGATAAAGAATTCTTATGTCTAGGGCGGGGTTTTATTAGTTGGACGCAACAGGGCCGGACAACCAAAAATCAGGCCATCCGGTTCCCACGATAGGCGTCGTCGGGGCTCAGAACAATACCAATAAAATTTGCACGGAGATTTGCCATGAGTGCGCCCGACACGCTCGACATCCCCAAAACCACGCCTCGCCCGGGACCTTTCGACTGGTACCGCAACATCAATCAGCAGGAACGCCGCACCTTCTGGAGCTGCAAGATCGGCTATGGCCTGGACGGCATGGACACCCAGATGCTCAGCTTCGTGGTGCCGACCCTGATTGCCATGTGGGGCATCACCACCGGCGAGGCCGGGCTGATCCATACCAGCACGCTGATTGCTTCGGCTATCGGCGGTTGGGTGGCGGGGATTCTGTCGGACCGCATCGGCCGCGTGCGCACCTTGCAACTGACGGTGCTGTGGTTCGCCTTCTTCACTTTCTTTTGCGGCTTCGCGCAAAACTACGAGCAACTGTTGATCAGTCGCACCCTGATGGGCTTCGGCTTTGGCGGTGAGTGGACCGCCGGCGCAGTGCTGATGGGCGAGGTGATTCGCGCCAAGGACCGCGGCAAGGCGGTGGGCATGGTGCAATCGGGCTGGGCGCTGGGGTGGGGGCTGACGGCGATTCTTTATGCGCTGCTGTTCTCGGTATTGCCGCCGGAAGATGCCTGGCGCGCGCTGTTCATCCTCGGCATCGTGCCGGCGATTTTCGTGATTTTCGTCCGCCGACTGGTCAAGGACCCGGAAATCTACCGCGAAGCCAAGGCCAAACAGGAGCCGGGCAACGCCGCGAAGTTCTACGAGATCTTCGCCCCCGGCATCCTCTTCACTACGATTCGCGCTTCGGTGCTAACCACTGGGGCACTGGGCGGTTACTACGCGATCACCTCCTGGCTGCCGACGTTTCTGAAAAACGAGCGTGGTTTGAGCGTACTCGGCACGGGCGGTTATCTGGCGATGGTGATCGTCGGTTCCTACGTCGGCTACGTCATCAGCGCGTATTTGACTGACATCCTCGGCCGCAAAAAGAACTTCATCCTGTTCGCTGTGGGCTCGTTCACCATCGTATTGCTCTACACCCAACTGCCGGTCAGTAACGGCGTGATGCTGTGGCTGGGCTTCCCGCTGGGCTTCTTCGCCTCGGGGATTTTCAGTGGCATGGGCGCGTTTTTGACCGAGCTGTTTCCGACGCGGATTCGCGGTTCGGGGCAGGGCTTTTGCTACAACATCGGCCGGGCCTTGGCGGCGTTGTTCCCGCTGCTGATCGGTTTGCTGAGTCAGACGGTGCCATTGAGTGTGGGAATTGGTGCGTTTGCGGCTGTTTCCTACGGCGTGGTGATTCTTGCGGCGTTGAGTCTGCCGGAAACCCGTGGCAAGCAACTTGAAGCCGAGTAACTGATAATCTGCGGGGCAACTGCCCGACAGTAAAAAAGAATATGCCTACAGGAGTGTTCACCGTGAGCCGCCTGCTATTGAACTGCGACATCGGCGAGAGTTTCGGCAACTGGACCATGGGTCTGGACGCCGAGGTCATGCCCTTCATCGATTGCGCCAACATCGCCTGCGGCTTCCATGCCGGCGACCCGAGCATCATGCGCAAGACCGTCAGCCTGGCCCTGAGCAATGGCGTGCAGATCGGCGCACATCCGGCTTATCAGGATCTGGTGGGTTTCGGCCGCCGTTCCATGGCCTACGCCGCCCAGGAACTTCAGGACATTGTGCATTACCAGATCGGCGCCCTCGATGGCATCTGCCGGGCCCAGGGCGGGCGCGTCAGTTACGTCAAACCCCACGGCGCGATGTACAACGACATGATGGCCAACCCGGCGCAGTTGCGCGCGGTGCTTCAGGCTGTGGCGGCGTATGACCGGACCTTGCCGCTGATGCTGATGGCCACGCGCGACAACAGCGCCGCCCAACAACTGGGCGATGAATACGGCATGACCCTGTGGTTCGAAGCTTTCGCCGACCGCGCCTACGACAGTGCCGGCATGTTGGTTTCGCGGCAACTGCCGGGGGCGGTGCACCACGATCCCGAAAAAATTATCGAGCAAGCGCTGACCATTGCCCGTGGCGATAACCTCACCGCCAGCGACGGCAGCGCCTTGCACTTGCAGGCCAACACTCTCTGCGTCCACGGCGACAACGCCAGTTCGGTGGCGGCTGTGCGCCGGATTCGCGAAGCCCTTGATCAGCAGAGCGCACCATGAAACCGCGGGTTGAGGTGGTGGCGCTGGATTGCCTGATGGTGCGTCTCTTTGATGAGATCGCCGAGGCCAATATGCCGTGGATGCTGGCGGCCAGCGAAAACCTGCGCGCGGCGTTCGCCGGGCATCTGATCGATCTGGTGCCGTCGTACACGACGTTGATGGTGCATTACGACCTGACTGCGTTGAACCCGGCTCAGGCCCGGGAATTGATCGCCGAAGCGCTGATCGACCTGTCGCCCAACGCGAGCGCCCGCGGTAAATGCCATGTGCTGCCGGTCTGGTATGACTTGAGCGTCGGCCCGGAGTTGAGCCTGTTGTCCCGCCGCAGCGGGTTGGCGGTGGACGAGGTGATCCGCCGTCACAGCGAGCGAGAGTATCAAGTGTTCGCCTTGGGCTTCGCACCGGGGTTCGCCTTCATGGGGCTGGTGGAAGAAGTGCTCGCCGCGCCGCGCCTGAATACGCCGCGCAAAAAGGTTGCCGCCGGCAGTGTCGGTATTGCAGAGCGGCAAACCGCGGCCTACCCGGTGGTTTCCCCTGGTGGCTGGAATTTGATCGGCCGCACGCCGGCCAAATTGTTCGACCGCGAACGCGACGGCTACAGCCTGATGCAACCGGGCGACACCGTGCGCTTTGAAGCAGTCACTCATGCGGAGTTCATCAACCTGGGCGGTGACGACACGCCATTGGAGGCCCAGGCATGAGCCGTCTACTGATTGAAGCGAGTACGCCGCTGTGCCTGTTACAGGACGCGGGTCGTTTCGGCGTGCGGCACTTGGGCGTGACCCAGGGCGGCGGGCTGGATTGGCGCTCGATGTCGTGGGCCAACTGGCTGCTGGGCAATGGAGTGGATGCGCCGGTCATTGAAATCACCCTCGGCGGCTTCAGCGTGGTGGCCGAGGACGATTGCGTATTGGCGCTGGCCGGGGCGGATCTGGGTGCGCAAGTGGATGGCGAGGCATTGGCGCCGTGGCGCAGTTTCCGGCTGAACAAAGGTCAGCGATTGCAGTTCACTCAACCGCTGCTCGGCGCTCGGGCTTATCTGGCGGCGCCCGGCGGGTTCGACGCGCCAAAGGTGCTGGGCAGCAGCGCGACGGTGGTCCGTGAAGAACTCGGCGGCCTGGATGGCATGGGCCGGCCGTTGGCAAAAGACGCTTCGTTAAGCTATCGCGGGAGCGCGTTGATATTGCTGCGGGAGTTACCGGCAGAACACCGGCCGGACTTCAACGTCGATTCGCCACTGGATGTGGTCCTCGGCGCGCAGATCGGTGAATTCAGCGGGCAAAGTCTGTTCGACGCCTTCAACAGCGTCTGGACCCTCGACAGCCGTGCCGATCGCATGGGCATTCGCTTGCTGGGAACGGCGTTGCAGTATCAGGGCAAACCGATGATTTCCGAAGGCATCCCGCTAGGCGCGGTCCAGGTGCCGCCGGACGGGCAGCCGATAGTGTTGCTCAATGATCGGCAGACCATTGGCGGTTATCCGCGATTGGGGGCGTTGACGCCGTTGGCATTGGCACGACTGGCGCAGTGTCTGCCGGGGGCGAAGGTGCGATTGCGGCCGGTGGTGCAGGAGGTGGCGCATCGGCAACAAGTCGAGTACCTGCGCCGGTTTGCTTCGCACTGATCGTTCCAACGCTCTGCGTGGGAATGCCTCACCGGACGCTCCGCGTCCGCTTTGGGGACGCAGAGCGTCCCTGGCCGCATTCCCACGCGGAGCGTGGGAACGATTGGCGGTCTATTTGGAAAGAAACCGCATCCCTTCCTCCAGCCCCCGCAACGTCAACGGATACATCTGGTCATCAATCAAGTCCCGCACGATATTGGTCGACGACGTATAGCCCCACGTATCTTTCGGATACGGGTTGATCCAGATGACCTTCTTGTACTTCTCCATGAACCGCTGCATCCACACATAACCGGCTTCTTCGTTCCAATGCTCGACGCTGCCGCCGGCCTGGGTGATTTCATAAGGCGCCATCGCAGCATCGCCAATGAAGATCACTTTGTAGTCGGCACCGTACTTGTGCAGCAGGTCCTGGGTCGAAGTGCGCTCGGAGGTGCGGCGCATGTTGTTCTTCCACACCGATTCATAAATGAAGTTGTGGAAGTAGAAGTACTCCAGGTGCTTGAACTCGGTCTTGCAGGCCGAGAACAACTCCTCGCAAATCTTCACATGCGCGTCCATCGAGCCGCCGATGTCGAACAGCAGCAACAGCTTGACGGTGTTACGCCGCTCCGGCCGCATCTGGATATTCAGCAGGCCGGCATCGCGCGCGGTGTGGTCGATGGTGCCGTCGATGTCCAGCTCTTCCGCCGCCCCCTGACGGGCGAATTTACGCAGCCGCCGCAGGGCGACCTTGATGTTGCGCGTGCCCAGTTCCACCGAGTCGTCGAGGTTCTTGTACTCGCGCTGATCCCACACCTTGACCGCTTTGCCCTGGCGCTTGCCGGCATCGCCGACCCGAATGCCTTCCGGGTTGAAACCGCCGGAGCCGAACGGGCTGGTGCCGCCCGTGCCGATCCACTTGTTGCCGCCGGCGTGACGTTCTTTCTGTTCTTCGAGGCGTTTCTTGAACTCTTCGATCAGCTTGTCCAGACCGCCGAGGGACTGGATCGCGGCCCGCTCTTCTTCGGACAGGGAACGCTCGAATTCCTTGCGCAGCCAGTCTTCGGGAATCAACGCCTGAAGGTGATCGTCGAGTTTTTCCAGGCCATTGAAGTAGGCGCCGAACGCGCGGTCGAACTTGTCGAAATGCCGTTCGTCCTTCACCAGAATCGCCCGGGACAGGTAATAGAACTCGTCCATGTCGGCGAAGGTCACGCGCTGTTTCAGCGCATTGATCAGGTCCAGCAGCTCACGCACCGAGACCGGCACCTTGGCTGCGCGCATTTCATTGAACAGGTTGAGCAGCATGGCGATCAGCCTCTTAGCGGGTGCCGCGACGGCTCATGAATGCCAGGCGCTCAAGCAATTGAACATCCTGTTCGTTCTTCACCAGGGCGCCTGCCAGCGGCGGAATCGCTTTGGTCGGATCGCGTTCGCGCAATACCGCTTCGCCGATGTTGTCGGCCATCAGCAGCTTCAGCCAGTCCACCAGTTCGGAGGTCGATGGCTTCTTCTTCAGGCCCGGCACCTTGCGCACGTCGAAGAACACGTCCAGCGCTTCGCTGACCAGGTCTTTCTTGATGTTCGGGTAGTGCACGTCGACGATTTTTTGCAGCGTCACGCGATCCGGGAAGGCGATGTAGTGGAAGAAGCAGCGGCGCAGGAAGGCGTCCGGCAGCTCTTTCTCGTTGTTGGAGGTAATGATGATGATCGGGCGTTTCTTGGCCTTGATGGTTTCGTCGATCTCGTAAACGTAGAACTCCATTTTGTCGAGTTCTTGCAGCAAGTCGTTCGGGAATTCGATGTCGGCCTTGTCGATTTCGTCGATCAGCAGGATCACCCGCTCTTCGGACTCGAACGCTTCCCAGAGCTTGCCTTTTTTCAGGTAATTGCGAACGTCGTGGACCTTTTCCGTGCCCAGCTGCGAGTCACGCAGACGGCTGACCGCGTCGTACTCGTACAGGCCCTGATGCGCCTTGGTGGTGGACTTGATGTGCCAGGTGATCAATTTGGCGCCGAAGGACTCGGCCAGTTGCTCGGCGAGCATGGTTTTGCCGGTGCCCGGTTCGCCCTTGACCAGCAGTGGACGCTCCAGGGTAATGGCGGCGTTGACCGCCAGCTTCAGGTCATCGGTGGCGACGTAGGCCTGGGTGCCTTCGAACTTCATCTGCTAATCCTCGAACGGTAACGCCGACCTGAACGGGGCAGGGCGGGGCGCAATAATTGTAGTACCCGACTATAACGCGCAGGCTGGTCGACTGTGAACGCAGACGGCTTATTCAGTCTCTGAATGGGGCGTCACATCTTGACTCAGTCTCGGCTGCTGGCCGGGTTTGAGATATCGCCATTTTGGCGATAGTCTCTCCAGCAGGTGAAAATGCTGGAGGACTGGAAACGATGTTACCCATGAAACGACCACGGCTGTCGGCTGTGCAGGCGTTACCGGATTACCGCCTGGCGCTGACCTTCATCGACGGTCAGCAGCTGACCCTCGATTTGAGTCGCGACCTGCACGCCTATCCAGGATTGCAGCCATTGCTGGAGGCTGACGCATTCGAACGTGCAATATCGGGTGATGATGGCTGGAGCGTCGAATGGCCCGAGCAGGATATCCAGATCGGCGCCGATACCCTGTATCTGGATGCCCTTGCGCAAAATGCCTTGGACGAAAACACCCGGATTTTCATCGACTGGCGCGCTCGCACCGGGCTACCGCTCAATCAGGCGGCCGAGGCGCTGGGTGTCAGTGCTCGAAGCATCACCCGATACAGCAGCGGCCGCGAAGCAGTGCCTCGATCATTGGCGCTGGCCTGTCTGGGCTGGCACTTCCTGCAGCAATCGAACCCGGCACGGGCAGCCGAAGAGACTGGTCGCTACACCGTGACGCGCAAACCTTAACCCGGTTCCGGCTTCGGCCGCTCATACCGGGCATTGAACGCCTGGACAAAACCATTGCGCAAAATCTGCAAAAATGCCTGGAACGCGCTGATATCTTGTCGATGCACATTGCCTCTCAGCTCAACGCGAGTGGCAAACTGGTTCTTGCCCTGGTTTTTCAGCACGGTTTCGGAGCCGCCGACAATGGCCTCCCAGATGGAACGGAAAAGCCCTTTGTCCTTGTTTTCCACGTCCTGCTGCCAGTTGAACACGTCGACGTCTTTCAGCAGTGGCTTGATGTAGCCCGTCAGTTTGGCCTTTTTGGCCTGCGCTTCGATCACCACGTCGCCGTGACCGGCATTGAAGTCGAATTTGCCATAGGCGGAGGCAAAGTCGTTCATTCGTTTGAGCTCGATGTCTTTGACCCGCAGGCGGAATTCGAAGTCTTCAAAGTTGCTCAAGGGGTCGAAGGTGGCCGTAGTTTCCAGTGGCGCGTGCCCCAGCAACAGCGCCTTGCCTTCAAATCGGGCGTCGCGTTTGCCTTCGGTATCGACCACGTTGGTCAGGTTGTAAATGCTGGCGTTGACCTGGGAGGCGTTCATGTTGACGGGGGGCTTGGAATTGAAGTTTCGAAAGGTGATCTTGCCGTCGTAGATGCGTATTTCGTTAAAGGTGAACGGCGCCAGTTTGCTCAACTGTGCGCGCCAGTCGGTGCCTTGACCGGTCTGGGAATTCTGTTTGTTGGCGCCGCCGTCGACGAAGTTCACCTCGGGGTTGAAGAACTGCACCTCGGCCACTACGGCGCGGTCGGACCAGAGTGAGTGCCAACTGACAGAAAGGTCGATCAGCGGCGCGTTGACGAAAGGCACCGGGACCTTGCCGTCGACCTTGACGATTTTCAGTCCATTGATTTTGTAAGCGCCGCGCCACAGGGCCAGGTCCACGTCGGTCACCTGGCCTTGGTAATCACCCATGTCTGCCAGTTTGTCGTTCAGGTAGTCGCGCACCAGGTAGGGCAGGGCGATATGCAGGGCAATCAGCAGCACAACGAGGCCGGCGAGGGTCCACAGGGGCCAACTGTATCGACGTTTCATGACGGCAAATCTCTGGCGGTATAAAGCGATTGACTGCGCTGATGACCGGACGTTCGACCTGACTGGACGACCACCGGCAACAGGCATACCTTTGGGAGCTTATTCAACGCTGTACAAGGACCCAGCCATGAGCCGTATTTACGCTGACAACGCCCATTCCATCGGCAATACGCCGTTGGTGCAGATCAACCGTATTGCCCCGCGCGGTGTGACCATTCTGGCCAAGATCGAAGGGCGCAACCCGGGTTATTCGGTCAAGTGCCGGATCGGCGCGAGCATGATCTGGGACGCCGAAAGCTCCGGCAAACTAAAGCCTGGCATGACCATCATCGAACCGACGTCGGGCAACACCGGTATTGGCCTGGCCTTTGTTGCCGCTGCCCGTGGTTACAAATTGATGCTGACCATGCCGGCGTCGATGAGCATCGAGCGACGCAAGGTCCTCAAGGCACTGGGCGCCGAACTGGTGCTGACCGAACCGGCCAAAGGCATGAAGGGCGCCATCGAGAAGGCTGCCGAGATCCTGGCCAGCGATCCGGTCAAATATTTCATGCCGGCGCAGTTCGACAACCCGGCCAACCCGTCCATTCACGAGAAAACCACCGGCCCGGAAATCTGGAACGATACCGACGGCGCGGTCGATGTGCTGGTGGCGGGCGTTGGAACCGGCGGAACCATTACCGGTGTTTCGCGGTATATCAAGAATACGCAGGGCAAACCGATTATCTCGGTGGCGGTGGAACCGGTGGTGTCGCCGGTGATAACCCAAGCGATTGCCGGTGAAGAAATCAAGCCGAGCCCACACAAGATTCAGGGGATCGGTGCCGGTTTTGTCCCGAAGAATCTGGACTTGTCGATGGTCGATCGGGTTGAGCTGGTCAGCGACGACGAATCGAAGGCCATGGCCCTGCGCCTGATGCAGGAAGAAGGGATCTTGTGCGGTATTTCCTGTGGCGCCGCGATGGCGGTGGCGGTACGTCTGGCCGAGACACCGGAAATGCAGGGCAAGACGATCGTGGTGATTCTGCCGGATTCCGGTGAGCGCTACCTGTCGAGCATGCTGTTCAGTGATCTGTTTACCGAGCAGGAGAATCAGCAGTAAGAGCATCAATGCGATGTTTTGATCATTTGGTGAGAGGGCTGATTCAGGTCAGCCCCCGTTCAGGAACCTTATGTTAATAAGTGCTTTATTGCACAAACCTTAATACTGAATGTCGAGTTTTGCGGGTTTTTCCCGAGGCCGGTAATGTTTATCATGGCCGGCTGCCACGTCGGGTAAATGGCGTTGTGCAAAGAGTCTAATCAAGGAGCCGTAGATGACCTTTTCCTTCGCCGCGAAAGCGTCAGCGTTGCTGCTATTTCTGGGCAGCACCCTCTATGTGCATTTGCGCGGCAAGTCGCGATTGCCGGTTCTGCGTCAGTTCGTCAACCACTCGGCCTTGTTTGCACCTTACAACGCCTTGATGTACCTGTTTTCCAGCGTGCCGTCCAAACCCTATCTGGACCGCAGCAAATTCCCGGAGCTGGACGTGCTCAAGGACAACTGGGAAGTCATCCGCGACGAAGCCATGCACCTGTTCGACGAGGGTTACATCCGCGCCGCCGAAAAGAACAACGACGCCGGTTTCGGTTCGTTCTTCAAGAAAGGCTGGAAACGCTTCTACCTCAAGTGGTACGACAAACCCCTGCCATCCGCTGAAACTTTGTGCCCGAAAACGGTGGCGCTGTTGAGCAGTATTCCAAACGTAAAGGGTGCGATGTTTGCGTTGCTGCCGGGTGGCAGCCACCTCAATCCGCACCGCGATCCGTTTGCCGGTTCGTTGCGTTATCACCTGGGGCTGTCCACGCCGAACTCCGATGATTGCCGCATCTTCGTCGACGGTCAGGTGTACGCCTGGCGCGATGGCGAGGACGTGATGTTCGATGAGACCTACGTGCATTGGGTCAAGAACGAAACGGAGAAAACCCGAGTCATTCTGTTCTGCGACATCGAAAGACCGCTGAGCAACCGCGTCATGACCCGTATCAACCGCGGGATCAGCGGCTTGCTCGGTCGCGCCACCGCACCTCAGAACCTTGATGATGAACGTGTCGGCGGGATTAACGAGGCTTATGCCTGGAGCAAGAACTCCAGCGACAGGGTCAGCGGCGTGGTCAAGCGCTGGAAACGTCGTAATCCCAAGGCGTACCGCGTGTTGCGGCCGGTGTTGGCGTTGGTGGTGTTGACGTTGTTGGGGTATTGGTTGTTTGGTTGATCATCGGCAATAAAAAACCGCTCCTTGTGAGCGTTTTTTTTTGAGAGGAATTTAAACGACGCGCCCGCAAGAACATCGTCAGGCTCATCAGCTACAGGATTTGCCGACAGTGGCCTGCTTTCGAACTTTCGAGCTTTCGAGCTTTCGACCTGTACAGCTGATGCCGAAGTTGAGTCCGTTCCCTTGGCATGTGATCGCTTGCATTCCACGTCCCGGCTATTATCTGTATTCCCTTTAAGGCAGATCGAGCGATCGCGCTATCGGTACTGGCCCTTTGTCCAAGTCATTGCAATGCATGTCGGCCGCTGGTTATAGTCGGCGCTCTGTGGTTCTATTACCCCCCGTCCACCCCATCAAAAAAGATCAGCCCATGCCAGCTTCCCTCATCAACGCGGTAGTCGATTCAGCGGTCAACGCTGGCGTCGTGCCGTGCGGGGATCAGCAGCCTGCGCAGATCAGTCATTACCCTCCACCTGTCAGTAGCACGCCGGTGTGCGCAGTCGTATCACCGCCGGGCGTTGGCTTTTCGGGCTGATCAGCTTTTCTTTGCTGTGCCCCGTGCCCGCCTGAAAAAACTACTGAATTTCAGCTTCGGCTGAGTTGGCTTTTTGCCTGACTACAGGTGGTATTCATGTTTGTCCTTTCGAAAAAATCCGCGCTCGCGGCGGCGTCCACGAGCCTGTTCGTTCTGCTGTGGAGCAGCGGTGCGATCTTCTCCAAATGGGGCCTGGCCCACGCATCGCCCTTTGCCTTTTTACTGATTCGCTTTGCCATCGCCTTGTGCGGATTGCTAGTGCTGGTGCCGTTGCTCAAGCTGAAATTGCCCAAGGGCGGCAAGCCGATGTTGTATGCGATGGCCACGGGCGTGGTGTTGCTGGGGGCTTATCAGATTTTCTATCTGCTTGCCCTGGACTTGAAAGTCACCCCGGGCGTGATGGCAACCATCATGGGCGTGCAGCCGATTCTCACGGTGGTGATCATGGAGCGTCAGCGCTCAGCCAGCCGGATGTTCGGCCTGGCGCTGGGACTGGCCGGGTTGATCATGGTGGTTTACCAGGGCATCGGTCTGGCCGGCATGTCGCTGGCCGGGATGCTCTTCGGTTTGCTGGCGCTGGCGAGCATGACGTTCGGCTCGATCATGCAGAAGCGCATCACCGACAACCCGCTCGGCACGCTGCCGGTGCAGTATCTGGCGGGGCTGTTGCTCTGCGGGATTTTTGTGCCGTTCCAGCCGTTTCATTTTGAACACAGCAGCGGGTTTTTCGTGCCCGTGCTGTGGATGGGATTGGTGGTGTCGGTGCTGGCGACGTTGCTGCTGTATCGCTTGATCGCCCGGGGCAATCTGGTGAATGTCACCAGTCTGTTTTACCTGGTGCCGGCCGTGACAACGGTGATGGACTACCTGATTTTTGGTAATCGCCTGGCGGCATTGAGCATGCTTGGGATGGTGCTGATTATTGTCGGTCTGGTGTTTGTATTCCGTAAGACGGGGTAGGAACGAGTCGGGGGCATATCCGTTTCTTTGGTTATGGCGGCTAATGGTTCCGCCCTTACCCAAAAAACGGATATGTACCCCAACCAAAAAACCATGTCACTTGGTCAGCGCATGCTCAGCCCGCACCGAATTCATGAACGCCTGCATCGCCGACGATTGAATCCGGTGGCGTCGGGTGATCAGCCCATACGGCGGCAGCCGTGCCTCAAACTTGATCGGCAACACCGCCAGCAAATCACGGCCCGGATAATCCTCCACCACCGACACCGGCGTGACGCCGAGCATGTCGGTCTGCTGGATCAAGGACAGCAAGGTCATGATCGAGGTGGTTTCAACGATGCTGCTGGGGATGTCGACCCGTGCGTTGTGAAACACCTGATTGATGATCGCGCGCATCGGGCTCGGTTGCTGTTGCAGAACCCAGGTCATGTTCTGCAACTCTGCCCAGCTCAGGTTTTTCTCCTTCGCCAAGGGGTTCTGTGCGCCGGCAATGACGCACAAAGCTTCTTCGCCGAGGCTGTCGAACAGCAACTCCTCGGCCCGCGCGCCCGCCGGAATCCGGCCCAATACGATATCCAGTTGATCCTGCAACAGCGCCTGCACCAGCACATCGCTGGTGTCGACCTGAATGCTCATCGACAAGCGTGGATGGCTTTGCTTCAAGGTCGCGATGGTGCGGGTCAACAGCCCCGAGGCCAGCGCCGGAATCGCGCCAACTGCAACCCGGCCAAGGTTGCCGGATTCCAGCGCGACCAGTTCTTCACGCATGCCGCTCAGTTCAGCAAACACCATGCGGGCGTAGTAGATGACGGTTTCCCCGAACGGGGTGGAGCGCATGCCCCGAGGCAGGCGTTCGAAGAGTTCGACGCCGAGCAGGTCCTCGGCTTCGTGCAACATCTTGGTCGCCGCCGGCTGAGTCATGCCGATGTGGTCGGCGGCGCGGCGCAACGAGCCGAATTCCTGCAACGCCAGCATCAGTCGCAGTTGGCGTAGACGCAGTCGACTGTGGATCACATTGGCAGCAGGAATTCGGGTCATGGGCCGTGCTCGCAATAAGGACTGCGGCAGCCTGACAACAAATGTCAGGCGTTGCCAGCATTGCCGCGTTACAGCACCGATTTAGGCTTGGCGATCTGGGGTTTGCGCAGCCCCATCAGGGTTCCCAGCGCCTTGGAAATCAACGGCCAGAACAGCATCAGCAACGCTGCCGTGGTCAGGCAGCCCACCAACGGGTTGGACCAGAAGATCCCCAAATGGCCGTCGGAGAACAGCATCGACTGACGGAACGCATCTTCCGCCTTATCGCCCAGCACCGCGGCCAACACCAGCGGAGCAATCGGGTAACCGAGTTTCTTGAACAGATAACCCAGCGCACCGAAGCCCAGCATCAACACCACGTCGACGAACGAGTTGTGCACCGAGTAGGCACCGATGGCGCAGACCATGATGATGATCGGCGCAATGATCGAGAACGGAATGCGCAGGATCGAAGCGAACAGCGGCACCGTTGCCAACACCACGATCAGGCTCACCACGTTGCCGAGGTACATGCTGGCGATCAGGCCCCAGACGAAATCGTGCTGCTCGACGAACAACGTCGGGCCAGGATGCAGGCCCCAGATCATCAAGCCACCGAGCATCACCGCAGCGGTCGCCGAACCTGGAATGCCCAACGTCAGCATCGGCAGCAGGGCGCTGGTGCCGGCGGCGTGGTCGGCGGTTTCCGGGGCGATCACGCCTTCGAGTTCACCCTTGCCGAAGTTCTCGCGGTTCTTCGAGAAGCGCCGCGCCAGGCTGTAGCTCATGAACGAGGCCGCCGTCGGACCGCCCGGCGTGATGCCCATCCAGCAACCGACCAGCGTGCTGCGCACAATCGTCCACCAGTAACGCGGCAACTTGGCCCAGGTGCGCAGGATGATCATTGGCGTGATGCGCGCATGCTCGCCGCGAAACACCAGGCCTTCCTCGACGGTGCAGAGGATTTCACCGATCCCGAACAAGCCGATCACTGCCACCTCGAAACTGATGCCCGTCATCAACGCCGGCTGATCGAAGGTCAGGCGCAGGTTGCCGGACACGGTGTCCATGCCCACGGCCGCCATGGCGAAGCCGATCATCATCGCGACCACGGTTTTCAGCGGCGGGTTCTTGCTCATGCCAATGAAGGTGCAGAACGCCAACAGGTACACCGCGAAAAACTCCGGCGAACTGAAGGACATGGCAAACGCGGCGATCTTGGTCGACAGGAAGGTCAGCAGCAACACACCGGCCAGGGCGCCGATCAGTGCCGAACTGAACGCGGCGGTCAGGGCTTCGGCGGCACGACCTTCGCGGGCCATCGGGTAGCCGTCGAAGGTGGTCGCCACCGATGAGGGCTCACCGGGGATGTTGAACAGAATCGAGGTGATCGAGCCGCCGAACAGAGCTCCCCAGTACATGCACGACAGCAGAATGATCGCCGACACCGGCGACATGGTGAACGTCAGCGGCAGCAACAACGCCACGCCGTTGGGGGCGCCGAGGCCGGGCAACACGCCGACCAGAATGCCCAGCAGCACGCCGATCACCATCAGGCCGATGTGGCCCGGGGTCAGGATCAGGTTCATGCCTTGCAGCAGGGAATCGAACTCGCTCATTTGAAATTTCTCCCGGCCAGGGTAATCCAGTCGCCCATCGGGCCGGCATCCAGCGGGACCTTGAACCACAGCGCGAAAATCAGGTAACTGGCCAGCACCGCGCCGAGGGACACGGTGCCAATCATCCACTTGCCATACGGCTTGGCGCGGACCTTGTCACGCCACATGAACCAGGCGATGAAGCAGGCCGAGGCCACGTAGATGCCGGTGAACGGCATGGCGCCGACAAACAGCGCAATCGGGATGAACACCGACAGCACTTGCTTGAATGCACTGCGGCTGACGAATGCAATGCTCAGGGCGTGCCAGCGCACCACGGTCAACACGCCGTTGCCCACGCTCGCGGCGCTCAACAGCAGGCCGATGTAGAAGGGGAAGTAACCCGGCTCGGGGCCGGAATCGCCCCAGCCGATACCTTGTTCGAGACTGCCGAACATCACCACCGCGCCGATCAGCGTGGTGAAGAGTGTCAGACCGAGTTCGACCCAGCGGGTACCGACCAGCGCCGGTGAATCCGAAGAATGGGACATGAAAGCACCTCCAGAGGTGACGGCCGTGCGCACGCGGACGGCCGTGGACAACTCAGTTTTTCAGCCAGCCGGCTTCTTTGAACACCGGCGTGACGCGGGCGGTGTCTTTCTCAATGTAGGCGGTCAGCGGCTCGCCTTCGAGGAAGGTGGGTACCAAAGCGTTCTGCTTGACGTAGGCCTTGAACTCCGGGGTCTCGGTGACTTTGCGCATCAGCTCGACATAGAACGCCCGCTGTTCGGCAGTGACTTCGCCGGGCATGAACACGGTGCGCGGGAAGCGATACTGATCGATGCCCAGACCTTCTTCGTGGCAGGTAGGGACATCGGCCCAGGATTTATCGCCAGCGACCTTGTCGGTATAGCTCATGCGCTCTTTACTGAACACGCAGAGTGGCTCGACCTGGTCGCCGCGCCATTGGCTGATGCTTTCGCTGGGGTTGTTGACGTTGGCGGCGATGTGTTTGCCCGCCAGTTGGGTCGCGGCTTCGCTGCCGCTCTTGAACGGGATGTACACCAGTTTGCTGTTGTTGGTCTGGTTCAGCAGCAGGGTCAGGGTCTGGTCGACATCCTTGGACTGACTGCCGCCCATGCGCAGGTTTGACGGGTCAGCCTTGACCGCGGCATAGAAGCCTTTGGCGTCTTCCCACGGCGCGTCTTTGTAGCTCCAGAGAATGAAGTCGTCCTCGGCCACGGCCGCGACCGGGGTCAGCTCCTGCCATTGATACCCAAGCTTGGAAACCAGCGGCAACAGGTAGATGTTGTTGGTGCCGATCACCAGCTTTTCCGGATCGCCCTTGTTCATTTTCAGGTCGAGGAAGGCTTCGGCGCCGTTGCCGCCGCCCTTGTTGAGGACGATGGTATTGACGTCGAGGAACTTGTGCGTGGTGATGATCGACTGGATCAGCCGACCGAGTTGGTCAGTACCTCCACCAGGGCCGCCGGCAACGACGATTTCGACGTTCTTGTCCGGCTGCCAGGCGGCGTTGGCGAGAGCGGGGAGGGCGCCGGCGGCGATCAGCGTGCAGCCAAGAACCAGACGGGATGTGCGATGGACGAATGCATTTCGCATGGAAGGGCCTCGTTTTTTGTAATTGTTATGAATGACTTGTCGGTGCTCAAAAACTGCAAGCCTGGCCTGAGTGTGGGAAGCCTCCGCCCCGGCGTCTAGTCAAAACAAAACATACACCGATAGCCTGCGGTTATAGGTCGAGACGGAAAAATCAGTGATTGTCGCTGAACGCTTTGCGCCAGAGCCTTTTGAGCGGAAAGTCGGCATAGGCGGCCGACCGTGAAAGCGCCCCGAAAACAGCGCTTGCCATAACCCGAGGCTATCGCCGTATCTCAATCATTGATTAGACGGTTATCACTGAGCCTTCGATAGTGCTCACCAACGCCGTGAAAACGCGGCAAGACGCCGAACCCGGCTTGCTGGCGATAGCGGTGCATCATCCAACATCAATCAGAGATCGACGTCTGCACTTCACAAAAATAATAAAAGAGGTACGCACCATGGCTCGTCCCAGTGCTTCCCTGCATTTGCCCAGCGCAGGTGTTCAGCCAGCGGCCACACCGCTGACCAGCGCCACCAAAGACAGTAGCGTGCGCTGGCGGATCTTCGCCATCATTTTCGCGCTGACCATGGTCAACCTGATCGATCGGGTCTCGCTGTCGATCGCGATGCCGACCATCGCCGATGAATTTTCCCTGTCGCCGAGCACGCAAGGACTGATCCTCAGCAGCTTCTTCTGGGCCTATGCGCTGTTGCAGATTCCCGGCGGCTGGCTGATCGACCGCTTCGGTCCGCATCGGGTCATCAGTTGGTCCACCGGGTTGTGGGGCACCTTTCAAGTGCTGGCGGCATTTGCGACGGGCGGCTTGTCCTTGCTGTTCGCCCGGGTTGCACTCGGTGCCGCCGAGGCGCCGTTGTTTCCGTCTGGCGGCAAGCTGATTTCCCTGTGGCTGGCGCCGAGCGAGCGCAGTCTCTACTGGAGCTTCCCGGCGTTGCTGGCGGCACCGGCGCGGGTCGGGTTGCTCGGCGGCGTGATGAACATGGCCGGCAGCACCGGATCGTGCGTGAAGTGATCGCGATGTTCGGCACCGACCGGGCGATGTTCGCCAGCAACTTTCCGGTGGACAGCCTGTGCAGCTCGTTCGACGACATCTACAGCGGTTTCAAATCCATCGTTGCTGATCTGCCGAGCGCCGATCAGGAGCGACTGTTCTACAGCAACGCGCAGCGAGTCTATCGCTGCGAGCCTTGCGCCATTGACCGCCAATGGCCTGAATCCTTGAGGAGTGAAGCATGAACAAGACAACCATCGCCATGGTGCTGGGTGACCCGGCGGGCATCGGCCCGGAACTGATCGCACGCCTGCTGGCGGAGCCTCAAGTGCGCAGCCAGGCCAATGTGATTTTGATCGCCGACGAGGCCGAAATGCGCCGTGGCATGCGCATCGCCGGGACGGAGTTTCCTTACCGTCGCGTCGAGTCGCTGGATCAGCTGTCGTTTGTCGATGACACGCCGCTGTTTTATGACTTTCGTGGCGACACCCTCGGTGAGTTTCCACGCAGTGAAGCCAGTGTCATCGGCGGTCGCTACAGCCTCGACACCTTGGAAAAAGCCCTGCGCCTGACCGAGGCCGGGACCACCGACGCGGTGCTGTTCGGGCCGTTGAACAAGACCTCGCTGCACATGGCCGGCATGGCCCACAGCGACGAGCTGCACTGGTTCGCCGAGCTGCTGGATTTCCACGGGCCGTTCTGCGAATTCAACGTGCTCGACAACCTCTGGACCTCCCGCGTGACCTCCCACGTGGCGCTGGCCGAGGTGCCGGGCATGCTCAGCCAGACGCGGGTGGTGGAAGCGATCCAGCTGATCGATACCGCGCTCAAGCGCAATGGCCTGGAAAAACCGCGCATCGGCGTGTGTGGGCTGAACCCGCACAACGGCGACAACGGCTCGTTCGGACGCGAAGAGCTGGACATCATTGGCCCGGCGGTTCGTTCGGCCCAAGCGCTGGGGATTGTGGCCGAAGGGCCATACCCCGCGGACACGATTTTCCTCAAGGTCCAGGGCGATGCCAGTGCATTTGACGCGGTGGTGACGATGTATCACGACCAGGGGCAGATCGCGATCAAGTTGATGGGCTTCTCCCGGGGCGTGACGGTGCAGGGTGGGTTGCCGATCCCGATCACCACACCGGCACACGGCACTGCATTCGACATCGCGGGGCAGGGCAAGGCAAACGTCGGGGCGATCCGCCAGGCATTCGAAATCGCCTGCCGGATGGGCGTCAACAGCTACTGACCCCCGATTTCTAAAACAACATCAATCCCCGGTGGGAGCGGGCTTGCCCGCGATAGCGGTCTGTCAGTCACAGCAGAAGTGACTGACCTGCCGTCATCGCGGGCAAGCCCGGTCCCACATTTTTTTGTGTGGTGGCTGATAACCCTATCTACCTACAAAACGATCTATGCGATCACCCCAGGTTATCGCCGGATACGCATAAGTGATTATCCGCACCCCCCGAGCGCTGGCTAAAGTCGCTCCATCGAATGCCGGAACCCGCCACCCGAGCGGTTCTGCGCAGCGACCCGACAACTACAAAAAGCCGGCAGCGCAAGGAACTGTATTCATGAAAATCAAAGCCATCCGTACCCGCGTTTTTGAGTGGAAAGGCAAAGTCGTTCCGCCTCAAGCACACTTCTGCACCAACGCCAGCGACATCCTGTTCGAGCGCGGCGACGCCATGGGCTCGTTCCGTTTCCATGGCTGGCTGGTGGTGGAAGTCGAGACCGATACTGGCCTCGTCGGCATCGGTAATTGCGCCCTGGCGCCCCGTGTGGCCAAGGAAATCATCGACACCTACCTGGCGCCAATCGCGATTGGCGAAGACCCGTTCGACAACGAATACATCTGGCAGAAGATGTACCGCCAGAGCCACGCCTGGGGCCGCAAAGGCATCGGCATGGCGGCGATCTCGGCGATCGACATCGCCATCTGGGACATCATGGGCAAAGCCGTGAACAAACCGGTGTTCAAACTGCTCGGCGGGCGCACCAAAGAGAAGATCTGGACCTACGCCTCCAAGCTCTACGCCAATGACAACCTCGACCTGTTCCTCGAAGAAGCCCAGGGCTACCTGAACCAGGGCTTCACCGCGCTGAAAATGCGCTTCGGCTATGGCCCGAAAGACGGCCCGGCGGGCATGCGCAAGAACATCGAGCAAGTGCGCGCCCTGCGTAATCTGGCCGGTCCCGACATCGACATCATGCTCGAGTGCTACATGGGCTGGACCCTGGAATACGCCCGCCGCATGTTGCCAAAACTCGCCGAGTTCGAACCGCGCTGGCTCGAAGAGCCGGTGATCGCCGACGACATCGAGGGTTACATCGAGCTGAAAAAAATGGGGATCATGCCGATCTCCGGCGGCGAGCACGAATTCACCTCCTACGGCTTCAAAGACCTGCTGGAACGCCGCGCCGTCGACGTGATCCAGTACGACACCAACCGCGTCGGCGGCATCACCGCTGCGCGCAAAATCAACGCCCTGGCCGAAGCCTGGTCGGTGCCGGTGATCCCGCACGCCGGGCAAATGCACAACTACCACCTGACCATGTCCACCACCGCCTCGCCGATGGCCGAGTTCTTCCCGGTGTTCGACGTCGAGGTCGGCAACGAACTCTTCTACTACGTGTTCAAGGGCGAGCCGCAACCGGTCAACGGCTACATCCAGCTCGATGACGACAAGCCGGGCCTGGGCCTGGAAATCTCCGATGAGTACTTGAGCGACTTCAACATCATCGAGTGATCCAAATCCACGACTTTCTGGAGGCCGTCATGCGCCTGATTCAATTTGAAAACACTGCCGGTGAACGCCAGGTCGGCCTCGTCGACGGGGCGCAGGTCCAGGTGCTGAAAGGCACCCGCAGCACCCGTGAACTGGCCCTCGCGGCGATTCGCGCCCAGCGCAGCCTGCAAGAAGAAGTCGCTTTACGCGGCACCGAGCCTGGCCCGGATTACGCCCAGCTGTTGCAGCAGGGCAACGTCCTGCCGCCACTGGACCACGAAGACCCGGCCCATTGCCTGATCAGCGGCACCGGCCTGACCCATTTGGGCAGCGCCTCGGCGCGGGACAAAATGCACCAGCAGGAAGGCGCGGTGGAAGCCGGCATGACCGACACCATGCGCATTTTCAAGTGGGGCCTCGAAGGTGGTAAACCGGCAGCCGGGCAGGTCGGCGCGCAACCGGAATGGTTCTACAAAGGTGACGGCAGCATCGTCGTGCGCCCCGGCGCGGACTTCCCGGTACCGCCGTTTGCCGAAGACGCTGGCGAAGAGCCGGAACTGACCGGCCTCTACGTGATCGGCGACGACGGCCAGCCGTACCGCGTCGGTTATGCCTTGGGCAACGAGTTCTCCGACCATGTGATGGAGCGCCGCAACTACCTCTATCTCGCCCATTCGAAATTGCGTTTCTGCGCCTACGGTCCGGAGCTGCGGGTCGGTGAATTGCCCAAGCACCTGGCCGGCACCAGCCGCATCACGCGCAATGGCGAAACGCTCTGGGAAAAAGAGTTTCTCAGCGGCGAAGACAACATGTGCCACAGCCTCGCCAACCTCGAATTCCACCACTTCAAATACGCGCAGTTTTTGCGTCCCGGCGATGTCCACGTGCATTACTTCGGTACCGCAACGTTGTCGTTTGCCGACGGGGTGAAAACCCAGCCAGGGGATCGTTTCCAGATCAGCCTCGAGGAATTCGGTGCACCCCTGATCAACGGCATCGGCGAGAGTGCCCAGCCGTTGGCCATCGGCCAGGTGCGTGCGCTTTAAGTCTTCAATCACCGGCGTTGTCGGCCGGTCAAGGAATCACTCATGACCACGCTACTCGGACACAACTACATCGGCGGTCGCCGCAGCGCCAATGGTACGCAGCAGCTGCAAAGCCTCGATGCCACAACGGGCGAAGCGCTGCCGGGCAGTTTTTTCCAGGCCACTGAAGCGGAAGTGGACGCGGCAGCCAACGATGCGGCCGCTGCCTACCCGGTCTACCGCAACCTCAGCGCGGAAAAACGTGCGTTGTTCCTCGACGCCATCGCTGATGAAATCGATGCGCTGGGCGATGACTTCGTCGCCACCGTGTGCCGCGAAACCGCGTTGCCGGCCGGCCGTATCCAGGGCGAGCGCGGACGCACCAGCGGCCAGATGCGCTTGTTCGCCAAGGTCCTGCGGCGCGGCGATTTCTACGGTGCGCGCATCGATCGGGCACTGCCGGATCGTCAGCCGTTGCCGCGTCCGGACCTGCGTCAGTACCGCATTGCCTTGGGGCCTGTCGCGGTGTTCGGTGCCAGTAACTTTCCGTTGGCGTTTTCGACCGCCGGCGGCGATACCGCTTCGGCGCTGGCCGCCGGTTGCCCAGTGGTGTTCAAGGCGCACAGCGGGCACATGGCGACGGCCGAGTGGGTCGCGGACGCGATCATTCGCGCCGCCGAGCGCACCGAAATGCCGCCCGGCGTATTCAACATGATCTACGGCGGGGGTGTCGGCGAATGGCTGGTCAAGCACCCCGCGATTCAGGCGGTGGGCTTCACCGGTTCGCTCAAGGGAGGCAGTGCCTTAAGCCACATGGCCGCAACCCGGCCGCAACCGATCCCGGTGTTCGCCGAGATGTCGAGCATCAACCCGGTGTTCCTGCTGCCCGAAGCGCTCAAGGTTCGCGGTGAGCAAATCGCTGCGCAACTGGCCGGTTCGGTGACCCTGGGATGCGGGCAGTTTTGCACCAATCCGGGCCTGGTCATCGGTCTGCGCTCGCCACAGTTCAGCCTGTTCCTGGAAACGTTTTGCGCCAGCATGAACCAGCAACCGGCCCAGACCATGCTCAATGCCGGCGCGCTGGTCAGTTACAGCCGAGGCCTTGGCGAGTTGCACGAACATCCGGGGCTGATGCACCTGGCGGGCAACCCGCAACAGGGCAATCAGGCGCAACCGCAAGTGTTCAAGGCTGACGTCAGTCTGTTGCTCAAGGGCGATGAGCTGCTTCAGGAAGAGGTGTTCGGACCGACCACCATCGTCATCGAAGTTGAGAGCCGGGCACAGCTGGCGGCGGCGTTGCACGGTCTGCGCGGGCAATTGACGGCGACGCTGATTGGCGAGGCCGAAGAGTTGCTGGAGTACCGCTGGCTGGCGGAGTTGCTGCAGGAAAAGGTCGGACGGATTCTGCTCAATGGCTACCCGACCGGGGTCGAGGTGTGTGAAGCGATGGTGCATGGCGGGCCGTACCCGGCGACGTCCGACTCGCGCGGCACATCGGTTGGCACCTTGGCGATTGACCGGTTCCTGCGGCCGGTGTGCTTCCAGAATTATCCGGATGCGTTGTTGCCCGAGGCCTTGCAGAACGCCAATCCGCTGGGGATTCGGCGGTTGGTGGATGGGGAGGTGAGTCAGGCAGCTTTGTAGTGTCGGAGCTGACGCCATCGCGGGCAAGCCCGCTACCACAGGTTTAGTGTCGTGCTCAATGTATGTGAGCGATACAGCATTGTAGGAGCGAGGCTTGCCCGCGAAGGCGTCTTCAGCCTCACCACAAATTACTTGGCGGCCACCGCCGCAGCCTTCACCACCGAAGGCTTCAACACCAGCCACAACGCCGCCGCAATCAACACCCCGCCATAGATATGCGCCATCGACAACGGCTCATCCAGCAACAGCGCCCCCCACAACACCCCGAACGGCGGGATCAGGAAGGTCGTGGTCATCGACCTCACCGGCCCGATGGAGCTGAGCAGGCGGAAGTAAATAATGTACGCAAGCGCGGTACACATCAGCCCCAATCCGAGCAACGACAACCAGACATTCCAGCCGCCCCAGCTTGCCGGCGGCTGGCTGATCACGCTGTAGCCGAACAACGGCAACAGGAACAGCGTCGCCCCGAGCATGCTGCCCAGCGCCGAAAGACGACTGTCGAGACCGCCCGCGTGATCGAGCCAGCGGCGCGCCAGGAACCCGGCAAAGCCGTAACAGGTGGTGGCGAGCAGGCAGGCGACGGCGCCCATCAGCAATTCCATGTCGAACGCCACCGGACCGGCACGGGTCAGGACGCCCACGCCAAGAAGCCCGAGGAACACCCCGCCAAGCTTGGCCGCGGTGAGTTTTTCATGGAAGAACAGGCCGCCGATCAACACCCCCATCAGCGGCGTGGTGGCGTTGAAGATCGCCGAGTAACCGGCCGGCAGCACTTGCGCGGCCACGGAATACAGGGTCGCCGGAATCCCGGAGTTGATCACCCCGAGCAGCATCACCGTCTTGAGCTTGCCTTTGAAGTCCCAGCTGATGCGCATCAGGCCGAGGATCACCAGCAAGCCGACGGCGGCAATCGACACGCGGAAAAAGGCCGTGGGGATTGTGCCAATCACGGGGGCGATGATGCGCATGAACAGAAAGCTCGCGCCCCAGATCGCGGCCAGCGACAGTAAACGGAAAATATCGACAGGGCTCACGGTGCACTCCTTCCTTGATGGGGACGAGAGTGTTGCCGAGCGCCTTATCCATGGCAACCGAAAAACGAGCATTTAACCCGAGCCGAAAATTACGCTTCTCCTGCACCCGGTTCACTGGCTAAGCTCAGGGCTCACGAATTCCCGCAGAGGTCTCACCATGCCGCAGCAATGGCCAGCCGCCGACATCGCCCGAATGATCCTCGATGGCTTTGACGATTACCGCGAGCATTTCCGCCAGATCACCGACGGCGCCCGGGCCCGCTTCGAGCAGGCCAAGTGGCAGGAGGCGCAGGTCGCCTCGGCCGCGCGGATCAATCTGTACGAAGAGAAAGTCAGCGAAACGGTGGAACGGCTGCGCATCGCGTTTGACACCGACACGCTGGACGTCAGTTGCTGGCCGCTGGTCAAAAGCGCTTACATCACCCTGATCGACCTGCGTTTCGACGATGAACTGTCCGAGACCTGGTACAACTCGATTTTCTGCGGGCTGTTCAGCCATGACCTGATCAGCGACGGCTGCATGTTCATCCACACCACCCGGCCCAGCCTGCGCCGGGCCCGTGCCGCGCAAACCCGGACCTATAAGCCCCAGGGCCAGTTGTCCGGCATGCTCGCGAGCATTTTTGCCGATTACGGCTTCAGCGAGGATTACGCCGACCTGGCCGGCGACCTGCGCCGCCTCGAAGCGCAACTGCGTGAGAACCTGCCGGATTGGGTGTGCAAGGACCCGGAACTGAGCGTCGAGCTGTTTTCCTCGGTGCTCTACCGCAACAAGGGCGCGTACCTGGTGGGGCGCATCTTCACCCGGGACGAACAATGGCCGCTGGTGATTCCGCTGCTGCACCGTGAAGGTCGCGGGATCCAGATCGATGCGTTGATTACCGACGAAGCGGACGTGTCGATCATCTTCTCGTTCACCCGTTCGTATTTCATGGTGGATGTGCCGGTGCCGGCCGAGTTCATCGGTTTCCTCAAGCGCATCCTGCCGGGCAAGCACATCGCCGAGCTGTACACCTCGATCGGCTTCTACAAGCACGGCAAGTCCGAGTTCTACCGGGCGCTGATCAATCACCTGGCCAACACCGACGACCAATTCATCATGGCCCCCGGTGTGCGCGGCATGGTGATGAGCGTGTTCACGCTGCCGGGTTTCAATACCGTGTTCAAAATCATCAAGGACCGTTTCTCGCCGTCGAAAAACGTCGACCGTGCCACGGTCATCGAAAAATACCGTCTGGTGAAAAGTGTCGATCGGGTCGGGCGCATGGCCGATACCCAGGAGTTCGCCGACTTTCGCTTCCCGTTGAGCAAGTTCGACCCCGCGTGCCTGGAAGAACTGCTTGAGGTGGCCGCGTCCACGGTGTCGGTGGAAGACGACACCGTGCTGATCCGCCACTGCTGGACCGAGCGGCGGATGACGCCGCTGAACTTGTACCTGGAAAACGCCAACGAGGCGCAAGTCCGCGAGGCGCTTGAGGATTACGGTCTGGCGATCAAGCAACTGGCGGCGGCGAACATCTTTCCCGGCGACATGCTGTTGAAGAACTTCGGCGTCACCCGGCACGGGCGGGTGGTGTTTTATGACTATGACGAGATCTGCTTTCTGACCGAAGCCAACTTCCGCCACATCCCGCAACCGCGTACACCGGAAGACGAGATGGCGTCGGAACCGTGGTATTCAATCGGGCCGCTGGATGTGTTTCCCGAAGAGTTTCCGCCGTTCCTGTTTGCCGATTCCGGGCAAAGGAAGCTGTTTGACCAGTTGCATGGCGAGCTATACAACGCTGATTACTGGAAAAGCCTCCAGGAAGCCATCCGCGCCGGCAAGGTGATCGATGTGTTCCCGTATCGCCGCAAGGGCCTCGATAACGAGTAGCCCATCTGAGTGAACACCTGTGGCGAGGGGGCTTGCCCCCGTTGGGTCGCGAAGCGACCCCAAAACCATCCCCCCGAGGTGTTTCAGATAAACCGTGATGACTGGATTACGACTGCTTCGCAGCCGAACGGGGGCAAGCCCCCTCGCCACAAAAGCCCTTCACAGTCGTGTTTGGTGCCACAAATCTGCGACAATCCGCCCCCTGCGCCACTAGACGACTTATTGCGTACCTGATGACTGACGAATCGCCTTCCATCGACAAACTGCTGAAAAACCTCGATCACGCCATGCTCGCCGACCGCCACCGGCTGCGGCGGCAGTTGCTTGAGCTGCGCAAGAAACCCGACGAGGCCAAGCTGGCCCAGTGGGTGACGCGCATGCAGGCGTCTTGTGACCAGGTACTGGCACGGCGGGCCAGCCTGCCGGTGATTCGTTACGACGACAGTTTGCCGATCGCCGCCAAGCGCGATGAAATCAAGGCAGCGCTGCTCAAGCATCAGGTGCTGATCATTGCCGGTGAAACCGGTTCGGGTAAAACCACCCAGTTGCCGAAGATCTGCCTGGAAATCGGCCGTGGCCAGCATGGCCTGATCGGCCACACCCAACCGCGTCGAATCGCTGCGCGCAGCGTCGCCAGCCGGGTTGCCGAAGAACTGGCGACGCCATTGGGCGCGCTGGTCGGCTATCAGGTGCGGTTCGAGGACCAGAGCGATTCCAACACCCTGATCAAGCTGATGACCGACGGCATCCTGCTGGCGGAAACCCAGAACGACCGCTACCTCGAACGCTACGACACGATCATCGTCGACGAAGCCCACGAACGCAGCCTCAACATCGACTTCCTGCTCGGTTACCTGAAAACCCTGCTACCGCGCCGTCCGGACCTGAAAGTCATCATCACCTCGGCGACCATCGACCTGGAGCGCTTCTCCAAGCACTTCGATGACGCGCCGATTGTCGAAGTCTCCGGCCGCACCTTCCCCGTGGAAACCTGGTATCGCCCGCTGACCCTGGAGCAGGACGAAGAGGGCAACCGCGTCGAGGATGACTTGACGGTGGATCAGGCGATCCTCGCCACCCTCGACGAAATCGCCGCGTTCGAACGCAGCGAGCGCAAGAGCCCCGGCGATGTGCTGGTGTTCCTGCCCGGCGAGCGCGAGATTCGCGACGCCGCCGACATGCTGCGCAAGGCCCAACTCAAACACACCGAAATCCTGCCGCTGTATGCGCGGTTGTCGCCAGCCGAACAGCAGCGGATTTTCCAGTCGCACCCAGGACGCCGCGTGGTGTTGGCGACCAACGTCGCCGAAACCTCGCTGACCGTGCCGGGCATCCGTTACGTGATCGACAGCGGCACCGCGCGCATCAGCCGTTACAGCTACCGCGCCAAGGTCCAGCGCCTGCCCATCGAAGCCATTTCCCAGGCCAGCGCCAACCAGCGTAAAGGTCGTTGCGGACGGGTCGAGCCGGGCATTTGCATCCGTCTCTATGGTGAAGACGACTTCATCGGTCGCCCGGAATTTACCGATCCGGAAATTCTGCGGACCAACCTCGCGGCGGTGATTTTGCAGATGCTGCATCTGCGCCTCGGCGAGATCACCGACTTCCCGTTTATCGAGCCGCCGGATGGCAAGGCGATCAGCGACGGTTTCAACCTGCTGCAAGAACTCTCGGCCGTGGACCGCAACAGCCAGCTGACCCCGCTCGGTCGCCAGTTGGCGCGCCTTCCGGTGGACCCGCGCATGGGTCGCATGCTGCTGGAAGCGGCGAAACTCGGCAGCTTGCAGGAAGTGCTGATCGTCGCCAGCGCCATGTCGATTCAAGACCCGCGCGAGCGTCCGCCGGAGCGTCAGCAAGCGGCGGATCAGGCCCATGCACAGTGGAAAGACGTGGACTCGGACTTTGCCGGGCTGGTCAATCTGTGGCGTGGTTTTGAAGAACAGCGCCAGGCGCTGACGGCGAGCCCGCTGCGCAACTGGTGCCGCAAGAATTTCCTGAATTACCTGCGCCTGCGCGAATGGCGCGACTCGCACCGTCAGTTGAGCCTGATCTGCCGCGACATGCAGTTGAGCCTCAACAAAGAGCCGGCGGATTACCCGAAGCTGCACAAAGCCGTGCTCTCGGGACTGCTCAGCCAGATCGGCCAGAAAACCGATGAAGGCGATTACCTTGGCGCCCGTCAGCGGCGCTTCTGGATTCACCCGTCATCGGGCCTCGGTAAAAAGCGTCCGCAATGGCTGATGGCCGCCGAACTGGTGGAAACCACCAAGCTCTACGCGCGCATGGTCGCCAAGATCGATGCCGACTGGATCGAACCCTTGGCCGGGCACCTGATCAAGAAAAACCACTTCGAACCCCATTGGGAGAAGAAGCGCGGTCAAGTCGTGGCGTTCGAGCAGATCACTTTGTTCGGGCTGATCGTGGTCGGTCGCCGGCCGGTGCATTACGGGCCGATCGACCCGGTGGTGTCTCGTGAGTTCTTCATTCGCGAAGGCCTGGTGCGTGGCGAGATTCAATCCAAAGCCAAGTGCCTGACGGCCAATGCGCAACTGCTGGAACAACTCGACGAACTGGAAGCCAAGGCCCGGCGTCGCGACATTCTCGCCGACGAAGAAACCCTGTTCGCGTTCTACGATGCGCGATTGCCCGCAGAGATCCACCAGACCGCGACTTTCGACAGCTGGTACCGGGTCAACAGCCAGAAAGACCCGCAGCTGCTGATCATGCGCGAAGAAGACGTGCTGGCCCGTGAGGCCAGCGAAGTCACCGCGCTGCATTACCCGGACACCTTGCACATCGGCGATCTGGAACTGGCCCTCAGTTACCACTTCGAGCCGAATCACCCGCGCGATGGCGTGACCCTGCGCGTGCCGGCACCGCTGTTGCCGATGTTGCCGCCGGAACGTCTGGAATGGCTGGTGCCCGGCGTGATCGAGGCCAAGTGCATCGCCTTGGTGCGCAACCTGCCCAAGGCCCTGCGCAAGAATTTTGTGCCGGTGCCGGACTTCGTCAAAGCCGCGTTGCAGCGCATGACCTTCGCCGAGGGCTCGTTGCCGCAAGCGTTGGGCCGTGAATTGCTGCGCATGACGGGCGCGCGGGTCAGCGATGAGGCGTGGGCGGAAGCTTCGCAGCAAGTCGACAGTCATTTGCGGATGAACCTGGAAATCGTCGATGGCCAAGGCAAGTTCCTCGGCGAAGGGCGAGATCTGGCCGAACTGACCGCACGCTTTGCCGAGGCCAGTCAGGCCGCGTTGGCCGTGCCGCAAACCGCGAAAAACCAGCAGCCGGTGGAGCCGAAAGTCTTTGCCGCCGTCGCCGAGAAAACCCAGCAGAAGATCGCCGGGTTGTCGATGACGGTGTATCCGGCGCTGGTGGAAGAGAGCGGGACGGTCAAGGAGGGGCGCTTTTCGACCCCGGCCGAAGCCGAGTTCCAGCATCGCCGCGCCTTGCAACGATTGCTGATGCAGCAATTGGCCGAGCCGGCGAAGTTTCTGCGGGGCAAGCTGCCGGGGCTGACCGAGCTGGGGCTGATGTACCGTGAACTGGGGCGCATCGATGCGCTGGTGGAGGACATTCTGCTGGCCAGCCTCGACAGCTGCATTCTCGAGGGCGAAGACCCGTTGCCACGCGATGGCGCCGGGTTGGCCTCGTTGGCCGAGCGCAAGCGCGGTGGCTGGACCGAGCACGCCGAGCGCCTGGCCAAATTGACGCTGGAGATCCTCAAGCTCTGGCACGGCCTGCAAAAACGCTTCAAGGGCAAGATTGATCTGGCGCAAGCCGTGGCCCTGAACGACATCAAGCAGCAGCTCAGTCATCTGGTGTATCCAGGGTTTGTCCGGGAAACGCCGATGCAGTGGCTCAAGGAATTACCGCGTTACCTGAAGGCCGTCGAGCAGCGCTTCGAGAAAATCGGCGCTCAGGTGCAGAGGGATCGGGTCTGGAGTGGCGAATTGTCCGGTCTGTGGGCCCAATACCAGACCCGCGCCAACAAACACGCCCAGGAAGGCAAGCGCGATCCGCAACTGGAACTCTATCGTTGGTGGCTGGAGGAATACCGGGTTTCGCTGTTCGCCCAGCAACTAGGGACCAAAGTGCCGATCTCCGACAAGCGCCTGAACAAGCAATGGACCCAGGTTGAACCCTAGCGGGGACTGCTTTTGTAGGAGCCAGGCTTGCCGGCGAAGGCGTTATTGAGGGCGCCTTCGCCGGCAAGCCTGGCTCCTACAGGTATTGTGTCGTTCCTTCGGCGGGCGTTTGCTCTTGCAAATAGGGCCAAATCCCAGCGTTTATGGCAAACTTCGCGCCTATAAACGCCGGCCCCGCGGTTTTGAGCCTCTACAGGTTCGGGCGGATCGGATTAAAGCGATGCCAGGTGTGCTTCCCGTGACGGGAACAGACCCTTTATGTGTTGGTACGTCGGTGCCAACGCTTTCTGCCTGAACAGATTAGAGAAACGACCATGCATAACGTCGTCATCAGCGGCACCGGCCTGTACACCCCGGCCAACAGCATCTCCAATGAAGAGCTGGTGCAGTCTTTCAACGCTTACGTCGCGCAATTCAACGCCGACAACGCCGACGCCATCGCCCGTGGCGAAGTCGAAGCGTTGACCGAATCCAGCGCTGCGTTTATCGAAAAAGCCTCCGGCATCAAAAGCCGCTTTGTCATGGACAAGGACGGCATCCTCGACCCGCAACGCATGGCACCGCGTCTGCCTGAGCGTTCCAACGACGAATGGTCGGTGCTTTGCCAGATGGCCATCGGCGCGGCCGAACAAGCCTTGCAGCGCGCCGGCAAAACCGCCGCCGACATCGACGGCGTTATTGTGGCCTGCTCCAACCTGCAACGCGCCTACCCGGCCATCGCCATCGAAGTCCAGGAAGCGCTGGGCATCCAGGGTTTCGGTTTCGACATGAACGTGGCCTGCTCCTCGGCGACCTTCGGCATCCAGGCCGCCGCCAACAGCGTGCAACTGGGCCAGGCCCGGGCAGTCCTGATGGTCAACCCGGAAGTCTGCACCGGTCACCTGAACTTCCGCGACCGCGACAGCCACTTCATCTTCGGCGACGCGGCGACAGCGGTGATCATCGAACGTGCAGACCTGGCGACGTCCAAGCATCAGTTCGACGTGGTCAGCACCAAACTGCTGACCAAGTTCTCCAACAACATCCGTAACAACTTCGGCTTCCTCAACCGCGCGGCGGAAGAGGGCGTCGGTGCCAAAGACAAACTGTTCGTCCAGGAAGGCCGCAAGGTGTTCCGCGACGTCTGCCCGATGGTCGCCGAGCTGATTGCTACGCACCTGGAAGAAAACAAACTCAACGTCAGCGACGTGAAGCGCTTCTGGTTGCACCAGGCCAACCTCAGCATGAACCACCTGATCGTCAAGAAACTGCTGGGCCGCGAAGCCACCGAAGAAGAAGCCCCGGTGATTCTCGACACCTACGCCAATACCAGCTCCGCCGGCTCGGTGATTTCGTTTCACAAACATCAGGACGATCTGGCCGCCGGTTCCCTCGCCGTGCTCAGCTCGTTTGGCGCGGGTTACTCGATTGGTAGCGTGATTTTGCGCAAGCGTTGATACGAGGTTTGAATGGCAGTTGCTGACGACACCCAACTGCTCGAGCGCCTGTTGGCGGGCGAGCAGATGGCTTATAAGGAATTGGTCAGCACTTACCAGAGCCCGATGCGTGCAGTGGCTTATGCGATCGTCGGCAGCCGGCATGCTGACGAAGTGGTGCAGGATGCGTGGCTGTCTGTGGTGCGTAATCTGAGCAAGTTCGAGGCGCGTTCGAGCCTCAAGACCTGGTTGCTGACCATCACCGCCAATGCGGCGAAGGGCCGTTACAAGCAGAACCGTCGCGAGGTGCTGCTTGATGACCTTCCATCGCCCCATGGCACAATCGATGATGGTCGTTTTTCGTCCGCTGATGGCCACTGGCTGGTGGCGCCGTTCGCCTGGCACCAGGACACCCCGGAGGCGTTGCTCACCGAAAACGAGTTACGCGAATGCCTCGAACACACGTTGCTCAGCCTGTCGGAATTGCAAAGCAGCGTCTTGCTGTTGCGCGAGCGTCAGGGCCTGGAACTGGAAGAGATCTGTAATCTTCTGGAAATCTCGCTCTCCAATGCTCGCGTGCTGCTGCATCGGGCGCGGTTGAAGGTCTTTGCGACCGTGGAGCATTTTGAGGAAACCGGCGAATGCTGACCTGTAAGGAGCAAGTGGCACGTTCCAGTGATTATCTCGATGGCCAGTTGAGCTTTCGGGAGAAGTTGCTGGTGCGGCATCATTTAATGTTCTGCCCCAATTGCCGGCGATTCATTCGTCAGATGCGTTTGATGCAGGCGACGCTGCGCGTCTTGCCGGAGAAGGCGGTGCCGGATGTCGATGCACTCGCCGAACGTCTCGCTGCGGAGCGTCGCAAGGACATTCCGTAGAGTCGTGGCGCTATTGCAGGGAAGAGAAGCAGTCCGGCGTGGATGCATCGAACGGATGATGGGGATCGATCCATCAACGCCAGACTGTAAAAACGCCTCAAGCATCCATGACCTGAGGCGTGGAGCAGGAGTGCTTAGAATTTGGCTTCTGCGTCCAGTTGCAGGGTGTTGATCTTCGAATCCCGCAGGGTGGCGTTGGTGTAGTCGGAGTCAGCCATAAAGTACGTCGCGCCGAGGGCGAAGTTCTTGTCCAGCTCGTAGCTCACTTTCAACTTGCTGCCACGCGAACCGGTGAAGCCGTTGGCGAAATCGGAGTCGGTGAAGGCGCCGACCACCGCATTACGCTGTACGTCGCGGTAGTTGTAGTCCACGCCGAAGCCGAAGACCTTGGTCTTGACACCGGCCAGCCAGGCCATGTCTTGATCGTTGCTCGCACTGTCGTTGTTGGCAACTTGACCGTACAACGATAGCGGCATTGGCAGGCCGCTGATGTCGATCTGACCAAAGCCTTCGTACACTTTGAACTCTTCGCCCGCGCTGTTGCCGTTGATGGCCAGTGTGGCGGTGTCCTCGTCGTTGTCGTAAGCGTAGACACTGCCACCCAGCGTCATTTTCAGGTTGTCAGTGATCGCGAAGCGCGCGCCCAACTGGCCCGCGTACAGACGCAGGTCGTGACGGAACTGCTTGCCTTCGCCGTCGACGTTGTCCTGGAGGGTGTAGTGGCCGGCGCTACCGAACAGCTCGGCCGTGCTGCCTAGCGGGTATTTGTAAGTCAGGGCCAGACCTTCCGGGCTGATGTCGTTATCCCAGATGATGTCACCCATGCTCACCCATGGTTGCGGCATCTTGCCGCCGATCAAGTGCAGGTTCTTGATGGCAGTCGGGTGGTAGTCGACGTAGCCCTGGTCCAGCCAGATATCTTTCTTGGAGAAGTTGCCTTCCAGACTCTGGTTGGTGGAGCGAGCATCGTTGTTATTGCCAGTGGCGATACGAATGCCGGTGTCCACTTGCGGATTGATTTCGGTGTAGGCACCCAGGCGCACACGAATACGTTGACGATCCTGGTCGCCGGTGTTCGATACACCATCGTTCTTGACCGTTTCCTGACGGAAACGCACGTCACCCTTGAACTGGGTCTTGGCAGCCCAGGCCAGTTTCTGGTCGAAGGTGCTCAGTTCATTGGTTTTCTTCGCGGTGGCCGCGATCTGCTCGTTGGTCTCTTGCTGAGCCTGACGGGCGATTTGCTGCTCTTTCTGATCCCTGGCCAGCTCGGCTTGCAGTTCGCTGTATTGCGCGTTGGTAATCGAGCCGTTTGCCTTAAGCATGTCGAGCAGTTTGGCGTCGACTGCGGCACTGGCCGGAACACTCATGGCCAGCAGCAGACCGCCACACAGGGCCGCCGCAGTTTTCGTGGAAGCAAGACGCATATCAATCTCCGAAGATGTAAGGGGATGACTGAGCCATCCGGGACACAACCGACCATTGACGGACGGAAACAGTGGCCGGGTAGAACCCGACGCTCTAAAAACTGGCGCCAGTATCGCGATGGTTTATTACAGAGCAGTGGCAAAGTGATGGCGTCTCGATGACGATACAAAGACTGTCTGAACTTTTGATCCAGAGCCCTGTCGGCGGTTTTTGACGGATGTGTAATGGCGGGCGATAGGCGATACTCGCCGGGCTGTTACGCGAAGAAGTAGAGAGGGTGTCAATGCCGCTGCAACGTCTGGAAAGCCTGTCCGATATTGGTCCGCGCACGTGGGATGCCCTGGTGCCGGATAATCAGCCGTTTCTGCGCCATGCCTTCCTCAGCGCACTGGAAGACAGCGGCAGCCTCGGCCCCCATTCCGGCTGGCAGCCCGAGCATCTGTTGCACCTCGAAGAAGGGCGTCTGATCGCTGCGCTGCCCAGTTACCGCAAGTGGCATTCCTACGGCGAGTACGTGTTCGATCACGCCTGGGCCGATGCCTGCGAGCGTGCCGGCATCGACTATTACCCCAAGCTGTTGACCGCCGTGCCGTTCAGCCCGGTCAGCGGGCCGCGGTTGCTGACGCGTAAGGTCGAGGATGGTTTCGAGCTACTGAAGAGCCTGCCGGGCTACCTTGAAATCGAAGAACTCTCCAGCGCGCACATCAACTTCACGGACCCTTTCACCGACGCGGCATTGGCCGAACAACCCGGCTGGTTGCAGCGGATCGGCTGTCAGTACCACTGGCAGAATCGCGGTTATCGGGATTTTCAGGACTTCCTCGACGTCCTCAGTTCGCGCAAACGCAAGCAGATGCGCAAGGAACGCGAGCAAGTGGCGGGGCAGGGTATTGAGTTCGAATGGCTTGAAGGCAGGCAACTGGATCAGGTGCAGTGGGATTTCGTCTATGCCTGTTACGCCAATACCTACGCGGTGCGTCGACAAGCGCCGTACCTGACGCGGGAATTTTTCAGCCTGCTGGCGGAGCGCATGCCCGAATCCATTCGTGTGGTGCTGGCCAAACAGGGTTCGCGCCCCGTGGCCATGGCTTTCAGCCTGGTGGGCGGCGACAGCTTTTACGGCCGCTACTGGGGCTGCCTGGCGGAGTTCGACCGCCTGCATTTCGAGACCTGTTTCTACCAGGGCATGGACTACGCAATTGCCAATGGCTTCCAGCGTTTTGATGCCGGCGCCCAGGGTGAACACAAGCTGATTCGCGGGTTCGAACCGGTGATTACCCATTCCTGGCACTACCTGCGTCATCCAGGGCTGAAAGCCGCGGTCAAAGACTTCCTGCACCAGGAACGTCTCGGTGTGTTGGCCTATGCCGAGGAAGCGAGGACCGCGTTGCCTTATCGGCAAGCATGATCCTCGCCCGTGGCCTCAAGTGCCTTCCTTGCCCAGCCAGCGATAGGTCACGCCGCCGATCACCGCCCCCAGCAGCGGTGCCACCCAGAACATCCACAATTGCGCGATGGCCCAGCCGCCGACCATCAACGCCGGGCCGGTGCTGCGGGCCGGATTGACCGAAGTGTTGGTGACGGGGATCGAGATCAAGTGAATCAGCGTCAAGGCCAGGCCAATGGCAATCGGTGCAAGCCCGGCGGGCGCGCGTTTGTCGGTGGCGCCGAGGATGATCAGCACGAACATCGCGGTCATCACCAGTTCACAGACAAATCCTGCGGCCATTGAGTACTTGCCCGGCGAGTGTTCGCCGTAGCCGTTGGAGGCCAGGCCGGCGGAGAGATCGAAGCCTTCCTTGCCGCTGGCGATGTAGTAGATCAGCGCGGCGGCGATAATGGCGCCAATCACCTGGGCGATGATGTACGCGGGCAACTCCCGGGCCGGAAACCGGCCGCCAACGCACAGGCCGACGGAGACGGCAGGGTTGAGGTGACAACCGGAGATATGGCCAATGGCGAACGCCATGGTCAACACGGTGAGACCAAACGCGATGGCCACACCCAGCACCCCGATCCCGAGGGGAGAAGACGCGGCGAGCACCGCACTGCCGCAACCTCCCAGTACCAGCCAGAACGTACCTAATAACTCAGTGACTGAACGTTTGAACAGCGACATGAGAGTGTCCTTGATAGGCGACCTATCGAGACTGTAATGCGTGATGCATCCTGCAGGCTTACAACAGGCTCAGCTCCAGAACCTTGGCTGAGTACAGCAGGGATTTTGCGGATTTCCAGCGGGTAGGTGGGGCTGATCGTTCCCACGCTCTGCGTGGGAATGCAGCCCGTGACGCTCCGCGTCACTGGACGCGGAGCGTCCCTTGAGGCATCCCCACGCGGAGTGTGGGAACGATCAGCCAGGGAGTGGTCAGTCGATACCGACAAACCCACCCGTCTGGTGCTGCCACAGCCGCGCATACAATCCGCCATGCGCCAGCAGTTCGGCGTGGGTGCCGGTTTCGGCGATCTTGCCTTTTTCCAGCACCACCAGCCGGTCCATCCGGGCGATGGTCGAGAGCCGGTGGGCGATGGCGATCACGGTTTTGCCCTGCATCAGGGTTTCGAGACTTTCCTGGATCGCGGCTTCGACTTCCGAATCCAGTGCCGAGGTCGCCTCGTCCATGATCAGGATCGGTGCGTCCTTGAGCAGCACACGAGCAATCGCAATCCGCTGACGCTGGCCGCCGGAGAGTTTCACCCCGCGCTCACCCACATGCGCATCGAAACCGGTACGGCCTTCGGCGTCCGACAGCAACGGAATGAACTCATCGGCGCGCGCCTTGTGCACCGCTTCCCACAACTCGGCGTCGGTGGCATCGGGCCGGCCGTACAGCAAATTGTCGCGGATCGAGCGGTGCAACAACGAGGTGTCCTGAGTGATCATGCCAATGCGCTCGCGCAGGCTTTCCTGGCCGACTTCGGCGATGTTCTGCCCGTCGATGAGGATTCGCCCGCCCTGCACGTCATAGAGGCGCAGCAGCAGGTTGACCAGGGTCGATTTGCCCGCGCCGGACGGTCCGATCAAGCCGATTTTCTCACCAGGCTTGATCGTCAGGTTGAGGTCGCCAATGATCCCGCTCTTCTTGCCGTAGTGAAAATCCACGTGCTCGAAGCGCACTTCGCCACGGGCCACGGTCAGCGGTTTGGCTTGATCGCGGTCGGTGATGCTGACCGGTTGGGCGATGGTCCGCAAACCGTCCTGGACCATGCCGATGTTTTCGAAGATGCCGGTGACCACCCACATGATCCAGCCGGACATGTTGACGATGCGGATCACCAGGCCTGTGGCCAGGGCAATCGCGCCCACCGAGATCAGCGACTGCGTCCACAGCCACAGGGCCAGGCCGGTGGTGGTGACGATCAGCAAGCCGTTCATGCTGGTGATGGCCACGTCCATGCTGGTGACCACGCGCCCGGCCAGTTGGGCTTTTTCGGTTTGCTCCTTGATGGCTTCCTTGGCGTACTGCTGTTCATAGTTGGTGTGAGCGAACAACTTCAAGGTGGTGATGTTGGTGTAGCCATCGACGATCCGTCCCATGAGTTTGGAGCGCGCATCGGAGGATTGCACCGAGCGGTCCTTGACCCGAGGCACGAAGTAATAAAGCGCACCGATGAACCCAGCGATCCAGGTCGTCAGCGGGATCATCAGGCGCCAGTCGGCTTCGGCAAACAGCACCAGCGCGCTGATGGCGTAGATCAGCACATGCCACAGGGCATCCACCGCCTGGACGGCGGAATCGCGCAGGGCGTTGCCGGTTTGCATGATGCGCTGGGCGATGCGTCCGGCGAAGTCGTTCTGGAAGAAATTAAGACTCTGCTTGAGTACGTAGCGGTGGTTCTGCCAGAGAATCAGGCTGGTCATGCCGGGGGTCAGCGTCTGGTGCACCAGCAGGTCGTGCAGACCGAAGAAAATCGGCCGCAGAATCAGGGTCACCACCACCATCCAGGTCAGTTCAAGCGCGTGGTCCTGGAAAAAATCGGGGTTCGGCGTGCCTTGTGCCAGGTCGATGATGCGGCTCAGGTAGTTGAACAGCGCGACTTCGATCAAGGAGGCGAACAGGCCGACAATCAGCAGAGCGGCGAAACTCGGCCAGACCTGCTTCAAGTAATAGGTATAGAAGGGGAGAACCCGATCTGGCGGAGCCGCCGTCGGAGCGTCGCGGAATATGTCGATCAGTTTCTCGAAACGGCGATAAAGCATCAGTTCTCCGCCCGCGCACGGGCTCTCCTTTAAACGATATGAGCGGCGCCGGATACCGGCCGCCGCTCAAGCACTCCTGTGCAGATTAGTCGATGACTTTGGCTGACTTGATGAACACAGGGTCGGCCGGCACGTCTTTCATGCCGCCACGGGTGGTGGTTGGCGTGTTAACGATAATGTCCACCACGTCCATGCCTTTGACGACTTTACCGAACACGGCATAACCATCACCGCTGTCGAGGAAGTCGTTGTCTTTGACGTTGACAAAGAACTGGCTGGTGGCCGAATCCGGGTTCGAGGTGCGGGCCATGGACAGCGTGCCACGCACGTTATGCAAGCCGTTCTTGGACTCGTTCTTGATCGGTGCCTTGGTTTCTTTTTGCTGCATTTGTTGAGTGAAACCACCGCCCTGGACCATGAAGCCAGGAATCACACGGTGGAAAATCGTGTTGTTGTAGAAGCCGCTGTTGACGTAATCAAGGAAGTTCTTGGTACTGATTGGCGCCTTGACCGGGTCCAGTTCGATTTCGATCTGGCCGTTGGTGGTTTCCAGCAACACGTGCGGCGCCTTGGCGGGTGTTGCGGCCATCAGGTTGGCGGCAAACAGAACGGAGCCGGCGACGAGGGCGATTTTTTTCAGCATGGGTCAGTGATCCTGAGTGAGGTGGTGTCGACTGCGGTGAGAAACTCGAGCAGGGTTTGGTTGAAGCGTTCGGGTTGATCCAGCGGGGTGGCGTGGCGCGAATCGGCGATCACCACCAGCCGTGCATCGGGTAGCAGTTTTACGTAGGTTTCCTTCAGCGAGACCGGCGTGTAATCGCGGTCGGCGCTGACGATGAGGGTTGGACAGGTGACCTTCGAAAGTCGTTCCTGAACACCCCAGCCAACGATGGCATCGAAGCTGGCGAGATAAGCATGTTTGTCGTTTTTTGCCCAGCGCTCAGCCATCTTTTGCCGCAAGTCAGCTTGTTCGGGTTTGGGGAACAGCTTGGCGCCCAGGGCCTTGCCGATGGTGCCCAGACTGAGGACACGCATCAGGCTCCAGCGCTTGAACCACTGCCAGTAATCGTCGCGGCTGCGCAGTTTGACCTCAGGCGCGCTGTTGACGATGCACAGGCTTTTGAGCATGTGCGGCTGATCCACGGCCAGTTGAAAACCGATCATGCCGCCCATGGACAAGCCGACGTAATGCGTAGGGCCAAGGTTCAGGTGCTCCATCAGGGCGACCAGGTCGGCACTGAACCCGGCGATGTTGTAGCGCTCGCGGGGTTTGTCGGAGCGACCGTGGCCGCGCACATCCGGAACGATCACACGGTAATGGGCTGACAGCGCCGGGATCTGCTTTTCCCAGTCCAGGGTGCTGGAGCCCAGCCCGTGGACCAGCAGCAACGGCGTGCCGTGGCCGTATTCCTCATAGTGCAGGTTGCAACCTTCATGTTCGAAATAGGCCATGCAAATACTCCGTGTCAGGCTTGTTCAGGGGCGGCGAACGGCGCATCCAGCGGCGCCGTGTCGAAGGTGCGCAGCAGTTCGATCAGGATTTGCGTCGCCGGGCCCAGGGGTTTGTCCTTGTTCGAATACAGATAGAAGCTCGGGTTGCGGCTGCCACCCTGGTCCAACGGTAGCAGCTTGAGCGTGCCTTCCTTGAGTTCGCGTTCGATCATGTGCCGGGGCAGCCAGGCGAAACCCAGGCCACTGCTGACAAAAGTCGCCGCGGTGGCCAGGCTGCCGACGGTCCAGCGCTGTTCGGCGCCGAGCCAGCCGACGTCTCGTGGTTGCTGGCGACCGGAGTCGCGGATGACCACTTGCATCTGGGTTTCCAGGTCCTGGAAGTTCAGTTCGCGGTTCAGACGATGCAGCGGGTGTTCGGGGTGGGCGACGGCGACGAATTCAACATCGCTCAGTTCCGCGCCGAGATAGCCGGGAATGCTGAACCCTGTGATCGCCAGGTCGGCCACGCCTTCCAGCAATACTTCTTCGACACCCGACAACACTTCTTCGCGCAGACGCACCCGGCAACCACGGCTCTGCGGCATGAACGCGGTCAACGCGCGGACGAGGCGGGCGCTCGGGTAAGCGGCGTCGACCACCAGCCGCACTTCCGCTTCCCAGCCTTGCTCCATGTGGTGAGCCAGGTCTTCCAGCTGGCTGGCCTGTTTCACCAGTTGCCGCGAGCGACGCAACAACACGCCGCCGGCTTCGGTCAGCACCGCTTTGCGGCCGTCGATGCGCAACAGCGGCACGCCGAGCTGGTCCTGCATGCGCGCCACGGTGTAGCTCACCGACGATTGCGAGCGGTGCAGCGCTTCGGCGGCCTGGGCGAAACCGCCGTGGTCGACCACGGCTTGCAAGGTTCGCCATTGATCAAGGGTCACGCGGGGCGCTTTCATGAATAGCTCCTCTTGTCCTAAGCTGGCAGTCCTAATTGGAGACTGCTGAATGAAAAAATTCTGTTGTGTGTTGTTGGCGATGCTGCCGCTGACGGCGTTTGCTTATCCGATCGATGTAACCAAGCAGCTCAATGGCATGAGCATCGACTACAACGCCTTTGACACGGATAACGACATCGCTTCCATTCAGGTCAATAATTACGGCTCCACCGATGCGGTCTGTAAGGTGGTTTTCAACAATGGCCCGGAAGCGCCGCGTACACGCCAGATCGAAGTGGCCGCCGGCAAACACAAAAATGCCACTGCCAAATTCACCCGCACCATCATCAAGATGCGCATCAACCTGACCTGCACCCCCAAATGACATGAAACCCTGTAGGAGCGAGGCTTGCCCGCGAATGCGGTCTGCCAGTCGACATAGATGCTGAATGACACGGCCCCTTCGCGGGCAAGCCTCGCTCCTACAGAGTAAGTATGCTCAGCTTATAAACGAATTTATTGATGGGTTATAGCAGTTATTTGCGCTTTTTCATCGATATGACTCTGTTTAACCTTCACTCCATCGCCTTACAGCATTCTCAGATGGAGCCTACATCCCATGTCACGCGTTCTGATCATCGAAAGCAGCGCCCGTCAGCAAGACTCGGTTTCCCGTCAGTTGACCCAGACGTTCATCAGCCAGTGGAAAGCCGCTCACCCGAACGACCAGATCACCGTGCGTGACCTTGCCGTCAACCCGGTGCCGCACCTGGACATCAATCTGCTGGGCGGCTGGATGAAAACCGCCGAACAGCGCAGCGACATCGAACAGGTCTCCCTGGAACGCTCCAACCAATTGACTGACGAACTGTTGGCCGCTGACGTGTTGGTCATGGCCGCGCCGATGTACAACTTCGCCATCCCCAGCACCCTCAAAGCCTGGCTCGACCATGTGCTGCGTGCCGGCGTGACCTTCAAGTACACCGACACTGGCCCGCAAGGTTTGCTCAGCGGCAAGCGGGCCTACGTGCTGACCGCTCGCGGCGGGATCTACGCCGGTAGCACCGCCGATCACCAGGAACCGTACCTGCGTCAGGTGATGGGTTTCATCGGGATTCACGACGTGACCTTCATTCACGCCGAAGGCATGAACCTGGGCGGTGACTTTCAGGAGAAAGGCCTGAACCAGGCCAACGCCAGGCTTTCCCAGGTGGCCTGAGGCTTTAATCGCCAGATAATCCCTTGATGTTCAAGTGGCCTGGCGCAACCCCTTCAAGGCTTTACGCGCATCGAACCTCCCTTTGCACTTGTTGCTCCTGAGTGCTGTCGCCCGATTGAACGCTTTAGCGAGATCGGGCTTTTTTTTGCCCAGGATTTATTGGATCGGCACACAGTCCCTGCGGGAGCGAGCTTTTGTGGTGAGGGGATTTATCCCCGTTGGGCTGCGAAGCGGCCCCAAAATCGGAATACCCGGTGTGTCAGGTACACCGCAAACAATGGTTTACGACTGCTTCGCAGCCGGACGGGGATAAATCCCCTCGCCACAAAGGCTCGGTCCCACAGGGGATCTGTGTGTGGCCGGCTGTCGCGGTGACGGGTAAAACCCGCTATCGTCGCCGCCATTCGAAACGAGGCGAGCATGGGCTATCTACTTTTTGTCACGCTGATCCAGGCGTTTTCCTTCAGTCTGATCGGCGAATACCTGGCCGGTCATGTCGACAGTTACTTCGCGGTGCTGGTGCGGGTGTTGTTGGCGGGGCTGGTGTTTATTCCGCTGACACGCTGGCGTCAGGTCGAGCCGGCGTTCATGCGCGGCATGCTGCTGATCGGCGCGTTGCAGTTCGGCGTGACCTACGTTTGCCTGTACCTGAGCTTTCGGGTGCTGACGGTGCCGGAAGTGTTGCTGTTTACCATCCTCACACCGCTGCACGTGACCTTGATCGAAGATGCCCTGAACCGGCGCTTCAATCCGTGGGCGCTGGTGGCGGCACTCGTGGCGGTGCTCGGCGCGGCGGTGATTCGTTACGACCGGATCAACCCGGATTTCTTCATGGGCTTCCTGCTGCTGCAACTGGCCAACTTCACCTACGCCGCCGGGCAAGTACTTTATAAGCATCTGGTGGCGCGTCATCCGAGCGATCTCCCGCACTACCGACGCTTCGGCTACTTCTATCTGGGCGCGCTGGCGGTGGCCTTGCCAGCCTTCCTGATGTTCGGCAAACAGAACTTCCTACCCGAAGCACCGCTGCAGTGGGGCGTGCTGGTGTTCCTCGGTCTGGTCTCGACCGCGTTGGGGTTGTACTGGTGGAACAAGGGCGCCTGCCTGGTGAATGGCGGGACGCTGGCGGTGATGAACAACCTGCATGTACCGGTGGGGTTGCTGATCAACTTGCTGATCTGGAATCAGCATGAAGAGCTGGGGCGGTTGTTCTTTGGCGGATCGGTGATTTTGATGGCAGTGTGGATCAGTCGGTTGGGTGTACGTAGGCCTGCTATCGCATGATCGTTCCCACGCTCTGCGTGGGAATCCCGCCCGGGACGCTCCGCGTCCCTACGCATGTGACGCAGAGCGTCACTGGATGCATTCCCACGCGGAGCGTGGGAACGATCAGTTCGGTGGGCTACATGATGTGTTTTTCGGGCTCGGGAATGTGGCTCGCGCCTAACATGGCCGGCAGCAACCCGGCCCTTAAATCCCCGCCACTCGGCTGCTGATAAAGGCTCAACCCAAACTCCGGCAGCACCGCCAGCAGGTAATCGAAAATATCCCCCTGAATCCGTTCGTAATCCGCCCACGCGGTGGTGCGGGTGAAGCAGTAGATTTCCAGCGGAATGCCCTGCGCGGTGGTTTGCATCTGGCGGACCATGCACGTCATGTTCGGCTGGACCTCCGGGTGACTCTTCAGATACGCCAGTGCGTAGGCGCGGAATGTCCCGATATTGGTCATCCGTCGACGGTTGGCCGACATCGCCGCGACGTTCCCCTGAGCCTCGTTCCAGGCCTTGAGCTCGGCCTGTTTGCGGCTGATGTAGTCGGTCAGCAGATGCACCTGGGACAGCTTCTGCTCTTCGTCATCGCGGATGAATCGAATACCGCTGGCGTCGATGAACAGGCTGCGCTTGATCCGTCGTCCGCCGGACTGCTGCATGCCGCGCCAGTTCTTGAACGATTCGGACATCAGGCGCCAGGTTGGGATCGAAACAATCGTTTTATCGAAATTCTGCACCTTGACCGTGTGCAGCGTGATGTCCACCACATCTCCGTCGGCGCCCACCTGCGGCATCTCGATCCAGTCGCCGACCCGCAGCATGTCGTTGCTGGTCAGCTGCACGCTGGCGACGAACGACAGCAGGGTGTCCTTGTAGACCAACAGAATCACCGCCGACATGGCGCCCAGGCCTGACAGCAGCAACAGCGGCGAACGGTCGATCAGCGTGGCGACGATGATGATCGCGCCACACACGAACAACACCAGATTCGCCAGTTGCACGTAACCCTTGATCGAGCGGGTGCGAGCGTGTTCGGTGCGAGCGTAGATATCCAGCAGGGCATTGAGTAACGCGCTGATGGCCAGCATCAGGAACAGAATGGTGAACGCCAACGCGACGTTGCCGAGGAAGTTCAGGCTCTTCTTGCTCAATTCCGGCACCAGATACAGGCCGAACTGGATTACCAGCGATGGCGTCATCTGCGCCAGGCGATGAAACACTTTGTTATGTCGAAAATCGTTGACCCAGTGCAGCGCCGGTTGGCGACCGAGCATTTTCGTCGCATGCAGAATGAGGTAACGCGCCACTCGTCCGAGGACCAGCGCAATCACCAGCAACACGATCAATGCCAGACTGGAATGCAGGAGCGGGTGCTGGTCGAGGGCACCCCAGAGGTCTTGGACGTTGAGCCAGAGCTGTTTGATATCCATGGGTAAAAATGGTTCTTCTGTAGGATGCGACGGGGCGATTAGAGCATCTAAGACGCTTTGCATGACGTTTTGAGACAAATCAGGCAACAAAAAAGCCACTGTTTACCGCCGTTTGCATAAAGAAACTCGGCCTCGGCGCTCGAAACCGTTACCCTATGCAGCTGTTTTTTTGTATTTCTTCGAGGTAGCACCCGTGTTTTCCCAATTCGCCCTGCACGAACGCCTGCTCAAAGCCGTGGCCGAGCTTAAATTTGTCGAGCCAACGCCTGTGCAAGCAGCGGCTATTCCGCTGGCGCTCCAAGGGCGTGACCTGCGGGTGACAGCGCAAACCGGTAGCGGCAAGACCGCTGCATTCGTTTTGCCGATCCTCAACCGTCTGATCGGCCCGGCGAAAGTCCGCGTCAGCATCAAGACCCTGATCCTGCTGCCGACCCGCGAGCTGGCCCAGCAGACCATCAAGGAAGTCGAGCGCTTCGCGCAATTCACGTTCATCAAGTCCGGTCTGATCACCGGCGGTGAAGACTTCAAGGTCCAGGCCGCCATGCTGCGCAAGGTGCCGGACATCCTGATCGGTACGCCGGGCCGGATGATCGAGCAACTGAACGCCGGCAACCTCGACTTGAAAGAAGTTGAAGTGCTGGTCCTTGACGAAGCCGACCGCATGCTTGACATGGGCTTTGCCGAAGACGTGCAGCGTCTGGTGGAAGAATGCACCAACCGTCAGCAGACCATGCTGTTCTCGGCCACCACCGGTGGGTCGGGTTTGCGCGAGATGGTCGCCAAGGTCCTGAACAATCCAGAACACTTGCAGCTGAACAACGTCAGCGATCTGAACGCGACCACCCGTCAGCAGATCATCACCGCTGACCACAACCAGCACAAAGAACAGATCGTGAACTGGCTGCTGGCCAACGAGACCTACCAGAAGGCCATCGTGTTCACCAACACCCGGGCCATGGCCGACCGTATCTACGGCCGTCTGGTGGCGCAGGAATATAAAGCGTTCGTCCTGCACGGTGACAAAGACCAGAAAGACCGCAAGCTGGCCATCGACCGCCTGAAGCAGGGCGGCGTGAAAATCCTCGTCGCCACCGACGTCGCCGCTCGCGGCCTCGACGTGGAAGGCCTGGACCTGGTGATCAACTTCGACATGCCGCGCAGCGGCGACGAATACGTTCACCGCATCGGTCGCACCGGTCGCGCCGGCAACGATGGCCTGGCCATCTCGCTGATCTGCCACGGCGACTGGAACCTGATGTCGAGCGTCGAGCGCTACCTCAAGCAGAGCTTCGAGCGCCGCACCATCAAGGAAGTCAAAGGCACCTACGGCGGACCGAAAAAGGTCAAGGCCTCGGGCAAAGCCGTTGGCGTGAAGAAGAAAAAAGTCGACGCCAAAGGCGACAAGAAGAAAACCGGCGCCAAGGCCCCGACCAAACGCAAGATCGCCAACCGCCCGAAGACCGACGCCCTGTCGCTGGTCAGCAAGGACGGCATGGCGCCGCTCAAGCGCCGCAAGCCGGAAGCGCCGGCTGCTGAGTAACGCGCTGTAGCGTTCCAATAAAAAACCCGGACAAGTGTCCGGGTTTTTTTAGGTCCAGGGTTTGTCAGCTCCCCAACAGCCCACTGGTGTCCGCATCAAAGCGTTGCTTGGCCTGATCCGCTACCGGTTTCAGCAAAGCAAGCAGAGCAGCCTCGCTGTACAACCGAGTGACCGCCAGTTCCTTGGGCGTCGGCTCAATCGGGATCAGCACATCGCTATCGCCTGCATGCAGCCAGATCGCCACCAAGTGCAACGCCGAAACAAACAGCACCCGCAGCTCAACGGTTTTACCCTGCAGTTGCGGCGACTGTTCCGCCAGTTTCAACGCACCGACCGTCGCGGCGGCCATGGCCCCGTGGTTCAGCGAGGCGAACTCGACATGGCCGCGGACGTCGGCCAGTTGCGCATTGGCAATCGTCACGCCATCGGAAAACACCAGGTAATGCCAATCGCCGATCTTGGCGTCTTTCAGGCCTTTGCCCTGGCTCACGTCCTCCAGGCTGAGCGAGTACCCACGGTAGGCCTCGCTGAGGCTGATCTTGCTGGCCGTGGCGTTGGCAAACTGCCGATTAATGCCGAAGCCTTGGGTTTGCAGGGCGGCTTGCAGCGCCGGACGCAAGGTCTGCACGCCGTTGGAAGGCGCCTTTGGATAAGTCAGTTGCATGATGTCGCCCTCCTAGTTTTTAACGGTGAAGTAAGTGTTGGTCCAGTTGCCGCCACCGTTGTAGGAACCGGGGAACGAGTTCAACGCTCGGGTCGAGTAGCCGTAGATCGAGTCAGCGACCAGCACGTAGTTGCCGTTGGTGCCATAGATCGTCAGGAAGTGCGCACCGCCACCGTACCAGGCACAGCGCAAACCGATCGGTCGGCCCATGTTGATCTGGTTCTGGATGGCCGGCATCTGCAGCGAACCCTGGTTCATGCCGTTGAAACTGCGGGTAATCGTCAGGGCTGTATCCAGATAACCGTAGACGTTGCACGGCCCGGGTTGATTGCAGCAGTTGCGGTCGAGTGCAGTGGTGGCCACGCCGCATTGGGTCCAGGATCCGGTGCCGTAATAGTTGCCGACCGAGGCGGAAACCGCCGCCCAGCACCAGTTGGTCTGGGTTTGCTTCTGCATTGTGAAGTTCAGGCTGGCAGCAGCCAGTGCGCCGAGGGGGGCAGCCGATTCGACATCGGACAGTTGCGGGTTGAGCAGATGACCGGTCAGGCACCTTGGCAGGGTTTCGCCGATGAATGACGTGGCTTCAGTGGTTAACATTTTTCAATCCTCCATGAGTGAAAACTAGCGTCCAGCTAGTGAGTCTGTAGCGGTGTAACTGAGCGATCGGTGTGTGCGGTTTGCCATGTTGGATGGCCGGCTCCGATCCAGGCTCGGGGTAACCTTAGGCAGATATATGCGTCTGTGCAAATAATTAAATGCACTAGTGCAAATTCCAGATCGAAAGGACGGCGCCTTGGGCAGCGCCGGAGGGATCGTCATTTTTGCGTAGGAATGACCGAAGGCTGCAAACCCTGGTTTTAGCTCTCGGCCTTTTTATCTGCCGTCTTCAGCTCTTTCAACCGCTGATCAATCAGCTGGCATTTGTCGGGAAGATCCGCGCTGGCGGTGCCCAAATCCATCTTCTGCAACTCGGCGTTGATCTCTTTGGCCTTGGCTGGATTCTGTTCCGTGAGCCTGGTGACTTCCTTGGCCAGCTCTTCACGCTTGGCCGTTGCTTCTTCGGGAGTGCAGGCCCAAGCGGGGAGGGCGCAGGCAAATGTGGCGACGAGGGTGAAGGTCATTAGCGTTTTCATGGAAAGCCTCGAGTTCCGTGTTGGGCGGTTAAACGGTGGAGGCTCCGCCTTGCCGAAAGTTCAGCTTTCTGTAGGACACATCGTCTCTCGGAAATGCCCTGTCAGTTGCGACTCCTTTTCTTGAATGCATCGGGAAAACTCCTGCGCGTTAACAAGAAGCAGCTGATTTTTCCGTGACCGTTCGTCGCCTAATCTATTCGAGTGGATCCATTATTTGACGTCAGAATGATGGCTCTCTAACATCGCGCCACTATTTTGCTATCACTCTCCATTTCGAGGGATCGAACATGTACCCACCCGCCCTCGTGGCGAGGTTGTGCCTGGCTTTGCTGTGCCTTTCTCCCCTTAATCTTGCTCATGCCGCCCCAACTCCAGGGGAAACCGACCTCATCCGCGAGCGCCAGGATCGCCTGCTCGAAGAGCAACGTCGGCGTCTCGAAGAGCTCAAGGAATTACCCGGCAAGGAAGTCAAACCCGCCGCCCCGACGGCGCCCGCCGACACCCGTTGTTTTCCGATCAAGGACATCGAACTCAAAGGCGCCGACAGCCTTTCCGAGCGCGAGAAAAATAGTCTGCTCGAGCCCTACATCGGCCAATGCCTGGGCGTCACGCAGCTCAACGAACTGCTGAAAGTCATTACCGATCACTACATCGAAAAAGGCCTGGTCACCAGTCGTGCCTACTTGCCGCAGCAGGATTTGTCCGGCGGTCATTTGAAGGTGTTGGTGGTCGAGGGCAAGCTCGAAGGGTTGAAGGGCGCGCAAGACAGCCAACTGTCGGACCGCGAGTTGGGCATGGCTTTTCCCGGCAAGACTGGCGAGCTGGTCAACCTGCGGGAAATCGAGCAACTGGTCGATCAGCTCAACCGTTTGCCCTCGAATCAGGCGCAGATGGAATTGGCGCCGGGCAAGAACGTTGGCGGCAGCGAAGTGCTGGTCAAGAACACCCCGCAAAAGCCGTGGCGTGTCGGGTTGTCTCGCAGCAACGACGGCCAGCGCAGCACCGGTGAGCAGCAGTGGGGCACCACGTTTGATTGGGACAGCCCGCTGGGTCTGGCGGATCAGCTGAATCTGCGCGGCGGTCACGATGCGATGACCGATCACCAGCACACCTCCAACAATGCGCTGCTCAATTACAACCTGCCGTGGGGCTGGTGGAACTTCAATTACACCTACAGCCAGAGTGAATACCGCTCGCAGGCGCAAGCCAACGGCTTCAACTTCAAGCAGACCGGTGACAGCGAAAACCATCAACTGCGCGTCGAGCGGGTGATCCATCGCGACGCCGTAAGCAAGACCTCCCTCAGCACCGGCCTGTCGTACCTGCGCACCAACAACTTCATCGAAGACAGCAAGCTCAAGCTGAGCAGCAACCGCATCAGCGAAGCTCAGTTCGGCATCAACCACGGTCGGCGAGTTGGCAGTGCGTTTGTCAACCTTGACCTCGGCATGCAGCAAGGCATCGGTGCGTTCGATGCCCAGGGCAACGGTCACCCGGGCCCTGGCGAACCGGATGCGCGCTACCGCAAATACACCGCCACCGCGAGCTACCTGCAACCGTTCAAGGTGTGGGGCGAGTCCTTCAGCTTCAGCAGCCTGATGACCGGCCAGCGCAGTGAAGACGTGCTGTTCAGCCCGCAGCGCACCAGCCTCGGCGGGCAGTCGTCGATCCGCGGTTACAAGGATCAATCCTTGTCCGGCGACAGCGGCGGCTACTGGCGCAACGACCTGCGCTGGAGCCGTCCGGTAACGCTGGAATGGCTACGCCCGGCCTTCGCCGGATACGGCACCAGCCTCGGTTACGACCAGGGCGTGATCCGTGGCGACCGCTACAACGGTGACCAGCACGGGCGCATGTCCAGCAACTCGGTGGAGCTGTTCGCCCGAGGGCAGCACCTGGCCGCCAGCGTGACCTTTGCTCATTCCCTGGAACGTCCGGACACCCTGACCGAGCGCGAAGCGCCGATCTATTTCCGTATGGATTTCTTCCTCTAATTACGCTGCATCGAGACCTTCGACATGGACGCCCGTCAATTCGCCTTCCTGAGCCGTCAGCCTTCTTCTTCCGTGAAAACCCGCGAGCACTTCTGGGGCATGCCCAAGCGCGGACTGGCGTTCCTGTTGGCCAACGTGATGTTCTGGCAACCGATGTGGGCCCAGGCGGAAGGGATCGTCGTGGCCTCGCCAGGCACCAGTCTCGGCCAGGCGGGCAATGGCGTGCCGATCGTCAACATCGCCACGCCCAATGGCACCGGTCTGTCGCATAACCAGTTTCACGATTACAACGTCGGCACCCAAGGCGTCATCCTCAACAACGTCGCCAACCAGACCGGCGCGACGCAATTGGGCGGCATCATCGTCGGCAACCCCAACCTCACCAACCGGGTCGCAGCGCAGACCATCCTCAACGAAGTGGTCGGCGGCAGCCCGAGTCAGCTGCGCGGTTATACGGAAGTGGCGGGGCAGTCGGCGCGCGTCATTGTGGCGAACCCTTACGGCATCAGCTGCAATGGCTGCGGTTTCATCAACACGCCGCGTGTGACGTTGACCACCGGCAAACCGGTGCTCGACAACGGGCGTGTGGATCGCTATCAGGTCGATCAGGGCAGCGTCTCCATCGACGGCGCCGGGCTCAACGCCAACAACGTCGACAGCTTCGAAATCATCACCCGCAGCGCGAAGATCAATGCCGAAATCCAGGCGAAAAACCTGACGATTGTGGCCGGTCGCAACGACGTCAATGCACAGACCCTCAATGCCACCGCCCGAGCCGATGACGGCAGCGCGAAACCGCAACTGGCCATCGACTCCTCGGCGCTGGGCGGGATGTACGCCGGGGCGATCAAACTGGTTGGCACCGAGGCCGGGGTCGGGGTGAAACTGGCCGGCAATCTGGCCGCCAGTGGCGGTGATATCCAGATCGATGCCAATGGTCATCTGAGCCTGGCGCAGACCTCTGCTGCCGGCGCGGTAAACGTCAAAGCCGCCAGCCTCGACGCCCAGGGACCGGTCTATGCCGGCAGCTCCGTCAATGTGCAAACCCAAGGCAACCTGACCAACCAGCAAACCCTCGCGGCCCGGGACGGCATTGTCCTGAACGCCGGAGGCCAGTTGACCAACAACGGCATCATCGAGGCAGGGGTCAATGCCGATAACAGTCGCAACGCCAATGGCGATGTAAGTCTGATCGCACAAAACCTCAACAACACCGGCAAAAGCGTGGTTGCCAGCCGCAACCTGTCGATCAATACCGCACAGACATTGAGTAACCAGGGCGGCACGCTTAGCGCTCAACACGCCACCAACATCAACGCCGGGACTCTGGACAACCAGAACAATGGCCGGGTACAGGGCAGCGGCGCAGTGTCTTTGAGCGCTACTCAGGTTCTCAACACCCAGGGTGTGATCACCAGCAACGGCAACCTCACCGCCACCCTCGGGCACTTGAACAACAACAATGGCGAAGTCTCAAGCGCGGGCAATACCAGCGTTTCCGCGACAACCCTGGACAACAGTGACGGTCAGGTGACGGGTGACGTTGCGCTGAACATCGGCCTGATCGGGGCCTTGAATAACCGCAATGGTGTACTGGGTTCGGGGCAGAGCGTGAGTATCCACGCGGCCAGCCTGGACAACAGTCATGGCGGCAGTCTGGTCAGCGATGGCAGCCTGACGGCACGCATCACGGGTCTGTTCGATAACCAGAACGGTGACCTGAGCGCCCAAGGCGCGGTTGACCTGCAGACCGGCAGCCTCGACAACCGTAATGGCAACCTGACCGGCAAGGACCGTCTGACCCTGCGCAGTGATTCGCTGGACAACCGCACCGGCAAAGTGCGCGCCAGCAACGACCTGCAACTGAACGTCGGGCAACTGGATAACCGCCAGCAAGGCCTGCTCAGCAGTCAGGCGGCTATCAACTTCAACGGCACTCATCTGGACAACCGTGGTGGCTTGCTCAGTGCGGCAGGTCCGGTGCGTCTGGACGCGACCAGCGTCGACAACAGCGGCGGCCGCCTCTCCAGCAAAACCGATCTGACGGCGAACGTTGGGCAGTTCACCAACCAGACCGGTGAACTGGTTGCCCAAGGGATGCTGACGCTCAGCGGCAAGGGCCTCGATAACCGCAACGGCGGTTTGGTGGGCGCGACAAAAGCGCTGAAAATCAACGTCGATGAGATGGACAACCGTGGTGGTGAAATCTCCAGTGCCGTTGATGTGAGTCTGCAAGGCCTGCACCTGAACAACAGCGACAACGGCAAGATTCTGGCCGGCACCGATCTGGGCCTGAAAGTGGCGCAGATTCTCAACCAGACCAAGGGGCTGGTCTTCGGCAAGGGCATCATCACAGTCGCGGGCCAGAGCCTGGACAACAGCGGTGGCAGCCTCGTCACTCAGTCAGGTCTGGACATTCGTCTCGACAATGCCTTGAGCAATATCGATGGGCTGATCAGCAGCGAAGGCACGCTGACGGTTAATGCCGCCAGTCTCGACAACACGCGCGGTAGCCTGTCGAGCGCTGACGCGTTGGCGGTGACCACGACTGGCGCCTTGATCAACCAGGGTGGTTCCATCACCACCAACAACGGTCTGACGCTCAAGAGCCAAAACCTGAACAACAGCCAGAGCGGTCTGCTCAGTGGCAAAAACGCGATCACCGTCACCACCGGCGCGTTCGATAACACCCAGGGCGGTCGCTTGATAAGCGGCGACACCCTCGACCTGACCGCGACTCAGGTCAGCAATGGCGTGGGCAGCCGGATCGCCAGCGAAAAGGCGTTGACCGCCAGTGTTATCGGTTTCGATCAACAGGGCGGTCAGCTTTTCAGCAAAACCTCTCTGAGCCTGGATGTGAATAACGGGCAACTGAACAACCAGAATGGCCTGATCAACGCACCGTTGCTGATGTTGAAGAACCTCAATGACGTCAACAACCAAGGCGGTGAAATCTCCAGCGCCCAGGCCTTCACACTGGCCGCCCGCAGCCTGGACAACAGCAACGGCAGGTTGATCAGCAACCAGGGCCTGACCCTGCGCATCGAACAACTGCTTGCCAGCATCAAAGGCCTGATCGCTGCCCAGACTGTGGATGTGCACAGCGCGCGCCTGGACAACAGCGGCGGGCTGATCAGCAGTCGCGGCACGCTCGGGCTGACGGTTGAGGGTCAGCTCGTCAACCAGGACGGCACACTGATCGCCGACGGTGATGTGCACCTCAGCGCCGACAACCTCGACAACACCGGTGGCCAGATCGCCGGTAAAACCGATGTCACGGCCAACGTCGCGACGCTCGACAACCACGGCGGCCAACTGGTCGCAACCGGTGCCTTGACGCTGACGGGCACTCACCTCGACAACCGCGATGGCGGTCTCGTCGGCGCGAACAATGCGCTGCAGCTGACCATCGGATCCGTCGACAACCGAGGTGGCGAGTTGTCGAGCAAGTCGGACGTAACGTTGGTTGGCACCACGCTGAACAACAGCGATGGCGGCCAGGTGTTCGCCGAAGGTGCGTTGTCCTTGACGGTGGATCAGGTGATCAACCGCGCCAAAGGCTTGCTGTCCGGCAAGACTGACCTGATGTTGAGCGGCCGCGAACTGGACAACAGCGGCGGCACTCTGTTGAGCCAGAAAAACCTGAAGGTCGATCTCACGGCTGATCTGAACAACAGTCAGGGCGTGCTGAGCGCCGAAGGCACGTTGGATGTCACGGCCGCCAGTCTGACAAATACACTCGGCACCCTGTCCGCTGCCGGGCCGTTGACCCTGACTACCACAGGCGTGGTGCTCAACCAGGCCGGCGAGATTGTGACGGACGCCGGCCTCACGCTAAAAAGCGCCAGCCTCGATAACCGCAACAAGGGCAGCATCAGCGGCAAAGGTGCCGTCGTCGTCAACACTGGGTCGCTCGACAACAGCCACGACGGACGCCTGAACAGCGGCGCCAGCCTGAGCCTGACGGCCACCCAACTGACAAACCAGGACAAAGGCCGTATCGCCAGTGTCGGTGCGTTGACCGCCAGCGTCACGGGCCTGGATCAACAAGACGGGCAGCTGTTCAGCAACACGTCCCTGGAACTGGATCTGAACCATGGCCAGTTGAACAATCAAACCGGGTTGATCAGCGCACCCTTGCTGATGCTCAAGAACCTGGCGGACGTCAACAACACCGGCAACGGTGAAATCTCCAGCGCCCAGGCCTTCACACTGGCGGCGCGCAGCCTGGACAACAGCACCGGCAAGGTGCTGAGCAATCAAAGCCTGACCCTGCGCATCGAGCAGGCGCTGACCAGCATCAAAGGCATGATTGCCGCCGCGGCGCTCGACGTCAAAGCGGCCAGCCTGGACAACAGCGGCGGCACCTTGACCAGTCTTGCCAGTCTCGACCTGAACCTCGACGGACAATTGAAAAACCGGGACCTGGGGCTGATCAACGGCACCACCGGTCTGACCATCAACAGCAGCGGTATCGACAACCAGAACGGCTCGCTGCTGGGCAGTGCGATCGCCATCGATTTCGGCGCAGCCACCGGTGACCTGAACAACAGCGGTGGCGGGATGATCACCACGACCGGTGCCCTGAGCATCCAGCACCTGCGTGACCTGAATAACCGCAGCGGCGAAATATCCAGCAGCCAGAGTATCGACCTGAAAACCCATGCGCTGGATAACCGCAGCGGCCGACTGATCAGCAAAAACCTGCTGACGGTAAACGCCGATACCGTGAACAACCAGGGCGGGCTGATCTCCGGCTGGAAGGGCCTGAGCCTGACCAGCAACAGCCTGGATAACCGCAACAAAGGCACGCTGTCGAGCGGTCATGTCGACAACAGCGTAAACGTTCCCGGTGACATGGCCGTCACGGTCAGCGGTGACCTGCTCAACAGCGCAAACGGTGCGTTGGTCAGCCTGGGGAACCTGAGCGTCAACGCGGCGAACCTGGACAACAGCAGCACGGGCATTCTCTCGAGTGCCGGTGCCCAGACCCTGACCCTCAGTGGTCTGTTGAACAACGCCCAGGGCGGTCTGATTTCCAGTGGCGCAACCCTGGCCATGCAAGCCATGACCCTGGGCAACGCCAGCGGCACCGTCAACGCAGAACAAGCCCTGAGTTTTACCGGCACCACGCTGGATAACACCGGTGGCAATCTGGCCGGCAACGCCGCGGTCACCGTGGATCTGCTCGGCGCCCTGACCAACACCAATGGCAAACTGGCCAGCGGCGGCTCGCTGCTGATCCAGCGCACCACCCAGATCAATAACCAGGGCGGCCAACTCGCCAGCCAAGGCTTGATGACGCTACTCACCGATGGCCTGGACAACCGCAATCGCGGCACCGTCGCGGCCAACGACCTGTTGACCATCACCACACCGGGCGCCGTTCAGAACAGCGCCGACGGCCTGATCTACAGCCAGAATGGCGACCTGAAAATCCAGGCCGCCAGCCTCGCCAATGCCAAAGGCACGCTGCAAAGTGGCAGCGCGCTGAGCCTCAAGACGGACGGCGATATCGACAACCAAAGCGGCCGGATCGTCGCCAAGGCCGGTGACCTGAGCATCACTGCCGGCAATCTCGACAACCGGGGCGGTGTGCTCTCCAGCCTGCAAGCCGCGTTCACCGTCCAACTGACTGGCGTGCTGAAAAACGGTTATGACCTGAACAACAATCGTCAGGGCGGCATCACCCAGGCGCAACGTCTGAACCTGACCGCCCTGGGCGGGATCGACAACTATGGCGGACGCCTTTCTGCGCAAAGCGGTGACGCAATCATCGCCACCGGCAACTTCGACAACCGCAACGGCGGTCTGTACGCCAAAGGCAAGATCAATGTCACCGGCAACAATTTTGACAACAGCGGCGACAACGGCGGGCAAGTCGCCGGTCAACAAATCGACCTCAACCTCACCAGCGCGCTGAACAATCGCCTGGGCATCATCGAGAGCGACAGCACCCTGGCGATCAAGGCCGCCAGCCTCGACAACCAGACCGGTCAACTGCGCGCCCTGGGCACCAGCGGTAAAACCAGTTTCCAGATTGGCGGTCTCTTCGATAACCGCAACGGTACGCTGGAAAGCGCCAACACCGACCTGGGCATGGCGGTCGGCAGTTTTCTCAACGGCGGCGGCAGCCTTCTGCACGTGGGCAACGGCACCTTCGACATCTCCACTGCGAACGTCACCGGTGCCGGTGGCACCATCGTTACTCGCGGCGGTTTGACGCTTAACGCCGATACCTGGAGCAACAGCAACGTCATCCAGGCCGGACGCCTGACCGTCAACGTCAACAACTTCACCCAGACCGCAAGCGGCCAGTTGCTGGCTTCCGACAGCCTCGTCGGGACCGGCATCAATTGGTTCAACGAAGGCCTGATTGCCAGTGATGGCAGCCTGAGCGTGGGGCTGAGCGGTGCTTACTGGGGCGGCGGGCGTCTCAGCAGTCTTGGAACTCTTGGCCTGAGCGCCGCGCAAGTGAGCCTCAATGCCGCCACGTCGAGCATTGCCGGTGGTGGTAACACCACGCTCAATATCAGTGGGCAACTGGATAATGGTGGGCGGCTGACATCTGCAGCCGACCTGACGGTCAACTCAGGCGGGATCAATAACTTCGGAACGCTGGCCGGCGCTCAAAAGCTGACGGTCACTACCGGGACGTTGGTCAACAGTCGTGGGCTGATCTTCAGCGGGGGCGACATGCAGCTCCTGAGCCCCAGCTTCACTAACAGCTACGGGCAGGTCTACAGCCTGGGCAGCATGCTCATTGCACGGGACAAAAACGGGACCAAGGCCGATCTGCTGGACAACAGGTCCGCAGGGATTGATAGCACGGGCGATCTGACGATTGCAGCCACGACGGTTAACAACGTCATGGATGTCTTGCAGTACACGGAACATGAGAAAAGTGTTGCCACTATCACCTCTCTGCCGTGCGCACTGATCTCGTATGGATGTGACAGTCGTGGCGGTGGCCGCATAAACGGTCTTTGGGAAATTGCAGAAACCGATCGTTTGAAGGTCACGCTTCATTCTGAAGCTGCCTCGATCAACAGCGGCGCGGACCTGACAATTAACGCAGGAGAAGTGAACAACATCAGCAGCAACGTGACGGCCTCTGGTGATTTGGCGATCACGGCTTCGACGATCAACAACAAAGGTCTGCAAGAGCAGGAAATCCTGTCCACTCGAAGGTACGTGAGCTGGGTCAATGAAACAGCCTCGGCCATCAGCATGGCTGGCATCTTCACCCAACGAAACAACCCGACGCCTTCGGCCACGGTCGAACAGGACATGAGTAATTTTCTGAAATGGATGGGAGAAACACTGCCCGCCAACACTCGCGTTATCAATGGTGAGTCTCTGGATGCAATTATCCAGGCCGGCGGAAACGTATCCCTAAACGCTGCACAGAACATCAATAACAGCGTGGTGCGTCCCTACTACGCCTATGTCGCGGCAGGTCGTAGCAAAGCTGACACCGGAGCAGGCAGCGCTTACTCGACGCCGATCTACATCAACGCGCAACTCCCGCCCAACCTGGCGCAGCAACAAGTCAACCCGTTGGCACTTCCCGGTTTCAGCCTGCCCACGGGCCAGAACGGCTTGTTCCGCTTGAGCGGGCAAGACAGCAGCACTCCGGTGGCCAGCGGTCCGCAGAGCTGGACGATGGGCGGTGCCACCGTTAGCCCGATCCAGCGTCAGCAACCATTACCTGATGCCAAGCCTCGGGACATTCAACTGGCCGGCAACGCTCAGGTTTCAGCGACCACCGCAGACCTGACCACGGTTGATCGTCAAGCGCCCGATATGTTTGCAGGGGCCAGCGCGATCGATGTCAGCGCACCGCTTGCTGACTCGACCAGTGCCGCACTACCCGGACGTGCCACGGCATTGACGGTCAATCGCGTGCAAGGTTTGCCGGCCGGCAGCCAGTCCAAGCCACACAAATACTTGATCGAAACCAACCCGGTACTCACCGACCTCAAGCAATTCATGAGCTCGGATTACCTGCTGTCCAACCTCGGTTACGACCCGGACAACAGCGCCAAGCGACTGGGTGACGGCCTCTATGAACAGCGCCTGATCCAGCAAGCCGTCGTGGCGCGTACCGGTCAGCGTTTTATCGATGGTCAGACCTCCGATGAGGCGCTGTTCAAGTACCTGATGAACAACGCCATCGCCAGCAAAAACGAGCTCAACCTTGCGTTGGGCGTCTCCCTGACTTCTGAGCAAGTCGCGGCCCTGACCCACGATATTGTCTGGATGGAAAACGCCGTGGTGAACGGCGAGCAAGTACTGGTGCCGGTGCTTTACCTGGCCAACGCCAACAACCGCCTCGCCGCCAACGGTGCCCTGATCCAGGGCCGCGACGTGACCCTGATCGCCGGTCAGGACTTGAACAACGCGGGGACATTGCGCGCCTCGAACAACCTGTCCGCCACCGCCGGCAACGACTTGGTCACGAGCGGCCTGGTGGAGGCTGGCAGTCGCCTCGACTTGCTGGCGGGGAACAACCTCGTCAACAAGGCCGGCGGCATCATCGCAGGCCGTGACGTCACCCTCACCGCCACCCGCGGCGATGTCATCAACGAGCGCAGCATCACCACCCATGAAAGTGGTACCGGCGCCATCAACGAGCGCAAGGATTTCGTCAACAGCGCCGCGCGTATCGAAGCCGCCAATGCCCTGACCCTCAATGCCGGCCGCGATATCAACAACACCGGTGGCGTACTGAAAAGCGGCGCCGACACCACGATCAATGCGGGTCGTGACGTCAACCTTGTCTCCGCTGAACAGGTTGTCAGCAGCGAGCGGGGACTTCATCGCAATGATACCGTGACCCAATATGGCTCGGATGTTGATGTGGGGCAGAGCCTGAAGGTCAATGCCGGGCGTGACCTTACCGTTATCGCCAGTCAGATCGACGCCAAGCGCGATGTGAACATGAGCGCGGTCGGTGATTTGATACTGGCTTCTGCGGCGGATGAACAGCATGCCTATGGCGCGAACAAGAAGTTTGTCAGCCAGGAAGATCACGTCAGTCAGGTGTCTACGACGGTCAATGCGGGGGGCACTGTCTCGCTTAACGCTGGCAAGGACCTGAGTTTGATCGCCAGCCGGGTGAGTGCTGGTGATGAGGCCTATCTGGTCGCTGGCGGTGATCTATTGATGGGGGCCGCACAAGACGAGGACTACAGCTTTTACAGCAAGACCAAGAAAAGCTCTTCGGGCAAAAAGAGCTTGCTGGAAGAAACTTCCAGCACGACCAATGTCGGGAGCTCGGTGACTGCTCAGGGTAAAACGGTACTCGCGGCTGGCAAGGATTTGCTGATCGAAGGCAGCAATGTGATCTCCGAAAAAGGCAGTGTCGGCCTGGCGGCTGGCAATGACGTGAAGATCGTTGCAGTTACTGATTCGAGTAGTGCGCGCCATGAAAGCAGCTCCAGCAAAAGCAGTTGGGGCGGATTGAAATCAAGCAAGGTCAAGGACGCGTTTTCGGAAACTCAAACCACTGCCGTGGGGAGCCTGATATCGGGCAACACCGTTGCCGTGAGTGGCAAACGTGATGTCGATATCACTGGATCGGCAGTCGTCAGTACGGAGGATTTGACAGTCCGTGCCGTGCGTGACTTGACGATCAATGCTGCCGAAAACATCTTCACTCGTAACCAGACGCATCAGGAAAAGAACCGTGATCTGACCGGTGTACTCACCGGCAACAAATTGGGTATCGATGACATCACCGGCAACCAGCATCTGTCTGTTGGCGGCCAAAAACACAATGGCACGATGTCACAGACAACATTGACCGGCAGTACCGTCGGTTCAAGTGCAGGCAATGTCAGTCTCGTTGCGGGGGGGAATCTGGACGTCATTGCCAGCGACCTGTTCAGCATCAAGGACATGACGCTCATGGGCGCTGACGTTTCCATTACGTCCGGCATGGAAAGCTCTAGCCAGAACACCACAGACAAAAGCAACAACCTGGGCGTAGGACGGGTGCTCGGTGGGTCGATAATCGACACCGTCAATACGATTCGCACCGCCGTGAAGGCGGCCAATGATGCTGAGGATCCGCGTCTCAAAGCGGTGAAATTGGCGCAGGCCGCATTGGCGGGCTACAACCTGGGCGGCATGGGATCACAAACCGAGGATGCCGCGACGGCCTATGGAGACAAACAAGGTGGTTCCGCCAGCAACGGCTCGTTGATCAAAATCGGCACCGAGCTTGCAAACACCCACAGCAAAGCCACGAGTGAGTACAACAGTCAGACTGCCAAGCAAAGCACGGTCAATGCCGGAGGCGGTCTCACCATCATTGCCAATGGCAATGCGGCGGGCAGCCAAGGTGATATTCATGTCACCGGCAGTAGCCTGAACACCGCGGGCACAGCTGTATTGAACGCCAAAAATGACATCGTCCTGGAAAGCGCGCAAAACACCGCTGATTGGGCCAATAACAACACCAGTAACAAAACCGCTATCGGCGCCAGTTTCAACATTGGCCAGCAAAACGGTTTTACCCTGGATCTTGGGGCTTCCGGCGCGAAAGGGACCGGGACCGGCAGTTCCATCACCCAGGTAAACACCACGCTGAATGCGGGAGCGCTGGTGTTACGCAGCGGCGGCGATACCACCTTGGCAGGGGCTCAGGTCACCGCTGACAGCATCGACGCGAAGATCGACGGCAACCTCAACATCATTTCCCGCCAAGACGTCGAAACCCAGGAAAACAAACAGGGCACTGCCGGTTTCGGTGCGAGCATCTGCGTCCCGCCGTTCTGCTATGGCACCACGGTGACAGGGTCGGCCAGCGTTTCTTTCGGCAACATGGATAGTGAATACAAGGCTGTCACCGACCAGACCGGCCTCTTTGCGGGTGCGGGTGGCTACAACCTGGATGTGGGTAAAAACACCACGTTGGTCGGTGGTGTGATTGCCAGCGAGGCATCCGCCGACAAAAACGTGCTCAGCACTGATCGATTGATTGTCAGTGACATAAAAAATGTCAGTGAAGTGAATGCGCAATCGGGCGGCGCGAGTGTTTCAGGCAGCTACGGCGGCGGAAGTGGTAGCGCGTCCGTAGGTGGCTTGTATGGTGTCGCTCTTTCGGACTCGGACTCGAGTAAAACCCGAAGCGCAGTCAGCGACGGCACGATCACCGTGCGTAACCCTGAAGGCTCCAACGATTTAGTGGGGTTGAATCGGGATACGACAAACGCCAACGAGCAACTCGACAAGCCCGACATAGAGGCTATGAAAGAGCGCGTTGAGCTAGTGAAAAGCGCCATTGAGCTGTCGAAGGGCATCAGCGACGCAATTGCTGCAGCGAAAATGGAAGAGGCCAACGACCGGGATAGCGAAACCTCGAAGGTTGCGATCCAGAAACTCAAGGATCAGGGGTACAGCAACCCGACGGACGAGCAGATCATCCAGCAGGTTCAGCGCGATTACGGCATGGGCAGCAGTTTCCAAAAGGCTGCTCAGGCGGTGACGTCAATCGTGCAAGGCGTGCTCGGCGGCAACATTGCCGGAGCGCTTGCGGGGGCTGCTGCGCCCTACGTTGCTCAGGCCATCAGAGATGCGACCAAGGGAGATAAAACGGCTAATTTGATGGCCCATGCCGTGTTGGGCGCGTTGGTTGCCAAAGCTAACGGCGGCTCAACGCTTGCGGGTGCGGTTGGCGCAGTTGCTGCGGAAGAGATAGCCCGAATCCTCAAGGAAGAGCTTTACGGTGACGTCAGTAACGACAAGTTATCGGCCGAGCAGAAACAGACCATTTCCAGTTTGTCTACGCTGGTTGCCGGCATTGGTGGTGCTTTCACGGGGACTGATTCACTGGATGCCGTTACGGCGGCGCTGGTGGGGAAAAATGCGGTAGAAAATAACGGCCTAAGCGCACAGGACGTGGTCAATTGGGCTTCTGAACTGATTTCTGCCAACAAAAAAGGCGAGTCTACAGAAGGGGTCTGGGAAAAGTACAAGGGATTGAGCGCGCAAAAACGTGCAGAAATGCTCACAGACTGTGCCGGTACTGGGGGAGCCTGCACGCTCTACTATCAGTCCGATTTGGATATGGGTATCACCGTGGCTGACAGTGTCAGTGCGCTGAGTTGGTTTTTTAACCTGTCTTCCGACGAAGCTCGACGGCTTAACCAGTATGTTGATGAAGAAAACAGAAATGACATGTCTCTGTTGTATGAGGCACTGCCCACATGGGAAAAAGTAGCTTTAGTCGCAAAGGACACGGCTGATGCGTTGAACCTTGGGGCTGGTGGTGTCGGAGGCAGTAAAACTTCCGTTGCATCAGTTGTGGCGCGCAACACAGGTAGTAAAACCACGACTGGCTCAAAAACCAGTAGTGGTCCAGTGGTGCTTAGCTATGATAAAAATACTCGGACTTGGTCAACCCCCGCTGGCCTTGACTATGGTGAAGGGTCTGAACAAGGTAATCGCGTTAAACACGTGCTTGAACATTCGGTCCCTAATCCTAATAAAAGAAAGCACAGTGTTTTCAGTATGGATAGAAAAGATATTTTAGGTGTTGTGGATGAGGCTTGGATAAAAAAAGGTAATCCAGTCGTAGGAGATCCGGGCGCTTATATTGTTCCAATGTCGCGCGTTGTGGGTACCGCGGGCGAGACAAATATTAAGATTGTTGTTCGTCCTGGTACGAGTATAGTAATTACTGCGTATCCGTTTAAGTAGTGAGGTGTGAAATGTGGTGTCCGCGCTGTGATCAGGGTGATGTTGTAAAAGCAACAATCAAAGGGTGTGGGGTAGGTATTTATTTGTGTGATGAATGCGAGGCTACTTGGTTTTCATTAGAGCAGATCGGAGTAGGTGAGTTTATTGATTTTGGTACTTATATGATTTCCATAGGACTGCCTCCTTTGTGGAGTTCGATAGAGGTTTTACGTGGGTGGGACAAGGAGTAGCTACTACTTTTTTTCGACGACACCGAATGGGGTTGAGGTCGAGGGATATGGTTCTCCAAGGAACACTATTTATCCGATTTATAGCCCTCTACGAGAGGCAGGCATGGAACTGAAGTATTGCTATATTCCCGGGGGAGTTCACCCTGTTGCCGGGACGGTATAGAAAGGGGACGGATTTATTTTTCTGGCACCCGATGAAGAGAAAAGGGGACGGATTTATTTCTCTGGCGCCCGATGAGCAGGCCAGAAAATAAATCTGTCCCCTTTTCTTTAAAAACCTGATCTGGCCCCTCTAGTAGAAATGGGGACAGATTTATTTGTTTGGCTTGTCACGGGCAGAAAATAAATCTATCTCCTCTTATTACCCCTCACCACCGGACCTAAACTTAATAAGGGCATCCACACGTGAAAAAAATCACACTACTAACCCTGACCCTGATTCTCGCATTGCCAGGCTGTCATTCCAACGTCAGGGACTCCTCTCCCAGCCTGTTGAAAGACGGCATCCAACTGCAACAGAATACGGTAACTACTGACGCGCAGCACGCCAAAGTCATCATGAAAGCGTCGGGCTACACATTTCCAGTCGAGTTTTCGGTCCGTCATTCGGCAGATCCTGACCAGAGATTGGAGGTGCTAGGGACCGTGGTGGACTCCGGCCAGGGCAAGGTGTTTGGCTGGATCGTCAAACTTAACGAAGTAGCCAATAGCGCCACGGTTAAACGTTTCCCGCAATTAGAAGTACAGGCCGATGCCGACAAGCCTTTTGAGGTGTCGGGATATTCGAATGGCAGGGGCGCCGGCGGCAATTATAGTTGCGGCCCGCTGAAGAACACTTTTACGCCAGAGCGAAGTAAGGTCTATTTGGTGGAGTTCCAGTTTGTCGGGCAGGGCTGTGAGCAGCATGTTTACGATGTGACCCTGCCTCAGCAGCGTGTTCCCGTGACGAGTGCACCGGCTGTGTGACAAGGATATCTATTGCTCGCTACATAAAACGGGCGACCCAAAAGGTCGCCTGTTTTCATTCAGCCCGCAACCACCGACCAGCTCTCGCGCACTCGTTAGACCTCCGACGAGAGCATGTTCAAGTACCTGATGAACAATGCGGTCGCCAGCAAACAGGAACTCAACCTGTCGCTCGGCGTCAGCCTGACCTCCGAACAAGTCGCGGCCCTGACCCACGACATTGTCTGGATGGAAAACGCCGAAGTGAATGGCGAACAAGTGCTGGTGCCGGTGCTGTACCTGGCCAACGCCAACAATCGCCTGGCCGCAAACGGTGCCTTGATCCAGGGCAGCGACGTGACCCTCATCGCCGGCAAGGATCTCAATAACGCCGGCACCTTGAAGGCCTCCAGCAACCTGTCGGCCACCGCCGGCAACGACCTGGTCAACAGCGGCCTGGTTGAAGCAGGCAATCGCCTCGACCTTTTGGCCGGCAACAACCTGATCAACAAGGCCGGCGGCGTCATCTCCGGCCGCGACGTCTCGCTGACCGCCACCCGTGGCGACGTGATCAACGAACGCACCGTCACCACCCACGAAAGCAGCAGTGGTTATCGCGACGAACGCACCGACTTTGTAGACAGCGCGGCGCGTATCGAAGCGGCCAACAGCCTGACTATCAAGGCCGGGCAAGACTTCAACAACACGGGCGGCGTGCTGAAAAGCGGGGCCGACACCACGATCAATGCCGGTCGAGACGTCAACCTCGTCTCTGCCGAACAAATCGTCAGTGGCGAGCGCGGTCTGCATCGTGATCAGACCATTACGCAATACGGCTCGACTGTTGATGTAGGGCAGGACCTGAAGGTCAATGCCGGTCGAGACATCACCGCCATCGCCAGTCAGATCGATGCCAAGCGCGACATCAACATGAGCGCTGTTGGCGACCTGACGTTGGCTTCGGCGGCGGATGAACAGCATTCCTATGACAAGACCAAAAAGGTGACGAGCCAGGAAGATCATGTCAGTCAGGTGTCTACGACGGTCAATGCAGGGGGCAACATCACCCTCAGCGCGGGCAAGGATCTGGACCTGATCGCCAGCCGAGTGAGCGCGGGCGATGAAGCCTATCTGTACGCCGGCGATGACGTGAACATGGAGACAGCGGACAACGTCGATTACTCCTACTATTCGAAAACCAAGAAGGGTTCGTTCGGCAAGAAAAAGTCGACGATGACTGAGAGCGAATCGGATGTATCCGTCAGCTCGAGTGTCTCGGCTACGAACAAATTGGTTATCTCCGCCGGTCAGGATTTCAACGCCACCGGCGCCAAACTGAGCAGTGATGGAACGTTGCTCGCCACCGCTGGCCGGGATATCAATCTTGATGCCGCCGAAGACTTTGCGAGTGAAGCCAGCTCCTCATCCAAAAAGGGTTGGTCTTCCAGCAAGTCCAGCAGCTCGGAAGTCACGCAGACCCGCCTGAACAGCACTGAGCTGGTCGCAAAAAACATCGAACTGAAAGCCGACAACGACATCTCGCTGACGGCTGCTGCGTTGCGTGCCGAAGAAGCGGTGAAACTCACCGCAGTTAACGATGTGCTGATTGGTGCCGGTGAAGAAACTCAAACGTCCACTCAATCGAAAAGCTCCAGCAAGACCAGCGCAACGTTCACGGGCTTGTTGTCCTCCTCACAAAAATCGCAAGAGGGGCAATCCACCTCAACCCAGAGCATCGGCACTGATATCAGTGGCGGCAGCATTCAAATCAAGAGTGGTCGTGACACTGTCATCGAGGGCAGTACGCTAGTCGCTGACAAGAACATCACTATCAATGCCGCTCGTGATCTGGAAATCACCAGCGCAGAAAATACTGAAAGCGCTAGCTCTTCTTCCGGCAGCAAGAAAGTCGGGGAGATCGGCTCCTGGTGGCAGGGTGCGACGGGAATCGTCAAGCAGAAGGAAGCTGATGAATACACCTCCACCCGCCAGTCGGGCAGCCAGATCGCATCGTTGGGCGGCAATATCAGCCTGACGGCAGGTGATCACTACACCCAGACGGCCAGTCAATTGGTCGCGCCACAGGGTGATATCAGCATTACCGCCAAGCATGTCGACATCGAAGCCGGTTTCGACACGATGGAATCGACCAAAACGGCGAGCACCAGCCGGACGGCCGTTGGTGGCTCCGTGAGTATTCCTCTGCTCGATGCCTTGCGTGGCATTCAGCAAATGGGCGAGGCGGCACAGAAAACCAGTGATGGGCGGATGGTAGCGCTTGCTGCGGTGAACGCGGCAATGAGTGCCGATCAGGCGCTGGACGCCGGTAAATCAATGGTTCAGGACCCTAAGGCCGGAGTGAAGGTCAGCGTCAACCTCAGCAATACCCAAAGCAATATGAACAGCAGTCAAAGCGGTCGTAACGTTGTAGGCAGCGGGGTCATTGCCGGAGGAAACATCAACATCGTCTCCACTGGAGCCGGGGCTGATAGCGACATCAATGTGGTCGGCAGCCGGATCGAAGGCGGTGGCGATGTCTCCCTCAAAGCCGATGGTGAGATCAACGTGCTGTCCGCGCAGAACACGGCGCATCAGGAAAGCACCAACAGTAACAGTGGCTGGAGCGCCGGCATCGGTTTCGGTTTTGGTGAAAGCAATGGCATCACCTTTGAGCTCGCCGCAAACAAGGGGCGCGGCAGCGCTGATGGCGATGACGTCACCCAGACCAATTCATCGATCAAGTCCGGCCATACGCTGAGCCTGCAAAGTGGTGGCGATACCAATATCAAAGGCGGCGTTGTCAGCGGTGAAACGGTCAAGGTCAAGGTGGGCGGTGATCTCAACATCGAGAGCTTGCAGGACACCAGTACTTACGAATCGAAACAGTCGAGCGCCAACGTAGGGGTGAGTCTATGCATTCCACCGTTCTGCTATGGCAACAGCAGCGTCAGCGGTGGTGTCGCTCAGCAACACATGCAAAGCGATTACGCCAGCGTCAGCGAACAGTCGGGGATCAAGGCTGGCGATGGCGGCTTCCAGGTTGAAGTCATCGGCAATACCGATCTGGTCGGGGCGATCATCGCCAGTACCGACAAAGCGGTGGCCGACGGCAAGAACACCCTGAGCACCGGGACACTGACCAGCTCCGATGTCGAAAACAAGGCGGAGTACGACGCCAGCAGCATCAACCTTAGTGGTGGTTATGGCGGCGACATGGGCCGTGATGCAAACGGAAATGCCAGCGCCACGGCCAACCGAGGTGGTCCCGTCGTTGCCAGCAAGGATGGCGTGAGCGCGACAACGCCAATCGTTCTGTTCGCCGGCGGCAACTCCAGCAGCACCACCCACAGCGGGATCAGCGGCGCAGCGGTCACCATCACCAATACGGTCAAGCAACAGGAGTTGACCGGTCAGACGGCCGAGCAGGCAATTGCCGCGATCAATACCGATGTCTCCAGCGAGCGTGATGGCAGTAACAAACTCAAACCGATTTTCGATGCAGAAGAAATCGGTGTGGATTTTGAGATTGTCGGCAAGTTTGTGCAGAACGTTTCTCAATATATTGAGAGTCGTGCAAGGGAAATTGACCAGAAGAAGGGCTTGGCTGAGCAGGAAAAAGCGGCATCGAATGACAAGACCTTGTCTGTCGACGTTCGGATGCAGCACCTCGAAAATTACCGGGCGCTCACTCAGCAAATCAAGGAAATAGGCGATAACTGGGGCGCAGGTGGCACTTATCGGCAAATCGCTACAGCACTGGTGGCCGGTATCAGTGGCAATGTGGCCGGCAGCGGCGCTCAGTTCGCGCAAAACATGGTGGTCAACTACGTCCAGCAGCAAGGCTCGGCGTACATCGGCGATCTGGTGAAAAAGGGCCTGAAAGAAGGTAGCCCTGAACACGCGGCCCTGCATGCCATTCTTGGCTGTGCGGGCGCGGCTGCCAGTAGCCAGAGCTGCTCGGCTGGCGCCTTGGGTGGCTCTGCCGCCAGCGTGCTGGCCGGGCTGTTCGCTGATGCTGATCCGAACGAAACCGCCGTGGAGCGCGAAGCCAAACGCAACATCATCACTAGCCTGGTGACCGGCATTGCCGCCATGAGCAACCCGAATGGTGCGGCTACTGCCAATAACGCGGCTACGGCGAACGTCGATAACAACTGGTTGGCGACGCAGCAATACGTTCAGGCAAAGAAAGAAATTGATGCTGAACCCAATCTGCTCAAAAAACTGGAGATTGCCGCGAAGTGGCAGATCACTTCGTTGCGCCAGGATCTGCTGACCGGTTCGGGGATTCTCAAAGGGTTTACAGATGGGATGGCCGGTGCGGGCTTAGGCACTTTGGATAGCGCCGTCACATTCATGACCGACCCTGCGCAAAGTCTGAAGGCCGCAAAGGAGTTTGCATTCTCCGCGGAGGCCAGGGCGTTGTTAGGTGATGCAGTTGCGGCAGCGCTCCAGTCACAGATAGATCAGATTGGAAAAGCGATTGTCGAGGGGGGTGACGCCAACGCGGAAAACCTTGGCAACCAAATGGGCCAAGTAGTAGCGCTCGTCGCACAACTCATGCTTGGCGGGGGGAGTAGTTCTGCCGCAAGCGCGTTGCGACTTTCCGAAATGGGCATTGATGTCTCTGTCACAACCGTCAAAAAAATGGGCGCTTCGTTTGATATCAACGCGGTTAAAACCAAAATCAGTAATTTGCAAGGCGTTGTACGGGATTCGGATGTTCCGGTGCTTGATCCGCCGACAACGGTTACTCCGCCGAAAACTGATGTAACGCCGCCTAAGGTGGAGTTTACACCGCCGAAGAACGTCGATCCTGTAACTCCAGAGTCGCCTACGGGGCCCTCAAAACCAGTCGAAGTGGATGATGGTATTCCCGCAACGTCAGCAATCGCACGTGAAGAGCTTAGGCTTAAACTTGCAATTGAAGCGGGAATCCCGCGATCCTTGGACCAGGTATGGGGGGCGTCGCTAGATGATCTTATCCAGATGTATAGGATGGATGGCGCGAAAACCACGCCTAAACCTCCGAGTGTTGGAAGCTCCGGAAATGCTCAAGTATTTACGGTGGAAGGACATCCGTTAATTAAAGAAGTACAGTTTAGTCCCGAAAGCCCTCTATCTACTCATGGCGGCCAGTATTATAAGTTTACCTTTACGGATGGTACGAAAGTGAAAGTTATTGATCCTGAAAACTATAAGGTTAAATATAAATCTAATTCTGCAGGAGTGTTTGAGGCCGATATTGAAAAAAATACGGTTTTCTATAATTCTTCTGGTCATGGTCTAGTTTATAAAAATGACATATGGGTGCTGAAATGAGCAGTTTTAGCTGGTATGCACCTATAGTTCCGGGTAGGACCGTGGCGGGTATTGAGTTGGGCGCTGGACTAGAAGATTTTAAATTTTTGCTAGAAGGATTTTGTGTTGATGTCGCAAAAGGGTTGTATAAGTTTCCGGGCGCACCATTGTTGTTGCTTGAAATAGTACAGAAGCCAGGGGAAGTGTATTTTGCATTCAGTGTTGCAGATCTAGCTCTCACAGGCTGGTTTCTGCAGTTTCCAAATTCAAAAAAAGTTATGTCTGAAACAAGAGCGTTAGTCGTTGGTTTTTTGGAGGATAAGGTGTCAAGCATTTCGGTTTGGATGTTTGATTACTTCGACTCGTTAGGTGGCAAGAAGCTTGCCTACTCATATCAAGGATGCTTAGCAGAAGGAATCAGGTTAGGTTCACGAATGGAGGATGTAGCTTCTTACTATGAACTCGATTTTGATGAAGGAGATGAGTGGTTTTATACCAAGTCCGGAGGAATAATTTTCGGTGGAGGTGGGGTAGGGAATTTGGAAGATTCTAAGGACCAAGTTGTACTCATGATTATGGTTGTTTAGGAGGAAATGGGGTGCCCATTAGTTGGCCTAAAGGCAAAAAGAAAAGGGGGCGGATTTATTTCTCTGGCGCCCGATGAGCAGGCCAGAAAATAAATCTGTCGCCTTTTCTTGTTAGGTTGTATATGGCTCCGTTTAAATTTATCGATGATCTTTCTGGTTTTGGCTTTTCGAATAATTTTTGTGTGCGAATTGATCCGAGTATTGGTTTGACTGATGAGTTATTAAAGGCGCTTTATTATCAGCTTTGGCTTCCTGGCTATTTTGGTTTTAATTGGGATGCTTTGTATGATTGTCTACGAGACCTTGAGTGGATAAAACATTACAAGGTTGTATTGATTCATGAGGTTTTGCCTGCTTTCCCGGAGCAGGACTTGCGCATATATTTGGAGGTGCTTCGGGATTCGGTGCTTGATTGGGTAGGAGATACCCGTCATGAGCTTGAAGTTGTTTTTAGTGTTTCCGATAAGGTGCTTGTGGAAGCAGTATTGAATGATCTCTCTGATCAATAAGCGCATTTGAGTCAGTGTTTTGGTCTTTAATTCGTTCGCAATGTCAGGAATGCATTGGGACTAAAAGGAAGTTGAGGTAATGAGATGATTTTTGGTGATCCGATAAATTTTGCCATTCTGATGAAGTACATCCCGCAGTGGAGTCAAAACGGTAGTTATAAGAATGGAATGTTTCACTTTATTATTGACTCCGCTATTTTTCCTGAGGTCGCGGGCGTTGCTACATTAGGTGGCGATGTTGGTTGTGTGAAGTCCGATAACGCTTTATTTCGGCCAGTTGATGATTTTGAATTGTTTCATATGGATGCCAAAAGCGCATTTCTGTTGATGCTGGAGGGTATGTTGCCCGCGAGGTTGGGCGTTGAGGTTGATGAGGGATTTGTCGAGGATTATAGGTTTCAAGCCTCGACAAATAATCTCGAGGAGTTCGGGTGCTTTGTTTTTGCAGTAGGTTTTAAGAATGAGGTGCGAATATTGGGGGCAAACCTTAATTGTCTTTCCAGTGAGGGTGATGTAATAACCGGGTTGGAATTGATTAAAGTCTCTGAAGCGATAATAAGTAAGGAAAAAGTTTTAGAGATGGTTGCTGGTGTGGTTAAGGAATATGAGTCGGCGCAAGATGTTTGGTGAGGGGCGCGGAGTGTCTAATGAACAGTAATAAAGCAGTATTTGTTTGTCCTGTTTGCTTGTATCCGGATCTGGATGAGGCCCCCTACGATAGTTTTAAATGCGCTTCATACACTATTTGTCCGTGTTGCGGTACTGAGTTTGGATATGACGACTCGTCAATTACTCATCTTGAATTACGCCGGAAGTGGGTAGCTGGCGGTGGTAAGTGGTGGAGTATCAATCGAAATCCCCCCTCGGGATGGAATGCAGAGCAGCAGCTGAAACATACATAAAATTGGAATCGAAGGTAGCCCGTGTGATGCTCGCCGCCGGCACATGTCGTGGTCCCCGACAATCACGAACACCGCTATGAGCGAGTGGTCGAGGGCGATGGCAATCGTTACTACTTCAACTGGCTGTTCGATTGCAGCTCCTCGGTGTACACCACGGCCGATGGTGTGATCCGGTCGTGGCGGTTCGAGACATCGCGACCTGAAAGTTGTTATGTGTTCTAGCGCACTATCCCCCATGGCAGCAGCTGGATAACGTCTGGTCGTCGTATTTGTCGTGGTGCTGCACCCATTCCATGATTTCCTCTTCATTACGGCCCTTCGGCGTCAGGTCGAGGTAGTTGTAGGCGCCGACCAGCAAATCGAGACCACGGGCATAAGTGGAGTAGGTGTGAAAGATTTCGCCTGCTTCATTGCGATAAAACACGCTGAGCCCCGGGAGTTCTTCCTCGGCGCCGTCGGATTTTTCGTAGTTGTAGGTGGCTTTGCCGGCAGCGACGTCTTCGGCTCGGGCGGTGACGCCGAAGTCGTAGTTGAAATCGCAGCCTTCTGACGACACCCAGTCGAATTTCCAGCCCATGCGTCGTTTGAATTCCTGGAATTCGGCGAACGGTGCGTGGGAAACCGCGACCACTGCCACGTCGTGATGGGCCAGATGCTGGTTAGCGCCGTCGATGTGGTCGGACAGGAACGAGCAGCCGGGGCAGCCTTCGTCCCATCCGGCGGCGAACATGAAGTGGTAGATAACCAATTGGCTGCGGCCGCCGAACAGGTCGGCGAGTTTCATTTCGCCTTGGGGGCCCTGGAAGTGGTAATCCTTATCGATTTTCACCCAGGGCAGGGCGCGGCGTTCGGCGCTGAGCTTGTCCCGTTCCTTTGTGAAGGCTTTTTCGTGGGCCAGGTGTTGTTTGCGGGCGGCGAGCCATTCTTCGCGGGACACGACGGGATGATTCTGAACGTTCATCAGGTTTCTCCTTCGCAATGCTGGGAGGTGTCTTACAGAGCCTAGTCGTTTGACCTGCGTCCAATTCGACATGCCGTCGGTCGGCAGCCGCAAAAAACTCGGCTGAACGGCTGCGCGCGGTGCCGGTCACAACTTAAGAAGGCCCCTCACTCACAGGCTTTGGAGGTTGAATCAGGATGACAACTTACAACTGGGATTTGATTGAACGCTTGCTGCACGAAGTGCAGCACGGTGAAGGCAGCTACACGCCACGAGCCTATGCCGAGCAGTACGCGGCGGAGAAAGCGTCGGAAGGCGAGCAGACTGAAAACCTGGATCACCTGAAAGCGGTGGCCGGCGAGTACGAAAAATTACTGCTGGAGCGCGGATATATCGAGCCTCGGCCCGAAGAGCAGGGCGGCACCGGCTCCAATTACATTTTGACGGCGCGTGGCTCGAGTTTGTTGAGCCTGATCGACAGCAGCATTCCGGGTAATGACCATCCGCGGCAGGTGCTGGATGAGCAGGACGATGCGCTGGACGAGGTGACGTTTGATGAGGTGGCGTCGAAGGCGCAGATTGCGTGAAGACCACCGATAACTAATGTGGGAGTTAGCCTGCTCGCGATTGCGGAGTGTCAGTCGACATCGTCGTTGTCTGACACTCCGCAATCGCGAGCAGGCTAACTCCCACATTTTGATTTGTATTGTGTTTAGCCTTGTTTGGCAGCTTTCAGGCACTTCAAATCGTTGAAGTCCTTGCGCACCCCTTCAATCTTTTTCAACAGCTGTTGGCGCTGAGCCGGCGTGCTCTCGGCCATCAAATCCACAAACAATCCCCGTGCTTGCGCTTCAGTGTTGGCGTAGGCCTGACGGTACGCCGGCGTCCACAAACTCTCTCGATTCACCAGAAGCGTCTCGATTCTCTGTGGGAATTCCGGACTCTGACGCTGCGCAACCGCCGCACTGAACTGATTCTGCCAATGGACACGGTTGGCGATCCATTGGGTGTTCTGGTCACCCAAGGCGTTCGACCAGGTCACCACACGTTGTTGCTGGGCCGGGCTGAGGGGGCCCAGCCAGTCATTCAGGCGTTTTTCCATGCGCTCGGCGCGCTGCTTGATCTGCTGATCGAGAGACGGTTTAACGTAATCCTCCTGGCGTTTTCGCTGATCCTTGGCGAAGGCGTCGTTCATTTCCGCGACTTGCTTGTCATCCAGCCCCTGTAACAACTCGATGGCCGAGGGCGTGATTTCCCGGGCGGTCTGGGCGATGGCGGCTTTGGCTTCCTGAGTACGGGTTTGCAGCGCGGCTTCGGTGACCTGATTGGTCTCGACCATCGCCTGCAAGCGGTCCAGCCAGTCGAGATAGCCCGGCAGTTGCGTGGTGCAGTGCCAGCTCAAGTGTTCCTTGAGGCGCTCGTTGAACCAGCCTTTTTGTTCGCCGTTCATGTCCAGGTAGTCGCTGAGCGTCCACGGAATGATCACGTCGAGGTTGCGGTAGGCCAGGCCCACGCGGCTGCACGCGCCAAGGGCGAGGCTGAGGGTGATGATGACGGCGAGATACTTCAACCAGCGCGACATGGGCAAGTCCTTGCGAAGGCCTGGCTTCTTTAGTGGTTCTCATGTGAACGCAGAATGTGCCCGGCAGTTCAGCCGATCAATAGAAGGCGCGCTCGGCCTTGAGGGTAACGAGCCCGTCGCATTGGCTGTTGTGCCCGGAATAGGCGGAGCAATCGCTGCCGCTGAGGCTTGAGTCGCTGTAGATCAGGTTCAGGTCAACGCCCATGAACGGCCGGGAAAGTTGTACTGACCAATCGGTGAAACTGCCGATATAGCCACCGTCGACGGAGGCCGGTGTGTCGAGCTGGTGGGTGGTGTATTTCATGCTGATCCCGATGCCGAACGGCTGATTGCCGCCGAGATCGGCGAATACGGTGCTGTTCTGTTTGTCCGGGTCGTTGCTGAACGCAGCGCCGAAACGGCTGCCGAGAAAGGTCAGGCCACCGAACAGCTCCTGGCTGTCGAGGGTGTCCACTTTCGGATAGCTGTAACGGATCATGCCGACTTCGTAGCCGAGGGTATTATCGAAAGGTTGTTTAAAGCCCATGTAGGAATCGACTTCCAGGTTGGCTCCCGGCGTCAGACCCATGCTCGGCGCCCATTGCCCCACATAAAAACCGCTGTCGTGGCTCAGGTCGAGGCCGCCGTGGAACGAGCCGGTGCTGGAAGGCTTGACCAGCCCCTGGGCCATGCTGCGGCTGGGGGTGGTGCCGAGTTTGAGATCGAAGTCGCCCAATTCACGCTGGAAGATTTGCGCGTTGGCAACTGAACACGACAGCAAGGTGCCGAGCAATAGATAGGAGGGTTTGAGCATGCGTCACTCCATGACTGCGAGGAGCAGGAACGAAAACCTACTGAAACGCTTGATCTAGACGTGTGCAAGCATACCGGCGAATGCTCGGCATCGAAGGCCGTTCGTCGATTTTTGAAATATTGATGTGTTTGGCGGGGTGTTGCGGGGAGGTTCCAGTCCAAGCGCTTCGAAGCTCAAAGCGCTTACGGACCAGGTGACGCGGCGGATCTTTGGGAGAGTGTTACTTCTTGCCCAAAGTGATCTGCTTGGACGGGCCGAACGTCTGGCCGCTCACGCCTTTGGCAATTTGCTGGATCTCGCCGCCAGACTTGAGGAACGCAGCAATCTGGTTGTTGATCGATTCGCTGGTTTCAACGGCTGGAGCTGGCTTTGCTTTGCTGTTGGATGCTTTTACACGCATGGCGGCCATTAACCTGTAGAAAATTAACTTGGCCAGGCATCGTACAGGAAATACTTGACAATTGCTTGGCTAATATCCCCTCAAAATACACATCGCAGGGGCGTCATTAATCACAAGTTATTTTTCGAAATACGTCCCTAAGCTGCTGTTTTAACTAAGAACGATGGTAAAAAAACACAGGTTTCGGATGCGCTGGCGTGGGTGACAATCACCTTTTCGGCCTGACGAGCGGCCGAAAGCCTGAGGCAGAACCCAGGAAAATGAAGGCCTTCAGAAGAATTTCTGCTGTCACCGGGCTGGCTACGGGAACGTCGCCCGCAAAACCGGGTAGAATGCCGCCCACGCAATGAGGGTATTGGAAATGGCTTTAGTCGGGCGCTACAACAGTTTGCAAGTGGTTAAACACACTAACTTCGGTTTATATCTTGACGGTGGCGCGGACGGTGAAATCCTCCTGCCTAATCGTTATATTCCCAAAGATATTCCCAGCGAAGATGAAGATTGGCTCAACGTTTTTGTTTATCTGGACAGCGATGACAAACTCATCGCAACTACCGAAAAGCCGAAAGTTCAGGTCGGTGAATTCGCCAGTTTGAAAGTCGTTGAAGTCAACAGCATCGGTGTTTTCCTGGATTGGGGTCTGCCGAAGGACCTGCTGCTGCCGTACTCCGAAGAAAAGCGCCAGATGACCGCCGGTGAATATGTCGTGGTGCACGTCTACCTCGACAAGCACACCCGCCGCATCACCGCGACGGCGCGCCTGGACCGTTACCTCGACAAGACCCCGGGCAACTACTCCCCTGGCCAGGAAGTTGATTTGCTGGTGGCTGAAGCGACTGACATGGGCTTCAAGGCAATCATCAACAACAAGCACTGGGGCTTGATCCACAAGAACGAAATCTTCAAGTTCATGCGCGCCGGCAAGGAAGAGAAGGGCTTTATCAAAGAAGCCCGTGCCGACGGCAAGATCAGCCTGAGCCTGCAACCGGTGGGCGAAGAAGCCGCCACCAGCCTCAACTCGAAGATCCTCGCCAAGTTGCGTGAAAACAACGGCTCCCTGCCGGTCAGCGACAAGAGCGATCCGACGGTGATCACCAGCATGTTTGGTGTCAGCAAAGGCAACTTCAAAAAGGCCATCGGTGCGCTGTACAAGAACGGCCAGATCGTCATTCATGCCGATCGCATTGAACTAAGCTGACCTTGCTCCGGCCCCATGTAGGACGATTACATGGGGTTGGGCGGCTATGAAAAAAACGCTGTTTGCTTACGCGGGCACCTTGCTCGTGTTTCTCGTGCTCGACGGCCTCTGGCTCGGCGTGCTGATGGCGCCGACTTATCGGGCGCTGCTCGGTTCGCTGATGCTCGACCAACCGCTGCTGGCCCCGGCAGTGGCGTTCTATCTTCTCTATGTATTCGGTTGTGTGGTGTTCGTGGTGTTGCCGGCGAACACCTGGCGGCGCGCTGCCCGTTTGGGTGCGCTGCTGGGGTTGGTGGCGTATGGCACGTATGACTTGAGCAACTGGGCGACGTTAAAGGGGTGGTCGGTTCAGTTGGCGTTGATGGATATGGCGTGGGGTGCTTTTGCCACGTGTGTTGCATGTAGCGTTGGGTATTGGGCTGCGCGCAAAGTGCGATGATCTCCGTGGTTTGAGATGACGTCATCGCGAGCAGGCTCGCTCCTACAGTTGATTGTTGTCGCACGTATTTAAAGGTCGCCCCGAAGCGGCATTTTCTGGCCACTTGGTTAATAATCGACAGCCTCATTTTTCGCCCCGACACCGTTTGTTCAGCAAGCAGGCCGGGGCTTTGTTTTTACTGTCGAGTCACTGCCATGTTTGTTGTTGTCGAGGTGTTCCTGTGAGCGCCACCCGGCGTAGCGCCGATGGGTTTGCCCTGCAAGTGATGATCGGGTTGTGCCTGATCTGGGGCGTGCAGCAAGTGATGATCAAATGGGCGGCGCCCGATATCGCGCCGGTCATGCAAGCGGCGGGGCGGTCGGGTATTTCCGCGTTGCTTGTAGGACTGTTGATCTGCTGGAAGGGCGGCTGGGACCAGGTCAGCAGCACTTGGCGCGGTGGCTTGCTGGCCGGTGCGTTGTTTGGCCTGGAGTTCTACTTCATTTCCGAAGGCTTGCAACTGACCACGGCGGCGCACATGTCGGTGTTCCTTTACACCGCGCCGATTTTCACCGCGTTGGCGTGCACTGGCTGCTGCCGAGCGAACGTTTGAGACCCGTGCAGTGGCTGGGGATTTTCCTCGCGTTCGTCGGGATCGCCATCGCGTTTGCCGGCGGCGTGTCCTGGGACAACCTCGATCACCGCATGTTGATGGGCGACGCGTTGGGCGTGCTGGCCGGTGCATCCTGGGGCGCGACCACGGTGGTGGTGCGCGCCTCGCGGCTGTCGGAAGCTCCGGTGACGCTGACCCTGTTCTATCAACTGATCGTCGGATTCGTCGGGCTGTTGCTGATCGCGATCCTCAGCGGTCAGGTGACCCACGTCAGCCTGACCACCGTGGCGGTGGCGAGTGTGCTGTTCCAGGGATTGGTGGTGTCGTTCTTCAGCTACCTGACGTGGTTCTGGCTGTTGCGCCGTTATCTGGCGGCGAACCTGGCCGTGTTTTCGTTCATGACGCCGCTGTTCGGCGTCACGTTCGGCGTGCTGTTACTCGGTGAAGAGCTGAGCCTGAACTTCGTCATCGGCGCGGTGCTGGTGCTGCTGGGCATCACGTTTGTCAGCGCTGAGCAGTGGGTGCGCCGTCGTTTGCGCAAAGCCCTTGGGCAGCACTGATCGGGCGCAGTAACAGCCCGCCGGCCACGAGCAAACCGCTGCCGGCGACCACCAGCGCTGGCTGCAAACCACCGCTGAAATGGCTGCTCGTGGCTGCCAGTAACGGCCCGGCGAGCTGACCCACGGCAAAGCAAGCCGTCAGCAGCCCGGCGTTGCGTTGGGTGGCGTGGGGCGCCAGTTCCCGGGAACGTTGCATCACCAATTGCATGCAGGCCAGGAACGGCGTGCCGCAAAGAATCACCCCCAGCGCCAGTCCGGGCCCGCTGCCCAACAGGCAGGCAAAGACGCCGGCGGCTTGCAGCCACAACGTCGCCATCAGCCAGTGGCGAGTGCCATTCGGGGATTGACGACGCAGACTGACCAGCACCACCCCGATAGCCGACGCCAGGCCGAAGCACGGCCAGAACAGGTCGGCTTGCCACTGACCATGGAATTGGGCGCTGGCCATTTGCGAAAGGAAAGTGGCGGGGAGGATGTAGCCCAGACCGTACAACCCGTAGATCAAACCTAGACGATCAATGCCATGATGGCTGGACGTGGTTGCGCTCGGTGCGACAACGACAGTCGCGCTCGATTGCGGCAAAAACGGCAGAATTCCGAGCAGCATTGCCAGGGCGACACCGGCATATACCAGCCACAAGGTTGCAGAAGTCTGCCCCAGCAGGTGCGAGCCCAAGGCCAACAATCCTGTCAGAAAAATCCCCAAACCCGGTCCGGCGAATACCAGGGCGCCCAGTCGGGGGCGACCGGCTGCCGCGGCCAGTGGCTGGCTCAACGCCGTGATCATCACCAATACCCAGGCGCTGGCCACGCCGGTACCGAATCGCAGCACCAAATGCGACCAGAACCCGTTGGCCCAGAACGACGCCAGTGTCAGCAGCACACACAGCCACAGACCACCGAGCAGTCGCCGACGGACCTGTTCGGGACGGCGGGAGAACATGGCGTCGACGGCACCGACGAAGTAGCCGAGGTAGTTGGCGGCGGCAATCAGACCGGCGGCGGTCAAGTCGATCTGACCTTCACTGAGCAAGTGCGGCATTTGCGGCGTGAGGGCGAAACGCCCGATACCCATGGCCATCATCAGGGCAATAAAACTGGCGAATAAGCGAATCAAGGGAGACATGGTCTGAATTCCGGCAAAGGCTCAATGACCGTCAGGCTAGGACTGATTGACATTCTTTAGAAATGAATAATAGTGAGTAACTTGTTCTGATTTGGAGAAGGTTGTGGAGTTCAGCCAGTTACGAATCTTCCAGGCCGTGGCGCAAGAGGGCTCGATCACCCGTGCTGCCGAACGGTTGCACCGGGTGCCGTCGAACCTGTCGACGCGGCTCAAGCAACTTGAAGAACAGCTCGGCGTAGAACTCTTCGTCCGCGAGCGTCAGCGTTTGCAGTTGTCACCTGCGGGAAAAGTCCTGCTGGACTACACCGCCAAGCTGTTCAACTTGCGCGACGAAGCCCAGGCGGCGGTGCAGGGCGGGCAACCGGCCGGGGACTTCGTGTTGGGCACCATGTACAGCACGGCGGCGATTCATTTGCCGGGGTTGTTGGCGCGTTATCACCGCACTTACCCGGCGGTGAACCTGCAAGTGCAGTCCGGGCCCAGCGGCGAATTGCTTGAAGGCCTGCTCACCGGTCGTCTCGATGCCGCCTTGGTGGATGGCCCGCTGGAACTGGCTGGTCTGGACGGCGTGCCGTTATGCGACGAACGGCTGGTGCTGATCAGCGAGGCCGATCACCCTCCGGTGCGCAGCGCACTGGATGTGGAGGGGCGGTCGGTGTTTACCTTTCGTCAGGGCTGTTCCTACCGGATGCGTCTTGAAGCCTGGTTCGCCCATGACCACGCGGCCATGGGCCGGGCGATGGAGATCGAATCCTACCCGGGCATGCTGGCGTGTGTGATTGCCGGCTCGGGCGTGGCGCTGATGTCGGAGTCGATGCTCGCCAGCCTGCCGGGCCGCGAGAGCGTGACCGTGCACCCGTTGGCGGAGCCGTTTGCCCGCGCGACGACCTGGTTGATGTGGCGCAAAGGCATGCTCGGGGCCAACCTGAACGCGTGGATTGAGCAGCAACAAGTGGTCTATCCATCGGCTCTGGTGCAGGCTTCGGCGATTGCTTGAACTATCGGTCAGGTATTTTGATCAATTCAGTAACAGATCATTGCGGATTTGGCTGAGCATTGCGTAGGACTTCGGACTATTATCAGTGCGAAGGGGCTACAGAATTTCAGCCGCTCGGCACTACCCTGAAGGGGGCACCATGAAAGAGAAAATCCAAAACTGGCTGCACGATCTGGGTGTTGCACTCGGTTTGATCGAACCGCCTCTGCAACCTGTGCCAATTCGCACGGACGACGAACAGCGTCGACGCCAGCCGCGCCGTCGGTAACTGCAACACGGGGCCCGTGGCGAACGGCCTGTTGTGGTGAGTGGGCTGTTGTGGCGAGGGGGCTTGCCCCCGTTGGGTTGCGAAGCAGCCCCAAAACCATTTACCCCGGTTGAATCAGGCTGACCGCATCAGCCGATTTACGACTGCTGCGCAGCCGGACGGGGGCAAGCCCCCTCGCCACAGGTATTCGGCTGTACTTGAAACCATATCAATGCCGCCCAATCTCCACCAAAAACCGACTCAAATCATTCGCCGTCCTGGCGTCCTTGAGCATCCGGTCTTCTTCCGCCGTAAACGCCGTCAACCCCAGCTCATCCTCCAGATGGAAGATCAGCTCTTCGATATCCTGTTTATCCAATCCCAACTGCGCCAGGCTGGCGTTGTCGTCGAAGTCATCCTGACCCTCCAGCAGGCGACTGATGAAGCGATGCACGGCAGCACGAACGGCAGCTCTTTTCATGGTTGTTCTTCGAGGGCGTTATTGTTGTTTTCCCTGGGCTTGAGTACAGCAGGCTTCAGGCGTGTGAGCGCTGCCACTCGTCAATCATCGTGCGCAAATGCTCCCCGGAGAAACTCCCGAAATGCCCGCCATGCACCGTGCGGATCGGCAACGCGCGCAAGCGCTGCAGGCTGCGGGCGTAGTCGTCGAGATTGGAATGGTAGGCGTCTTCGATCAGCGGACCGTCGTAAATGATGTCGCCGCTGAACAGGGTCTCGGTCGCGGCTTCAAACAGACTGATGCCGCCGGGGGAATGTCCTGGCGTGTGCAGCACTTGCAGCACGCGATTGCCCAGATCCAGCACGTCGCCTTCTTCAATCATCCCCGTGGCCGGGGCGGCTTTGACTCGATACTCGGCGTAGCACAACGGGCAGTCAGGGTGAGCCTCGAACATCTCGTCACCGACAAAAGCCCGGCTCAAATCGTTTTCGCCGTCAGGTGCCGCCAGGATGTCAGCTTCGGCGGGATGCACCAGGCGCTCGGGAAATTCGTGATGGCCGGCGATGTGGTCGAAATGGCAATGACTGGCCACCGCCACCAGCGGCCGCTCGGTGATCCACGGCAACTGTTCGCGCAGGCTCACCAGCCCGGAACCGCTGTCCAGCAGCAAGTCCTTGTCGCGACCCTGAATGTGCCACAGGTTGCAGCGATAGAAGGGCCGAATGTAAGGCTCGTGAATCAGCCGAATGCCGTCACTCAGCTGTTTGACCTCGAACCACTGATCGCGAGAAACAATCTTCATCAACAGTTTTCCCCAGACGAAAAAAAACGGGTGTGGCAACCGACGCCACACCCGTCGAAGAAAGCATCAAGTCGTTATGTTCAGCTTAGGCGGCGCTGGCCACCGCTGCTGGACGCGGGGACAGCAAGCTGACCACAACGAAGCTCACCAGACCAACGCCGAGGCTGTAATAGATCGGGGTGTTGGCGTCCATACCGTCCTTGAACATGAACAGCAGCGCGGTGGCAAAGCCCATGCCCATGCTGGCGATAGCGCCGGCGGTGGTTGCGCGTTTCCAGAAGATTGCACCGATCAGCGGGATCAGCATGCCGCCCACCAACAGGTTGTAGGCCAGGGTCAGCGCGCTGATCACGTCGTTGACTACCAGCGCGATGCCGAGAACCACGATGCCGGTCAGCAGGGTGAACAGGCGGTTGATCCCCAGGCTCGACTGTTTACCGCCGCGCAGTTTCGGCAGCAGGTCTTCGGTCAGGGTGGTGGCGGCGGCGAGCAGGCCGGCGCTGGCGGTGGACATCATGGCCGCCAGTGCAGCGGCGATCACCAGGCCACGGATACCGTCCGGCAGGGACAGTTTGACGATGGCGGCGAAGGCGTTGTTGACGTTGTCCAGGTCCGGGATCAGCACATGAGCGGCCATGCCGATCAGGGCGCAGGCCAGTCCGTAGAGGATGCAGTAGAAGCCTGCGAATGTACCGGCGACTTGAGCAACCTTGGCGCTCTTGACGGTGAACACACGCTGCCAGATGTCCTGGCCGATCAGGATCCCGAAGAAGTAGATCATGAAGTAGGTGATGATGGTGTCCCAGCCAATCGTGGTGAAGCTGAAGGCGGTTGCCGGCAGTTTCAACACCAACTCGTCCCAACCACCGACGCGGTACAGGCAGATTGGCAACAGGATGAACATCAGGCCCACGGTCTTGATGACAAACTGGACGATGTCGGTCAGGGTCAGGGACCACATGCCGCCGATCGCCGAATAAATCACCACCACGCCACCGCCGACCAATACCGACAACCAGAACGGCAGGTCGAACAGCACTTGCAGCACGGTGCCAATGGCCAGGATCGAGACCACGCCGATCATCAGCGCATACGCCAGCATGATCACCGCGCTCGCGGTGCGGGCCATCGGGTTGTAGCGTTTTTCCAGCACCTGGGTAACGGTGTAGATTTTCAGTTTCAGCAGCGGTTTGGCGAGGAACAGGTTCAGCGCCACGATCCCGCAACCCAGTGCGGCGCAGAGCCAGAAACCGGAGATGCCATGGACGTAGCCCAGGCGTACGGTGCCGACGGTGGATGCGCCGCCCAGAACGGTAGCCGCCATGGTGCCCATGTACAGGCTCGGGCCGAGGTTACGACCGGCGACCAAAAAGTCTTCGTTGGTCTTGGCCTTGCGCATGCCGTAGTAGCCGAGTATCAGCATCGCGGCGGCGTAGATGAGTACAACGAATAAATCCAAAGCCATGATGGCGTGTCTCCGATTGTCTTTTTTATGGTGAGGCGAAAATCAATCCCTGTGGAACATCAATTCCTGTAGGAGCGAGGCTTGCCCGCGAAAGCGGTGTGTCAGTCAACATTGATGTTGAATGTGCCGCCGCCTTCGCGGGCAAGCCTCGCTCCCACAGGTCATGCGTTGACCACAGGTAATGCGTTGAATCAGGCGGCTTGTCGCATCGCCGGCTTACTGAGCGAATCCGTGCCCTTGCTACGTGCATCGTTCGGCCCGAACACCGCGGCCGGTTCCGGGAACAGGGTCAGCAGCGTCAGGTACACCAGCGAGGCCAGGCCGAGGGTGACCGGCAGGCTGATGTCGATGCCGCCGGCGAGGTCGCCCAGCACACCCACAAACTGCCCCGGCAGGTTCACAAAGCACAAACCCACCAGCGCACTCGGGATCCAGGCACCCAGGCCACGCCAGTTCCAGCCGTGGGTGAACCAGTAGCGGCCACCTTTCTCGCCGCGGGTGAACACTTGCAGGTCATCCGGGCAGTAGAAGCCACGGCGCACCAGCAGGCCGATGATCATGATCACCATCCACGGGGTGGTGCAGGTGATGATCAGCACGGCGAAGGTCGACACGCTCTGCACCAGGTTCGCCGCAAAGCGGCCGATGAAGATGAAGGCAATCGACATCACGCCGATCAACAACGTCGCCTTGACCCGCGACAGCACCCGAGGGAACACGCTGGACATGTCCAGCCCGGTGCCATATAGCGAGGTGGTGCCGGTGGACATGCCGCCGATCACCGCGATCAGGCACACCGGCAGGAAGAACCAGCTCGGCGAGACCGCGAGCAGACCGCCCACATAGTTGTTGGCCGCGATGTAGTCCGGTGCCTTGATCGCTACGATGGTGGCGGTGGCGAGGCCGAACAGGAACGGGATGAAAGTCGCGATCTGCGAGATCACCACGGCGGCCATGATCCGGCGCTTGGAGGTGGCACGCGGGATGTAGCGCGACCAGTCACCGAGGAACGCACCGAAGGAAATCGGGTTGCTCATGGCCACCAGTGCAGCACCGATGAACGCTGCCCAGAAACCCGGTTGCCCCAGGCTGACGGTGCCGGCGTAATTCACATCGAAAGGACCTGCGAACGCGAAGATGCCCAGAAGGAACAGCAGGCTGGCGCTCCACACGGCGATCTTGTTGACCCACAGCAGGAAGCGAAAGCCATAGATGCAAACCGTCAGCACCAGGATCGCGAACAGACCGTAGGCCAGGCCCAGGGTCAGGTCGGTTTCCGGCAGACCGATCAGGCGTTTCGCACCCCCAATCAGCGCATCACCCGAACTCCACACCGAGAGCGAGAAGAAGGCGATGGCGGTCAACAGCGACAGGAACGAACCGACGATCCGCCCGTGCACGCCGAAGTGCGCACCGGAAGACACGGCGTTATTGGTGCCATTGAGTGGCCCGAACAGGCCCATTGGCGCAAGGATCAGCGAGCCCAGCAGCACGCCCAGCACAATCGCCCAGACGCCCGCCTGAAAGGACAGACCGAACAGCACCGGGAAACTGCCGAGCACGGCGGTGGCAAAGGTGTTGGAACCACCGAAGATCATCCGGAACAAGTCCGTCGGGCCTGCGGTGCGTTCGTTGTCCGGGATCTGTTCGACCCCGTAGGTTTCGATGTGCGTAAGGCTTTGGTCTTTGTTGTTGTTATTCATGATCAGCTCCGATCATAAAGGCGCGCTCATCGTGCGTGAGCGTCACCTGTTTGGCTAAGGGGGTGGCAGCCCTTCCGGCATCGCGGACAAATGTTCGTGGCAGGCCAGCCAAAGGCCTTGTTGTTGTCGGCGAAACACAATCGTTTCGCGCTCCTGGCTGAAGTGTTGCTCCCCTTGCATGCGCAGCTCGGTGGCCACGTCATGGATGAAAATCGCCACGTCACCCTGCAGGCTGACGAAAGCGTTGCTTGAAGTGCACGCAAGCACTTCGAAGCCATCCTCGGCGCGCCAGGTGTCCCACAACGCCTGATAGGCATCGCGCGACAGCAGGGGCTGTTCGAGGGTGTAGAAGACGAAGCTGGCGTCGGCGCTGAACGCGCCGAAGTAGGCTTCGCGATCGTTACGGGCAAAGGCCGCCACCAGATCGGCGGCGGCTTTCAAAACCTGATCACGTTCGGTCATGACCGATCCTCAGCGGTGGGCCACGCCAGGCAGTACGCAGAGCATTTCGTACAGCAAGTTGGCGGCCAGTAGCGAGGTGTTGCCGGTGGTGTCGTAGGCGGGCGAGACTTCTACCAGATCGCAGCCGATCAGGTCGAGGCCTTGGCAGCCGCGAATGATCTCAATCGCCTGAATGGTCGTCAGACCACCGATTTCCGGGGTGCCGGTACCTGGCGCCCAAGCCGGATCGATGCCGTCGATGTCAAAAGTCAGGTACACCGGACCGCCGCCGACTTTCTCGCGGACTTCGGCCATCAGCGGTGCCAGGGATTTGTGCCAGCACTCTTCGGCCTGAACCACACGGAAGCCTTGTTTACGGCTCCAGTTGAAGTCTTCGGACGTGTAACCCTGAGCGCGCAGACCGATTTGCACCACGCGATCGCAATCGATCAGGCCTTCTTCGGCGGCGCGACGGAAGGTGGTGCCGTGGGCGACTTTCTCGCCAAACATGTGATCGTTCACATCGGCGTGAGCGTCGATGTGCACCAGGCCGACTTTGCCGTGCTTCTTGTGAATGGCACGCAGGATCGGCAGGGTGATGGTGTGGTCGCCGCCGAGGGTCAGCGGGATCACGTTGTGTTCGAGGATGGCGTCGTAGGATTCTTCGATGATCCGCACGGCGTCCAGCAGGTTGAACGTGTTGATCGCCACGTCGCCGATGTCGGCAACCGACAGCGAGTCGAACGGTGCAGCGCCGGTGGCCATGTTGTAGGGGCGGATCATCACCGATTCAGCGCGGATTTCGCGAGGTCCGAAACGGGTGCCGGGGCGCAGCGAGGTGCCGATGTCCAGCGGGACGCCAACAAAGGCAGCATCCAGGCCGGCAGCGGTAGGCAAATGGGGGAGTCGCATCATGGTGGCGATGCCGCCGAAGCGCGGCATTTCATTGCCGCCCAGTGGTTGGTGAAGAATCTTGTCCACGGGTAGGGCCTCATCGTCGTTGTTTTATTTATGTCGGTTGCGCCGCTCCGGGGAGGTACGGGCACCGTTGGGGGCCGATTCTGCGAAATGTAGTGGCCGGGAAGAATCGCTACGGGCAAATACTTAGTTCAGATTTTTCTAAACTAATGTCGATGGCGACGATAGACTTGGGGCCCATGCACGGAATCCTGTGGGAGAGGGCTTTTGTGGCGAGGGGGCTTGCCCCCGTTGGGCTGCGCAGCGGCCCCAGAATCTGCCTATGTGGTCTACCTGATCCAATTGAGGCGAATGTTTTGGGGCCGCTTCGCGACCCAACGGGGGCAAGCCCCCTCGCCACAGGATCTCTATCGTCCCAAAGCATTGCGCGTTTTCTTGTCACCGGAGCCCACCCATGGCCAACGCTTTACCCGACCTGAAACTGTTGCGCATTTTCGTCAGCGTGGTCCGTCATCAGGGGTTCGCCAACGCCCAGCAAGAGCTCAACCTCTCGACCTCGGCCATCAGCACTTACATGAGCCAGCTCGAAGCCGCCCTTGGCCTGGTGCTCTGCCATCGCGGTCGCGGCGGTTTCAGCCTGACCAGCAAAGGCGAGTTGTTCCATCAGGAAACCCTGCGCCTGCTCGGCGAACTCGAAGGCTTCGAACAATACGCAGCGGCGTTGAAGGGTGAACTGCGCGGCACCTTGAACCTCGGCGTAATCGACTCCACCGTCAGCGACAAGGCCTTGCCGTTCGCTGAAGCCATCGGTGCCTACAGCCAGGAGCACCCGGCCGTGCATTTGCACCTGTCGGTCATGAGCCCTTACGAATTGCAGCTCGGCGTGCAGGACAACAGGCTCGACCTGGCCATCGGTGCGTTTTCCACGCGCATGAGCGGTCTGGTCTATATGCCGCTCTACCGTGAGCAACACTGGCTGTATTGCAGCAGCCGTCATCCGCTGTTCACCGAACGGCGCATCCCCGAGCAAGTCATCACTCAGCAACGCATGGTCGGTCGTGGTTACTGGAGCCAGGCCGAACTGGCGCGCCACGGTTTCAAGCACAGCGCCGCCACCGTGGAAAGTATGGAGGCGCAGCTGATTCTGGTGCTCTCTGGCGCCTACATCGGTTACCTGCCGGAGCACTACGCCCAGGCCTGGGCGGACAAGGGCGACTTGCGGGTGTTGCTGCCCGCGACCTTCGGTTATCAGGCGCCGTTCTCGATGATCGTGCGCCGTGGCCGCAGTCGTGAGCCGCTGATCCAAACCTTCCGCGATTTGCTTAAAGCACAACTGAACCAGGCCTGAGAACATGTCCAGAATCCAGTGTCCACGCTGCCTGCGCCCACAAACCCATTGCCTGTGCCCGTTGATTCCGAGCCTCGACAGCCGCACCCGGGTGTTGCTGTTGCAGCATCCGAGCGAAGTGAACCATGCGCTGAACACGGCGCGACTGGCCGCGTTGGGCTTGAAGAATGCCGAGTTGATTGTCGGTGAGGTGTTCGAGGATTTGCCGGTGCTGCTGAATCCGCCGGGGTATCAGGCGCGGTTGTTGTTTCCTGCTGACGACGCGCAACCCTTGCAGGCGTACACCGCGAATGACCAGCCGCTGTTGCTGGTCGTCCCGGACGGCACCTGGCGCAAGGCGCGCAAGATGTTGCACCTCAATCCATTGCTGGCGGCGTTGCCGAGGGTGACGTTGGCGGACGGCGGGGTGTCGAGATATCGACTGCGCAAGGCCCCGGGACCGGGGGCGTTGTCGACGGTGGAGGCGATTGTCCAGGCGTTGCAGACACTGGAAGCGCCGACCTCTTTTGAACCCTTGTTAAAACCGTTCGAGGCGTTGATCGAGGGGCAGATTGCGGCGATGGGGGAGGAGGTTTTTCAGCGCAATCATGGGCCCAGATGATCGTTCCTACGCTCCGCGTGGGAATGCATCCAGTGACGCTCTGCGTCACATCCGGGAAGGGACGCGGAGCGTCCCGGGCGGCATTCCCACGCGGAGCGTGGGAACGATCAAACAATTCCGGCAATAAACTACCGTTCCCGCATCGCCTCGGTCCTGGCTTTCAACACCGGTTTCAGCAGGTAATCCAGCACGCTTTTCTCCCCGGTAATGATATCCACCGTCGCCACCATCCCCGGAATAATCAGCAACGGTTTCACATCCCCACCCAAGTGATTTTTGTCGGTCCTCACCTGAATCAGATAAAAGCTGTTGCCCTTGTCATCGGTAATCGTGTCCGCACCAATCAACTCCAGCTTCGCAGTCAACCCGCCATAAATCGTGTAATCGTACGCGCTGAACTTGACCATCGCTTTCTGCCCCGGATGCAGGAACGCCACGTCCTGCGGCCGCACCTTGGCTTCGATCAGCAAGTTGTCTTCAATGGGCACGATTTCCACCATGTCGCTGCCCGGTTGAACCACACCGCCGATGGTGTTGACCTTCAGCACCTTGATAATCCCGTGCACCGGCGACACTACGGTGGTGCGGGTCACGCGGTCATCGATGGCGATGCTCGAGGCTGTGATTTTCGACAGGTCGGTGCGTTTTTCATTCAGCTCTTTCGCCGCGTCCGAACGGAAGGATTGTTCCGATTCATCAATCTTGCTTTTGATCTCGTTGATCGCCGATTCCGCCCGGGGAATTGCCAGCGTCGTGGCGTTCAACGAGCCGCGAATCTCCACGGCGCTGCGTTTAAGCCGCAGGATTTCCACGGGTGAAACCGCCCCGGTGCCCACCAGCGGCGCGGACATGTTCATCTCTTGTTGCAGCAAGGCCAGGCTCGAACTGAACTGCCCCTGCTTGGAGCGGAATTCCGCCAGTTCCTGGGTTTTCTGCCGCAGTTGTTCACTCAGCGTCCGTTGCTCACTGGCCAGTCGACGCTGGCGCTGTTCGTACAGCGAGCGCTCGTCCTCGGCCACTTGCGGGGCCTTGGCGATCACTTCAGGCGACAGCTTGAACGGCCGGCCTTCCGCTTCAGCGGACAGACGTTCGACCTGCGCGGTCAACGCATAACGATCCGCTTCGCTCTCGCCCTTGTTCGACAGAAAGCGCGTGTCATCCAGGCGCAGCAAAGTGTCGCCCTTGTTCACCATTTGCCCTTCGCGCACGAAGATCTCGGTGACGATGCCGCCCTCAAGGTTCTGGATCACCTGGACCTTGCTCGACGGGATCGCCTTGCCTTCGCCCATGGTGACTTCTTGCAGCACCGCAAACTTGGCCCAGACCAGCGCGGTAATCAGCAACGCTGCGGCCAGCCACACGGTGATTCGCGACCAGCGCGGCGAATCCTGCAACGAAGCGCCGGCGGTTTCCGGCATGAATTCGCTCTCGGCGGTTTTGCCGAAGCTGCCGAAATAGCCCCGGTCTTGTGGCGTGTCGGAAGATGAACGGGCCATGGGTAGCTCCTAGACAGCCGCAGAGCCGACACGGCCCTTGCGCAGTGCATCGATGACCGCTTCTTTCGGACCGTCGGCCACGATCCGCCCGTTGTCCAGCACCAGCAGCCGATCCACCAGGCTGAGCATCGAGGTGCGGTGAGTCACCAGCAGCAAGGTTTTGCCCTGCACCCAGCCGTGGAGTTTCTGCCGCAAGACGTCTTCGCTGCTGTTGTCCATGGCGCTGGTGGGTTCGTCGAGCAGCATGATCGGCGGATCCAGCAACAAGGCCCGGGCCAGCAGCACCGCCTGACGTTGACCGCCAGACAGCAACTGCCCGCGTTCGCCCACGGGCCGGTCAAAACCCTGCGGGTGCTGACGCGCCAGCTCGGTGACGCCGGTCAGTTCGGCGACTTCGAGCATCCGTGAATCGCTGATGTAACGCGCGCCGAGGGTCAGGTTGTCGCGCAGGCTGCCGGCCAGCAGCGGCAGGTCATGGGCGACGTAACCGATTTGCTGGCGCAGGTCGGCGACATCGAGTTGCCGCAGGTCCAGGCCATCGAGCAGCAACTGGCCTTCTTCCGGCGCATAAAACCCCATCACCAAGCGTGCCAGGGTGCTTTTGCCCGAGCCGCTGCGGCCGATGATGCCGATCCGTTCGCCAGGTTTGACGCTGAAGCTGACGTTGGCCAGGGCCGGGGCGTTCTGGCCGTTGTAGTGGAAGGTCACACCGCTGACATCCATCGCGCCTTGCAATTGCGTGCGCTCCAGCGGCCGCTGGTTGGCGTCGCGCTCTTGCGGCAAGGACATCAGCGCATCGGTGCTTTTCATGGTCAGTTGCGCTTGCTGGTAGCGGGTGATCAAACCGGCGATCTGCCCCAAGGGTGCGAGCACGCGGCTGCCGAGCATGTAGGTCGCCACCAGCGCACCAACGCTGAGGTTGCCGGCGATGATGCTGTAGACCCCGGCGACGATGGTCGCCATGCCGGAGAATTGCTGGATGAACAGCGTGCCGTTGGTGGCCAGCGCCGAGAGGTTGCGCGCATGGCTGTCGAGGCGGGTGAGGGCGCCGTGGGTGCTTTCCCATTTGTGCTGGCGTTCGCTTTCGGCGCTGCACGCTTTCAGGGTTTCCAGGCCGCCGAGGGTTTCGATCAGCAAGGCCTGGCGTTCGGCACCGAGGCTCAGGCTTTTCTGCACGGTGTCGCGCAGGCGGACCTGAATGATCATGGCGAAAATGATCGTGATCGGAAACGCCAACAATGGAATCACCACCAGCCAGCCGCCGAGCAGGCCGATCACCACCAGCATCAACACGGCAAAGGGCAGGTCGATCAGGCTGGTCAGCGTGACGGCGGTGAGGAATTCGCGCAGGCCCTGGAAGTCGTGAATGCTCTGGGCGAAACCGCCGATGGTCGCCGGCCGCGCTTTCATCGCCATGCCGGTGATGCGTTCGAACAAGGTCGCGGAAAGAATCACGTCGGTTTTCTTCCCGGCGGTGTCCAGCAAGTGCGCGCGCACTACCCGCAGCACCAGTTCGAAACCGGTGCCGATCAGCAAGCCGATCGACAGCACCCACAAGGTCGATGTGGCCTGATTCGGCACCACGCGGTCGTAGGTTTGCATCACGAACAGCGGCACCATCAACCCCAAAAGGTTGATCAGAAAACTCGCCAGAATCGCATCGCTGTACAGCCATTTCGAAAGCTTCAAGGTGTCGCGAAACCACGCTTCCACGCGCGGCACCAGCGGCGAGCGCAGGTCTTCAAGTTCATGGCGTGGCCGGGCGAACAACGCCTGGCCACTGTAGTTCTCGGTCAGTTCTTCACGGCTGACCCATTGTTCGCCACCGTCCGCTTCGCTGGGCAGAATCAGCAACCGGCCGTCATCGCCGAAGCGTCGCAAGATGGCGGTGCGGCCGTTGTTGAGGATCAGCATCACGGGCAGGTTGAGCGCGGAAATGTCCGCCAGTTCGCGACGTAGCACCCGCGCCTGCAAGCTGGCCCGGGCTGCTGCGCGCGGCAGCAGGTCCAGGCTCAAACGCTGCTTGTTCAGGGGCAGCCCGGCACTCAGGCTGGCGCGACTGACCGTCGCGCCGTGCAGTTTGCAGAGGATCAACAGACCGTCCAGAAGCGGGTCATCGAAGCTCAGGCGCGGATCGACACCGATGTTGCCGGGTTCCATGCTGGTCAAATTGATCTCTCCACAGGCCTACTTCAGTTCAGGCAAACGAGCTTCGTTTTTTACTTCCGTGGAGGCGATCGCATCGGCGGGCAATACCACCCGTTGTTTGCTCAGCAACTGGCCCATGTTCGCCAGCACGCGGTACATCGAATACTCCTCGGTGTAGCGCACTTCGGTGTAGCGGCGATTGGCGTTGTAGAGCTCGTTTTCACTGTCGAGCAAGTCGAGCAAGGTGCGTTGGCCGAGGCCGAACTGATCCTGATACGCCACGCGCACACGTCGGCTGGTATCCGCGTATTCGCGGGCAGTCGGGGTCTGCTTCTTGGCGTTGACCATGGCGTTCCAGGCCAGGTGGATGTTCTCGTTGAGTTGGCGCAGGGCGTTGTTGCGGATGTCCATCGCCTGGTTGATCTGATGCGCATTGGAGGCCAGGCGCGCCTTGTCGCTGCCACCGCGGAACAGGTTGTAGTTCATCACCACACCCACGCGCCATTCGTTGTCGTGGCCTTCATCGCCTTGCACGTTGTTGTTCGCACCCACCGCCGCTTCGGCATCGAAACGCGGGTAGAACGGCGACTTGGAGACTTCGTACTGGCTCTCGGCCGATTGCACGTCAGCCTGGGCCGATTTCAGGTACGGGTTGTTTTCCACCATGCTCTGCTGGGCTTCCGGCAGGGTGGGAGGCAGTTCGCCGCGGATCGACGGCGGTGCTTCGAGTTCATCGGGCATGCGCCCGGTGACGGCGTAGAAATTCGACTCGGCATCCGCCAGATCGACCTCGGCGGTGTCGAGGTTGTTTTGCGCCAGTGCCCGGCGCGCGCCGGACTGGTCGGAGTCGGCGTTGCTGCCGACACCACGCTGGGTGCGCAGGCCGATCTGGTCGTTGACCCGCAAGTGAGCCTGCAGGTTGTTCGTGGCCAGGGTCACCAGTTCGCGGCGCTTGAGCACTTCGAGGTAGACCTCGGTGGTGCGCAGTGCCAGGTCCTGGGCGGTGCCTTGCGCGTAATAGGCCCGGGAGTTGACCACGCCTTTGGTGCGTTCGACTTCGTTCGCGGTGTTGAAACCGTCGAACAGCATCTGCCGCAGGCGCAGCTCGGATTGGGTGTAGGTGAGGATTTCGGTGTTGTGATTGCCGAACGCCCGGGTGTTGGTGTTATCGCTGTACCCGCGCCCGTAGGCGGCGTTCAGGTCCACCGATGGATAAAAGCCCCCCTTGGCGACTTTGACTTGCTCATCCGCAGACAGGCGCGAGTCTACGCGCGAGGCCAGTTCCGGGTGGGTTGCGATGGTGCTCTGGATCGCCTCGGTCAACGACATGGCTTGAGCCTGGGATGTGCAGGCCATGGCCAGCAGAATTGCGCTGCAAAGTGGGGTCAAAACGCGCATGGGTACATCTCCCTGATTCCTGATGGTTCTTTATCAGTCGCCAAATATTTGACGACATTTATAGGCAAAACCGTTTCATGCTTGTAACAACGTAGCTAAGAACATTCTAGAGCGTAGCTAAGAAATTTTTTTCATAGAGGCTATTCCAAAAAAAACTTATGCGCTCTGCAAAATCCAGCACATTGTTCACTCTGAAAGCCCTTGTTTTAGAAGCTCTAGGTAACATTCGAGGGTTTAAGGAAAGTTCCATCCACTTATCGACATAGGGCGGAGAAGTGCTGGAGGGGAGGGAAGCGAAACGGTTTTGAGGTGACAGTTTTTTGTCACTCTATAGGTTCAAAATCGTTACGCATCGCACAAAGGGCAATATGGCTGCGATTGGAACCCCAAGGTTATTGATTGCATTGGGGTTTTTCCAAAAACGGACACATTGCCCACGAGCGACACGCTTGGTGAGAATTTCGCCGGGGCAGCGGCTTACTCGGGTAAACGCGCCCCGCAGGCGATCCGCCAGGCAACCTGCTTCAACCATGAGCACGTTCTTCGCACAAACAGGGTGCCGACAGCGGTTGGCAGCGGAGGAAATGCACATGGCAACGCTCATCGGTATCGTCAGTAAAGTCATTGGTCAGGTGTTCGCGGAAAGCGGTGGCACCCGACGTGCACTGGTCGAGGGCGATCGATTGTTCGCCGGCGACCAATTGATCACCGGGGCCGAAGGCGCGGTGGCCGTGCGTCTGCAAAATGGCCAGGAGCTGACCCTCGGGCGCGGCAGCAGCCTGCAAATGACCTCCCAGTTACTGGCGCATCAGGCGCCCCATGTGGATACCGCTGAAGCGGTGACGCCGGCTCAGGCACAACTGACCGATGTCGAGCAACTGCAAAAGGCTATCGCAGCCGGGGAAGACCCGACTCAAACGGCAGAAGCCACGGCGGCCGGACCTGCTCCGACCGGTGCACCCGGTGGGGCTGCGGGCGGCGGCCACAGTTTCGTCATGCTCGAAGAAGTGGGCGGGCGGGTCGATCCCGTCATTGGCTTCCCTACTGCGGGCTTCAACGGCATTCCCGAATTTCCGCTGGAACGTCTGGCCGGTGACCCGGACAACGGCGACAACGGTGACGGCGGTGCCGGTTCAGGAGGCACAGGCGTCTTGCCGAACAACCCGGTCACCCTCGCAGGCCTGTCGGTGGCAGGGGGCGAACTGACCCTCAACGAAGCCAACCTCGCCGACGGTTCTGCCAGCAATCCGGGCGCGCTGATCCAGAACGGCACCTTCACCGTGTCTGCGCCTGACGGACTGACCAGCCTGAGCATCGGCGGGATCAACGTGATCACGGGCGGGGTCGCTGTCGGCTTCCCGCAGTCGATCACCACGCAACTGGGCAACACCCTGACGATCACCGGTTACAACCCGGCCACCGGCGTTGTGAGTTACAGCTACACCCTGGTCGGCAACGACACCCACTCGGCCGGCGAGGGTGCCAACAACCTCAGCGAACAATTCACCGTCGTCGCTAATGATTCCAATGGCGATACCGCCACCGGTACGCTGGACGTCAACATCACCGACGACGTGCCCAAAGCGGTCGATGACAGCAACGCCAGCACTGCTTCGGAAACCCTGCTGACCCTGACCGGCAGCGTACTGCCCAACGACTCGCAGGGGGGCGACCGCATTCCCACCGGCCCCAACAGCGGGCCGATCATCGGCGGCACCTTTACCGGGACTTACGGCACCCTGGTGCTCAATCCCAACGGCAGTTACACCTACACGCTGAACACCAGCGACGCCGATTTCAAAGCGCTGCACGGTGGTGGCAGCGGCACCGAAACCTTCACCTACACCCTGACGGATGCCGACGGCGACACCAGCACCGCCAACCTGGTGCTGGAGATCCACAACAACGATGACCCGGTGACGATAGGCGGCCTCAACGTCGAAGGCGGCGAGCTCGTCGTCTACGAGAAAAACCTCAGCGACGGCTCCAGCCCCGATGCACCAGCGCTGACCCAAAGCGGCACCTTCACCATCACCGCGCTCGACGGTGTCCAAACCCTGAGCGTTGGCGGTATCAATGTGGTGGTCGGCGGCGTGTCCGCAGGTTTCCCGCAATCGGTCGTCACGCCGCTGGGCAGCACGCTGACCATCACCGGGTTCAACAGCGCAACCGGCGTGGTCAGTTACAGCTACACCCTGGCCGATAACGAAGCGCATCCGACGGCGAATGGCGCCAATGGCATCTCCGAGCAATTCGCCGTGACCGTGGTGGACGACAACGGCACCACCGCCAACGGCAATCTCGACGTCAACATCGTCGACGACCTGCCCCAAGCGGTCGATGACAGCAACGCCAACACCGCCTCGGAAACCTTGCTGACCCTCAACGGCAACGTGCTGCCCAATGATTCGCAAGGCGCCGACCGCGTGACCGTCGGCGAGAATGCCGGCCCGATCACCCCCGGCACCTTCGTCGGGACTTACGGCACCCTGGTGCTCAACGCCAATGGCACGTACACCTACACCCTGAACACCAGCGACGCTGACTTCAAAGCGTTGCACGGCAATGGCAGCGGCACTGAAACCTTTACCTACACCCTCACCGATGCCGACGGCGACACCAGCACCGCCAATCTGGTGCTGAACATTCACAACAACGACGACCCGGTGACCCTCAACGGCCTCGACGTCGCTGGCGGTGAACTGACCGTCTACGAGAAAAACCTCAGCGGCGGCACCAGCCCGAACACGCCCGCCCTGACCCAGAGCGGCACCTTCACCGTGACAGCGCTCGACGGCCTGCAAACCCTGACCGTAGGCGGGATCAACGTGGTGACCGGTGGCGTGGCCGCAGGCTTCCCGCAATCGATCGTCACCCCGTTGGGCAGCACGCTGACCATCACCGGCTACAACCCGGCCACCGGGGTGATCAGCTACAGCTACACCCTGGTCGATAACGAAGCGCATCCGACGGCCAACGGCGCCAACAGCCTCACCGAGAACTTCAACGTGGTGGCGACGGACACCGACGGCAGCACCGCGTCGGGCCAGATCAACGTCAACATCGTCGACGATCTGCCCACTGCGAACCCTGATTTCGCCTCGGTGGACGAGGGCGCGACGATCTCGGGCAACGTGCTGGATAACGACATCGGCGGTGCCGACGGCCCGGCGCTCAGCGGTGCCGTGATTGGCGTGCGCGCAGGCTCGGACACCTCGACCTCGGCCATCGGTGGCTTGGGCACGAACATCAACGGCACCTACGGTTACCTGACGCTGGATGCCAACGGCAACGCGACCTATCACAGCAATCCCAACGCGGTGAACGGCCCGGGCGCGATCGACGTGTTCACCTACACCGTGCGCGATGCCGATGGTGACGAAAGCACCACCACTGTCACCATCGACGTGTCCAACAGCAGCATCGTCGCCTCCACCGATACCGACGTGACCGTCTACGAAAAAGCCCTTGACCTGACCCAGGATGGGCAAGATTTGGCGGCCGGCACGGTTATCGGCAGCGATCCGGGCAGCACCGGCGAAACCGCCAAGGGCACGCTGGTCGGCTCGGTCACCGGTGCGATCGGCGCCATCACTTACACGCTGGTGGGCAGCGCCACCGGCAACTATGGCCAGCTCCAGCTCAACCCCAACGGCACGTACACCTACACCCTGACATCGCCTGCGACCACCACGCCGCCTACCAACGACGGCGCGAATTCGCTGACTGAAAGCTTCACCTACCAGGCCACCGATTCGCTGGGTAACAGCACCACCAGCACCATCGTGGTGAAGATCGTCGATGACGTGCCAAAAGCCTTCAACGACAGCAACGCCGCCACAGCGTCGGAGGCCGCGCTGACGCTCAATGGCAACGTCCTGACCAACGACGTCCAGGGCGCAGACCACGTCGCCACTGGTCCGAACGCCGGTCCTGTGACCCCAGGCACTTTCACCGGCACTTACGGTACCCTGGTGCTCAACGCCAACGGCACGTACACCTACACCCTAAACACCAACGATGCCGACTTCAAAAACCTGCACGGCGGCGGCACGGGCACCGAAACCTTCGCCTACACCCTTACGGATGCTGACGGCGATACCAGCACCGCCAACCTGGTGCTGAACATCCAGAACAACAACGACCCGGTCACCCTCAACGGCCTCGATGTGTATGGCGGTGAACTGACCGTCTTCGAGAAAAACCTCAGCGACGGCACCAGCCCGAACGCACCAGCCTTGACCCAGAGCGGCACCTTCACCGTGACCGCGCTGGACGGTCTGCAAACCCTCACCGTCGGCGGCATTGCGCTGGTCACCGGCGGCGTGGCGGCAGGCTTCCCGCAATCGGTGGTCACACCGCTCGGCAGCACGCTGACCATCACCGGTTACAACCCGGCGACCGGCGTGGTCAGCTACAGCTACACCCTGGCGGACAACGAAACCCATCCGAACGCCAACGGCGCCAACGGCATCACCGAAAACTTCAACGTGGTGGCGACGGACACCGATGGCAGCACCGCTACAGGTCAGATCAACGTCAACATCGTCGATGATTTGCCGACGGCCAAAGCGGACACGGCGAGCGTGGTCGAAGGCGGCACGGTCAGCGGCAACGTGCTGGGCAACGACATCAAGGGCGCCGACGGCGCGGCAGCCGGTGGTGCGGTGGTCGGCGTGCGCGCGGGTTCGGACACGTCGTCCTCGGCCATCGGCGGCCTGGGCACGAACATCAACGGCACCTACGGTTACCTGACGCTGGATGCCAACGGCAACGCGGTCTATCACAGCAATCCCAACGCCGTGAGCGGTGCGGGCGCCACCGACACGTTCACCTACACCGTGCGCGATGCCGACGGCGATGAAAGCACCACCACTATCACCATCGATGTGTACAACAGCTGCATCAAAGCGGTCACCGACACCGATGTCACCGTCTACGAAAAAGCGCTGGACCTGACCAAGGACGGGCAGGACCTGGCGGCCGGTACTGTGACGGGCAGCGAGCCCGGCAACACCGGCGAAACGGCCACCGGCACCCTGGTCGGCTCGGTCACCGGCGCGAGTGGCGCGGTTACCTACACGCTGGTCGGCAGCGCCACCGGGACCTACGGGCAAATGCTGCTCAACCCCAACGGCACCTACACCTACACCCTGACCTCGGCACCGAAAACATCGCCGAATGCCAACGACGGCCCGAACACCCTGAGCGAAAGCTTCACTTACAAAGCCACGGATGCACTGGGCAACAGCACCACCAGCACCATCGTGGTGAGCATCGTCGATGACGTGCCCAAGGCGGTGGCCGCTGATCGTTCGGTGGCCGCCGTGGAGATCGATTCCAACCTGCTGTTGGTGATCGACGTCTCCGGCAGCATGGTCGACCCCTCCGGTGTGCCGGGGCTATCGCGCCTCGAACTGGCCAAGCAGGCGATCAGTGCCTTGCTCGACAAATACGACGACCTGGGCGATGTGAAAGTGCAGATCGTCACCTTCAGCAGCAACGCCACCGACAAGACATCGATCTGGGTTGATGTAGCGACCGCCAAGTCGATCATCTCCGGCCTGACTGCCGGCGGTGGCACCAACTACGACGCGGCTGTGGCCACGATGCAAACCGCGTTCAACACCTCGGGCAAACTGACCGGGGCGCAGAACGTCGGCTACTTCTTCTCCGACGGCAAACCCAACGAAGGCGACATCGGCAGCGCAGACGAAGCCGCGCTCAAAGCCTTCCTCGACGCCAACAGCATCAAGAACTACGCGATCGGCCTGGGCAGTGGCGTGAGCAACGCCTACCTCGATCCGCTGGCTTATGACGGCAGCACCCACACCAACACCAACGCTGTTGTGGTGACCGATCTCAACCAACTCAACTCGGTACTCTCGGGCACGGTGATGGGGGCGCCAGTCACGGGCACCTTGCTGGAAGGCGGAACATTCGGCGCCGATGGGGGCTTCATCAAAACCCTGGTGGTCGACGGCACCACGTACACCTACGACCCAAAAGCCAACGGCAATCAGGGCGCGCTGAACTTCAGTGGCGGCGCCAACCACGGCACGTTCAACACGGTGAACAACAGCATCAGCATCGCCACCAACAACGGCGGCACCCTGGTGGTGAACCTCGACACCGGCGAGTACACCTACACCTCGCAAAAAACCACAGCGGTGCTAATCACCGAAAACATCGGCTTCACCGCCAGCGACAACGACGGCGACCTGGCCAGCTCCACGCTGACGGTCAAAGTCATCCCGAACGCGGCACCGGTGGCTGTCGATGACCACATCATCACCAACGTGCTCTCGGGCAACATCGTGGTGCCGGGCGAGTTGCTGCTGGCCAACGACACCGATGCCAATGGCGATCCGCTGACGGCTTCACCCACCCATTTCAACACCGGCTGGATTTCAAAAGCCGCCGACTTCACCGGCACCGGGGCGATCAGCTTCTCCTCCACCGGCAACAACACCGCTAACCAGGTCTTGGCGAATGTGCGCACCGCCTTTGCGGCGAACGCGGCAACCATGACGGCCGTGCTGGTGGTGAGTGGTTATCTGGGCGGGGTGACCAACGCCAACGCCAACGATGAGGACCGGATCACCGTCAACCTCAAACAGGGCGAAACCCTCAACCTGGACCACAACCTGGCGGGCGGTCACATCGCCATGGAGTATTCGCTCAACGGTGGTGCGTGGATCGCCCTCGCGGACGGGCAAACCCTCACCGCGGCGGCGGACGGGACGTACCAGATTCACATCACCAACATCGACGACGGTGGTCCGGGCAACAGCGGGAAGGGGTCGGAAAACTATCAACTGACCATGACCCTCAACTACGCCGGGGGCCATGATATCGCCCCGGATGCCCACGGCACTTACACCGCCAACGACAACCACGGCGGCAGCGACAGCGCGGGTGTGACCATCAGCTATCAGGACGGCCACACCCTCACCGGCACGGCAGGCGACGATGTGTTGGTGGCCGGCACCGGTAACAACGTCCTCAATGCCGGCGACGGCAACGACGTGCTCACCGCCGGTTCCGGCAACAACGAGCTGCACGGCGGCGCCGGCAATGACTTGCTGTTCAGCGGCACCGGCAACGACTTGCTCGACGGCGGCACCGGCATCGACACCGTGAGCTACGCCCACGCCACCGCCGGGGTCACGGTTGACCTGAGCCTGGCCACCGCGCAAAACACCGGAGGCGCCGGCACCGACACATTGACCGCCATCGAAAACCTCACGGGCTCCAACTTCAACGACTCGCTCACGGGTGACAACCTGAGCAACGTCATCACCGGCGGTTTGGGTGACGACATCCTCAAGGGCGGCGGCGGTGACGACTTCCTGATCGGCGGCCTGGGCAACAACACTCTCACCGGCGGGGCAGGGGCCGACACCTTCCAGTGGCTCAAAGGCAACAGCGGCCATGACGTCGTCACCGACTTCACCCCAGGCACCGACAAACTTGATTTGTCGCAACTGCTGCAAGGCGAAAACGGCACGGCGGCATCGCTGGATGACTACCTGCACTTCAAAGTCATCGGCAGCGGCGCCTCGGTCCTCACCAGCATCGACGTCAGCGCCATGGCCGGCGCGGCACCGAACCAGACCATCGACCTGGCCGGCGTCAACCTGGCCAGCCACTACGGCGTCACGCCGGGGGCGGGCGGGGTGGTCGCGGGCGGGCACGATACCGCGACCATCATCAATGGCATGCTGAATGATCATTCGTTGAAGGTGGATACCGTGTGATCTGAAGGCTGAAATCTAAAACGACAAAACCCGCCATTTCTGTGGAAGGAATGGCGGGTTTTTTTTGACTATGGAATCGCCGTCGTCGGATCGCCGCCCGGAGCCGGCTCACTCCCACATTTTGATCTTCAGTGAACACAAAACTGGCGAACAACCCAGATCACTGTGGGAGCGGGCTTGCCCGCGAAGAGGCCCAAAAGACCAATACAGAACTCGCAGCCTGAAACACCACTGTGGCGAGGGGATTTATCCCCGTTGGGTTGCGAAGCAGCCCTAAAAAATCAGCCACCGCAGTGATTCAAGCAGACTGCATGTACCGAGTCTACGACTGCTTCGCAGCCGAACGGGGCGGTGCGACGTTTCGATAAATCCCCTCGCCACAGGTCAAGGTTCGCCGCCGGTTCTTCGCTAACCCTGCGGAACAAAATTATCCAGCATCCGGTTCACCGCCAACTCCCCCAGCATCACCACCTGCTGAATCCCCAGCACCGTGTTGCGATGCGACCCCTCCATCAACCCCGCGAAATTACTCAGCATCACACTCGCCGACGCCAGGGTTTCGCAGGCGTTGACCAGCAGGGTCTCGTCGTTGGTGTCAGGGTCGATGGAGTAAATCGTGCTCGGTTTACGCGGGGTGTCTGTGGGGATGACCGGTTTGAGGTAGTAATCGAGGGCGCGGTCGGCGGCTTCGTTGAGTTTTTTGGAATCGGGGGTTTCGTACGGGGAAACGTCGTCGGTTTCGGGTGGGTTGGGTGTGATCTTGAACATGGTGAAACTCCTACAAGAAATGGAGCCACCAGGACCTGTCGCTAAACAAGTAAGGGTGGCGGCTGCACGCAGGTTAGCGAACCGGGTGTAGGCGCCCGGCAGACCCGAAGGTCTCCCGCGCACAGCCGCCATGACATCAACCGCAGACATGAACAGTCCGCAAGTGAGTTTGGAGCGCTGTTGCGCCTACAAAGGTTCGGGTCGCTAAACCCGATCGCTGATTCGTCAGCGACCGGGAAACAATAGAGCCCGACCCTTAGGCGCACAAGCCGGCGGATTCTGGCGCAGTCGTAAGCAACGACGCAAGGATGTGTAGCCTGCGTGAGTGTCTGGAGATGTAAATTAAACACCGTCGTTTAATTGCTCATCCAGTGACTGGTTCGTTTGCGTCGACCGATGGGTCCCGCCGTGATGATGGTTACCTCACAGATATGACGCCGAGGAATATGTCGTTTGTAGTAGTGACTTCAAATGACTTTATTTTTTTGCCGGCTGGGGCCTCGAAGGTAATGAATGCAAATTGGTAGAGTGCGGTGTAAGGCAGTGCTTGATAACCCACGATTTCACCTGTTTCTGATCGGTAAATTACCGCGTTATCTTCATGCTTTTGATGTGAGTCAATCATGAAGCTCACAAATGAAACTACTCCGGGTAAAGTAAAACTAACACTTCCTAACATGCCCAGGGCTACGTTGCCATGTAAGTGTGTGTATGCAGGGATGTGAGAGGATGTTAAATAAACAGTGCCGTACAATGATTTAAGGGTGATTTTGCTGGCAAGTGAAATGCTGGCGCCGGGTGCCAAGTAGATTAAGGGCGCGCCTTCAAAGTTTTCGGTTCCCGCAAACGCAGGCAGTGCGCTGATTGTGTACAGGCGATCCGGAAACACCTTGGCCGTGGCCGGATTGTTGCTCTTGTCCAGCGACACCTTGAACTTGATCGTCAGTGTGGTGCCGTGCCCGAGTTGCTTGAGGAAGCTGTTGGCCAGCTCGACAGGCCAGAATCCTTGACTGATCCAAGTGGCGTTGACCTGGTCCGGGAGGCCGTTCCACAGCGCGAGGTTGTGCGCCGTGCCGTCCGCCTTTCTGCCTTCCAGACTCAGCCAGCATGGCTGGCCCGCTTCGATCAACGTGTGGAGGAGAGCGTGAATAGTCGCGTTTTTGCTGCCCAGCGCCATAAGGTCCAGAAAGTTGTTGGCGTCGGCCTCGATGATCTTTGGCGGGATCAGCGCCGTCGTCGGCAGCGGCAGAATGTTCAGCGACAAGGGCAATGAAGTGTAGGTTGTGCCGTTGACTTCTATTACGTAAGTGACAGTCACGGATTTGCCCAAGCTGTAGGCCAGCACCGAGCGTGGTACGACAAATTCCAACCCGGCGCTGACCGAGCGTAGCGGGCTGGTGTAGGAACCCGCCGCTGGTGTGCCGGACGCGCCTTGCCAGATCACCCCCACCTGGTAGGTGGGCTGGAGCAAGCCTTGCGGCACTATGACCTGGACATCCTGTAAGGTCGGATTGAAAGTGCTGCCCACTTGGCCCTTCACGGTCGGGGCCGGTAGCTCAAGACGGTTGGCGTGGATATTAAGATACGTCGTCGCTGATTGATTTTGGTTGCCCAACTGATCGGTCGCCGTGAATTTGACCGGTGTATTGGCATTGTCACCGATCTGCAGGAAATCGGCGGCAGTCAGTGTCACCGCGATCGGTTTGGTCGGATCAGTGACTTTAATCGTGGTGCTCCAGGTCCCCACACTCAGACGAACCTCGTCATAAGACCGCGCGAAGCTGATGACAAAGGTGAAGAGCACTCCTGCTGCCGCGTCTGCGGGACCGACGCCGCCTGCTACGATGCTGGGTGGAAGGACGAGTGTCGCGCCGGCCGGTGCCGGTTCACCGGGTGCCGGATCGTGATACAGCACATCCAGCACCGGGGTTGAATCCTCGAAATTCCCGCTAGGCCGGGTGACCCGATAAAACAGCTGATTGACGCCGTTCACCAGCCACCCCAGCGGCAAGTACAGGAGAATGCGCAGTTGCTCTTCTCCTGGCAGGATGACCTTGCTCACGGAAGTGGCTTTGCCATTTGCCCACACTTCGACGGTGTCGAATGTATCCAGCGTAAAAGTTTTGAGCGTCGTGACGGGATCAACCACCACCGCCAGGCCATTTGGCGGCTGATAGATGGACTGAGGTATGCCTCCGTGGGCGAGCCCCGCCGGTTGTACGGATTCCCTCCATCCCGGAATGAACATGGGGCGCAGAGCAAGTGCCGCGTCGGCCTGTGTTGATTTGACGTCAATGTTCATCTCTTACTCCTCGCGCGTTGTGCCTGAGCCATTGCAGAATTGAGGCTCATCACACCGCGAAAGGAAAAAACTGGCTACTGTCAGATCTGACAGGTAGTAGACGATTTTAGACGAACGGTAAAACCTCTCACATCGGCTCCGGCGGCCCGATCAACCGCCCCATCACCCCAAACAACCCCAACTCCCGAATCACCTCCAGCTCCCCCTTGGTCTCGACCATTTCCGCAATCAACGGCAAATCAATGCTGTTCGTCGCCCTATAAATCGCATCAATAAACAGCCGCTTGTCACTCTGTTCATCAATGTGCCGGATGTACGCCCCATCGATTTTCAAATACGCCAACCCCAACTGCGTCAGGTTGCCGATCTGGCTGAAGCTGCCGCCAAAGTGCTGCAAACCGATGCGATAACCGGTGGCGAGCAAGCTGTGGCTCAGGCGTTGCAGTTCATCGGGGGGCGGCAGTTGGCGTTCGTCGATTTCCAGTATCAGCAGATGGGCCAGATCGGGCAGTGATTCGAGCATGTCGATGATTTGTCGCAGTTGCGCCGGGTCGCGCAAGCTGCTGCCGGACAGGCTTAGCGCCAGGGGCCAACGGTTGACGATGAGGTAGTCGAGGGTGGCTTCGAGCATCGCCAGGTCGAACCGGGCCGACCAGCCGAGACGCTCGATCCACGGCAGGAAATGCCCGGCGGCAATGGCCTCGCCCTGTGGGTCGAGCAGGCGCGCGAGGACTTTGTGGTGCAGCACTTGGCTGGTGTCGGCGCATTGCACCACGGGTTGGAAATACAGCTGCATTTTGCCCTCGGTGAGGGCGTCGTCGATCCAGGTGCGCCAGTCGTGTTGCGAGTGGTTCGTCGCGGTATCGGAACGGGCCAGATGCACCCACGGCCGCTCAGGATGTTGCTGAGCCTGGGCCAGCGCTTGATCGAGGCGTAGCAGGACGTCGCCAGCCGGTTCGCCGGGCTGATAGGCGACCACGCCCAAGTGCGCCACGGGCATGCAATCGCTGGCGCCGGTCAGGCGCAGATTTTCCAGAGTGGCGCTGATTTCCGAGGCGAGGCGGGCCGCTTCGATGCTGTCCAGGCCGGGCGTCAGCAAGCTGAATTCGCCGCCACGATTGCGCGCCGCCAGCCAGGTGCGCCGTTCCGGCAGTTGCGTCAGACGCTTGAGCAATTCGCCGACGGCGCTGATAAGCCCGTCGGTGCGCTGGCCGCCCAGGCGTTGGTTGAGGCCGATCAGGTCGTTGATCCGCAGCATCAGCAAATGGCCGTCGCTGCTTTGCTCGGATACCAATAAATGGTCGGCCAGTTGTTCATCCAGCAAGCGTCGATTGGCCAGGCCCGTGAGGCTGTCCTGATAGGATTCGGCGCGCAGTTTTTCGCTGCGCGTGGCCTCTTCGGAGAACAGCGCCTTGAGCTTTTCGACCATCTGATTCATGGCCAGTACCACGCGCCTCAGTTCAGGGGTGCGTGGCAGTTTTGGCAGGCTGCGGAACTCGCGTTTACTGATGGCTTCGGCTTGCCTGACCATTTTGTCGAGCGGGCGCAATTGCCGGCGTAGCAACCATCCACCGAACACGGCGCTGAGCATCCCGCAGATCAACAGCCAGATCAGGCTGCCAAGTGTGCTGTCCCAGAGTTTGGCCAGGGCGAACTGCGGATTGCTCAGCACTTCGACCCGCGCCACCTGTTCCCAGCCGCGCATGACCAGCGCATCGCCACCTTCCGGACGCAGGTTGACCAGACTCACAAACCAGCCCGGCACGCCTTCGATCTGCGCCGGTGCGCTGCGCTCCACCAGCACCTTTTCATCAACGATAGTGACGACGCGGATGCTGCGGAAATAGCCGCTGTCAAAAATCGAGCTGACCATCAATTCGGTCATCGCCGGGTCGTCGATCTGCGCGGTCAGCGACAAACCCAAGGCGGTGGCGGCGTCCTGGGCGTGGGAACGCAACTGGCCGAGCATCTGCTCGCGGGAGCTTTCCAGGCTGACAAAAAAACTGCCACTGAACGCCACCAGCAAGAACAGGCAGATGGCGAGAAACAACTGTTTGCGCAGTGACATAAAACGCTCCTTGCGAGGGCGGCTAGCCTTCGCCCACGGCGAACCCTTCGGCTTGCATCTTTTTCAACACGTCCTGCCACCGCGACAGCTTTTTTGAGTCGCTGCTGCGTTTTCCGCCATTCGTCCCCGGCAAATACAGCCCTTCGGCGTTGAAGGCGTACACCGGCAACAGGTCTTTGCGTTGGGAGGCGGGGCGGATCTCGCCGATCAGGTTGTCGAGCACCAGTGGCTCGGCCGTGGGGCTGCTGTAGAAGGTCAGCACCATGTGCGCCTGGTTTTGGGACAGGGCCTTGACGTAGGTGATGCGCAGTTTTTCACTGGGGATCCCGAGTTGGCGAAGGCTGAAATATTTCGCCAGGGCGTAGTCTTCGCAGTCGGCGGCGCCTTTGATCAGCGATTCTTCTGGCGTGGCCCAGTAATCGGTCTGACGCCAGATGCGCGTGTCGTCCTGAAAATTCAGCTGTTGATTGAAGAAGCGATTGACCGCGTCCAGTTGCTCGCGCTCGGGTTGGTTGAGTTCGCTTTTGAGCATTTGACTCCAGGCCTCGATTCTTCCTTGGGCGGGGCCGAGCGGGCCATAGCGCTTTTCGGCGATTTGCAGGATCTGCGTAAAGTTCCAGTCGGCCCAGACACTGCCGAGCCCCGTCAGCAGGAAACTCGCCAACAGCAGCCATCCGCCGAGCCGAAATCGGAGCGTTGGCCATCCTGGACTACGCCGGCGACGGGACATGTCTGGCTGCTCGGGTGCAGATGACTGAAGTCTAGGCGGTGTTTTCAGCGAGGCAGGACAAATTGTCGGAGGATGGGACTTTTGCAGGTTGCTTTTGTGGCGAGGGGGCTTGCCCCCGTTCGGCTGCGCAGCAGTCGTCAAACCAGTCAATGTGGTCTGTCAGGAGAAATGGGGGGAAGGTTTTGGGGCTGCTTCGCAACCCAACGGGGGCAAGCCCCCTCGCCACAAAAGCCCTCGCGGTACAGTGATCAGCTCAGGGCTTGCGCAGGGTTTTCTGTTTGAGGATGTAGATCGTCACCAGCACCGCGCTGGTCAGCATGAACCCCCGCGCCCACGGCAGGGGCACCAGGTAGCAGGAGAACAGGATGCTCATCCACATCAGGCCGATGGCGTAGACCTTGCCCTTGAGCGGGATGCCGTTGCCTTCGAGGTAGTCGCGAATCCACGGGCCAAGCCGTGGATGCCCCACCAGCCACTGATAAAACCGTGGCGAGCTGCGGGCGAAACAGGCGGCCGCCAACAGCAGGAAGGGTGTGGTGGGCAACACCGGCAGGAAAATCCCGATCACCCCCAGCGCTACGCTCAGCCAGCCGATGGCCAGCAGCACGTAACGCAACATCAGGGAGCGGTTGCCTATGGGGTTGTCCATAGGCAAAACCTTAGTGGTGACGTGGCTTGAGGATCGCCGGTTTTTCGTCTGGCGCCTGGCACAGCAGGTACAGCGCGGTCAGGGCTTCCGGGATCTGCACGATCATGTCGTCCATCAGGTTGGCGTCTTTGGCGATGTCTTCGAACTCAGGCTGTTCGTCGAACAGACCCGAACCGACCATGATTGGCAGCAGCATCTCGCTGACTTCGTCTTCGGCGGTTTCGAACCAGGCCGCTTCGCGCAGGAACACGCCTTCCATGAAACCGATGCACCAGCCGCGCAGGTCGGAATCGTCCGGCTCTTCGCCCAGGTCCAGGTCACAAGGCAGCTCGAACTCTTCATCGGAAGCCAGTTGGCGCGCGATGTGAGCCTTAAGGGCCAGCAGGGTGGATTCGATCGCTTCACGCTCGGTGTCGTCGGCGTAATGCGGCTCTTCGGCGAAGAGGGCGTCGATCCATTCACGATCCGGAACCTCTTCGGAACAGATCGAAAGCGCAGTGAGGTAGCCGTGGGCGGCCACGTAGTCCAGCGCCTCGTCATGCAGTTCGTCGGCGTCGAGGAAGACTTGCAGGCGGGTTAGTTGCTCAGCGAAGGACATTAAAGGGCTACCTTGGGGAATTAACAGATGCGGGAATTCTAGGCCTTCTTGAGCAGTCAGGCCAGCCGCGCGGGATATTTGCCCCCGGAACACCACAATCCCTGTGGGATCAAGCCTGCTCACGAAAGCGGTGACCGGATTGCGACTGCTTCGCAGTCGAACGGGGGCAAGCCCCCTCGCCACACAAGCCCGCTCCCACAGGTTTGTCCTTGTGTGTCTTCTCAGCGGTGCCCTTTGCAAGGGAGGCCTCGGGTATACTCGCGCGTTTTGTGATGCCCTGCTGGCGTCGCGGCTGAAATGTGAAGCGTCATGCAATGCGCACTTACGATTTGTCAGTGCAGCTTGCGTGGTTCTGAACCAGCCTTGCAGGGATGTTTCGGTGATTTTTGGAGTTTTTATGCTCGAACAGGCTCAACGCGTCCTCAAGGACATCTTCGGCTACGACAGTTTCCGTGGCCGCCAGGGTGCAATCATTGAGCGCGTGGCCAGTGGCGGTGACGCCCTGGTACTGATGCCTACCGGTGGTGGCAAATCATTGTGCTTCCAGGTGCCGGCGCTGCTGCGTGAAGGCCTGGCGGTGGTGGTATCGCCGTTGATCGCACTGATGGACGATCAGGTCGCGACCCTCGAAGAGCTGGGCGTCGCCGCCGCTGCATTGAACTCCACGCTGAGCGCCGAGCAGCAGCGCGATCTCGCTGCACGGATCAAGCGCGGCGAAGTGAAGATGCTCTATCTGGCGCCTGAGCGTCTGGTCCAGCCGCGGATGCTGGCCTTCCTGCAAAGTCTTGAAATCGCCCTGTTCGCCATCGACGAAGCGCACTGTGTGTCCCAATGGGGCCACGACTTCCGTCGGGAATACCTGCAACTGGGCCAGTTGGCGGAATTGTTCCCCAACGTCCCACGCATTGCCCTGACCGCCACGGCCGACAAGCGCACCCGTGAAGAAATCGTCGACCGTTTGCATCTGCAGAACGCCGAGCGCTTTCTCTCGAGCTTCGACCGTCCGAACATTTTCTACCGCATCGTGCCCAAGGAGCAGCCGCGCAAGCAGTTGCTGGCGTTCCTTGCCGAGCGCCGCAGTGATGCCGGCATCGTTTACTGCCTGTCGCGCAAGAAAGTCGACGAAGTCGCAGTATTCCTCAGCGAGCAAGGCTTTCCGGCGCTGCCGTACCACGCCGGTTTGCCCAACGACACCCGGGCCCATCACCAGAAGCGCTTCCTCAACGAAGAAGGCCTGATCATGGTCGCCACCGTGGCGTTCGGCATGGGCATCGACAAGCCCAACGTGCGCTTTGTCGCTCACCTCGATTTGCCGAAATCCCTTGAGGCGTACTACCAGGAAACCGGTCGCGGCGGTCGTGATGGCCTGCCGGCGGATGCCTGGATGGCTTACGGCCTGCAAGACGTGGTGATGCTCAAACAGATGCTGCAAAACTCCGAAGGCGACGAGCGTCACAAGCGTCTGGAGCAGCACAAGCTCGACGCCATGCTATCGCTCTGCGAAGAAACCCGCTGCCGTCGGCAAACCCTGCTGGCCTACTTCGACGAAGACATGCCCGAGCCGTGCGGCCATTGCGACAACTGCGTCGATGGCGTGCAGACCTGGGACGCCACCGAGCCGGCCCGTCAGGCGCTCTCGGCGATTTACCGCACCGGCCAGCGTTATGGCGTCGGGCATCTGGTGGACGTGTTGCTGGGCAAGGACAACGAAAAGGTCCGCAGCTTCGGCCATCAACATCTGTCGGTGTATGGCGTGGGCAAGGCCATGGGCGAGAGTGAATGGCGCTCCCTGTTCCGCCAGCTGGTGGCCCGTGGCCTGGCTGACATTGACCTCGAAGGCTACGGCGGCTTGCGCCTGAGTGACACGTGCCGGCCGCTGCTCAAGGGCGAAGTGACCCTGGAACTGCGCCGCGACCTCAAGCCGCAAACCACCGCCAAAAGCAGCAAGAGCCAGGCGAGCCAGCTGGTTCGCGGCGAAGAACGCGAACAGTGGGAAGCCTTGCGCGCCCTGCGTCGCAAGCTCGCTGAGGAACATGGCGTGCCGCCGTATGTCATCTTCCCCGACTCGACACTGTTGGAAATGCTCCGCAGCCAGCCAACCTCGCTGGCGGAAATGGCCACGGTCAGCGGCGTCGGTGCGCGCAAGCTCGAACGCTACGGCGAGGCCTTCCTCGAAGTGCTGGGCGGTCAGGTCGAGGCGCCGAAAGTCGTCGCCGACGTGCGTCACGAGCTGATTACCCTCGCTCGCGCCGGCATGACGCCGTTGCAGATCGCCGGTCAGCTGCAGTGTTCGGAAAAGAATGTCTACACCATGCTTGCCGAGGCCATCGGCAAGCAGCAGTTGTCGCTGGAGCAAGCGCTGGACCTGCCTGAAGAGTTGATGGGCGAAGTTCAGGATGCCTTCCTCGATGGCGAGGGCGAGTTGCCGCCAGTGTCGGAGATTGCCGCGCTGTTCGCCGGGAGAGTGCCGGAAGGTGTCTTGTACTGCGTTCGGGCGGCGCTGCAATCCGAATTCGAGGTTTAAATGACCTGTTACAGTGGTGTAACGATTCACTACAGACCAGACCTTGCCTCAAGCCAACGGTCATGCTTAGCTGACTAATAATTAGTATTTCTCTATTTCAGTCTAATCATGAGTGTTTTATGCCGTTAACCGATCAACACCGTTTTGGCATGCAACTGGCCCAGATGTCGCGCGGCTGGCGTGCCGAACTGGATCGCCGTCTGGCTGGCCTGGGTCTGTCCCAGGCGCGCTGGCTGGTGCTGCTGCACCTGGCGCGCTTCGAAGAAGCACCGACCCAGCGTGAGCTGGCGCAAAGCGTCGGCGTCGAAGGGCCGACCCTGGCCCGGTTGCTCGACAGCCTGGAAACCCAAGGCCTGGTCCAGCGCCAATCAGTGCTGGAAGACCGTCGGGCGAAAAAAATCGTCCTCTGTGCCCCGGCCCGTCCTCTGATCGAACAAATTGAAACCATTGCCACTCAACTGCGCCGCGAATTGTTCGACGGCCTCGACGAGGCGGACTTGAAGGTGTGCATGCGGGTCCACGGGCACATTCTGGCCAACCTGGAAAAATCTTGAGGCATAACCGCGCGTCAGCTTTTTGAGATACCCCGTTGGGCAGACTATAAAGAACTACTAGGCAATATCGTGTTCGTACCGGATGTGCGAACGCGTACAGGTTGGTTCTGGTTATCTAAGGGATGCTCATGCTCGAGAGTTGGCACGTTGTATTGCGGTGTTGCACCAGGCTGCTTCTGGTCGGTGGTGCTGTCACTTACTCGGCATTGGCCCCGGCGCTGGGACTGGGGGACATCACCCTGCATTCCGCGTTGAATCAGCCGTTGAGTGCCGACATCGCCCTGATGGATGCCGGTGGGCTGGAGGAGGGCGAGCTCTCAGTCAGCCTGGCGACGGCGGATGAATTCACCCGCGCCGGCGTCGATCGGGTATTTTTCCTCAATGACCTGAAGTTCACACCGATCCTGCGGGGCAATCGCAGCCTGATCCGAGTGACCTCCAACAAACCGGTCAATGAACCTTTCCTGAATTTCCTGGTGCAGCTCAATCAGCCCAATGGGCGCTTGCTGCGCGAGTACACCGTGCTGATCGATCCACCGGGTTCGCCGGGGATCGTGCCGGCCGACGACGAACCCGTCGCCAGCCCACAAAACTCACCATTCCCGAGCGTCAAGCCGGCCACTGCGCCGAAGAAACCTGCGCCAGCGCCTGACGTCGTTCAGCCTGTTGCGCCTGTGACCGACCCCGTTGCCGAACAACTGGCCGCCAGTGTGTTGCAAAACCAACAGCTGCAAAAAACCATCGATGAGCTGAATGCGAAGCTTCAAGCTCAGGACGTGCAGATTGCGGGTCAGAAAAAACAGGTGAGCGAACTGCAAACCCAACTCGCAGAGGTCAACCAGGCGTCGCCGGTGACGCCGGCAGCGGCGGCGCCTGCGCCCGTGGTTGTTGAAGAACCCGAAGCCAGCCACTGGCCGCTGATCATCGGCTTGCTGGCACTGATCGCGTTGGTGTTGCTGGGGCTCTTTGTTCGACGTCGACGCCAGCTGGTTCAGGCATTGCCCGAGCCTTCGCCCGTTTCACCCTCGAAACATGAGCCGGTACTTGAGCGTGCGGGGCCCCCGTCGGTGCAACAGCCCATGCTGAAACCCGCTCCCGACCATCGTGAAGAGACGCCGACAGGCGATGTGCTTGAAGGGGTCGGTATCTACCTGGCGTATGGCCGTTTTTCCGAAGCCGCGGGTTTGTTGCGAGAAGCGTTGGACAAGGAACCGCAGCGCACGGATCTAGGCGTGCAACTGCTGGAAATCCTCGGCAAACAGGGGGATGTTCCCGCCTATGACGCACAGGAAAAAAACCTGCGTGAGGGCGGGTTCGACGAAGAAAAACTTCAGGACATCCGCGCCCGCAACCCGAAACTGAACAATGCGGCATCAGCGGCATCAGCGGCATCAGCGGCATCAGCGGCAGCCGTGGCAGTCACCACTCCCGCGCAATCGGGACCTGCCGACGAGTTCCAGTTGAATCTGGATGACCTATCCATGGATTCCAGCTGGGACCTGATCAGCCCTTTCGATAATGCCAAACCTTCAGACGAACCACCAAAGGCCGTAGAACCGGCGTTCACCTCGAATCTGCACGTGTTGCCCGATGTGTTCGAGATGCCTGAAGAACCGACGCTGGATGAGCCGGAGCTTGAGTGGGTCGCCGAACCGGACTCACAGGCGCTGAACGACGACTTTCTCAACGAATACAGCGATACCGACCCGTCACTGGAACTGGAACCATTAAATCCGCAGCCGGCCGACCCGACCAGCTCCGACAAACTGGAACAAGCCCAGACCTGTATCGATGATGGCGATCTGGACAGCGCCATCGAACTGCTCAACGAGCTGCTGAAGGAGGGCGATGAGCCGCTCAAGCAAACTGCCCGGAGCCTGTTGGCCGGAATCCGCTGAGCCACTACTATAGCGGCGCCCTCTGGCTCAGGAGTCTTGCGCATCATGACCACGCATAAACCGGAAATCATCATCACCTATTGCACGCAATGCCAATGGCTGTTGCGTGCGGCCTGGCTGGCCCAGGAACTGCTCAGCACTTTCGGCGACGACCTGGGCAAAGTGTCACTGGTGCCCGGTACCGGCGGGGTTTTCCATATTTTCTGTGACGATGTGCAGATCTGGGAGCGCAAGGCCGACGGCGGATTCCCGGAGGCCAAGGTGCTCAAGCAGCGGGTGCGCGATCAGATCGATCCTGACCGCGACCTCGGCCACAACGACCGCACTCAGTGAGACGCGGCTTCGGCTGCCACGGTCTTTTTACTTGAGCCGGACAGTCTGCTGGAGACCACGATCGCGACGATGATCAAGGCGCCGCCGAGCAGCATGCGCAGCGTCGGGTTTTCATCGAACAACAGCCAGGCCATGGTGATCCCGTAAACCGGCTCCAGGGCGAACACCACGGCGGCGGTGCGCGCCTTGATCACCGCCAGGCTGGCGACGAACAAGCTGTGCGCGACACCGGTGCAGAACACCCCGAGCAAACCGATCCACAGCCAGTCGATGGCGCGGACCTCGCTCAACTGCGGCGCCGCCACTGGCAGCAGGCACAGCGCGACCACCACGTTCTGACACAGCGCAGCCTGCACTGGCGGGATTCTGCCGGAGCTGGCGCGGTTGGTCAGCGACAGCAGGGCGAACAGCAAGCCTGAACCGACCGCCCAGAGCAGGCCGGTGGTGGCGCCACTCGCCAGATCGAAGTCAGGCGTAACCAGCACCAGCCCGACACTCACCAGCACCACCAACAGGATTTCATTGGCGCGGATCCGCTCACGGAATATCAGCCCTTCAAGGATCACGGTAAACGCCGGGAAGCTGGCGAAACCCAGGGTCGCGATCGCCACACCGGCGACTTTCACCGCAATGAAGAAACTCACCCAGTGCCCGGCCAGCAGCAAACCGCTGAGCAGCAGACGGCGCCAGTCCTGCGCTTCGAGTCTGTACCAGCGCGTGTTGCTGGCAAACCGCGCGAACACCGCCAAGGCAAGCACGGCAAATGCCGCTCGGCCAAATACGATGACGGCGGGCGAGGCGGCAGCGAGTTTGCCGAACACACCGGTCAGGCCGAACATCAATGCGCCGATATGCAGGGCGCCAAGGGCGGTACGGGGAGTCATTGCGATCCTTAACAACAAGACAAACAGAGGGGGACATTGAACCGCGCCATACTCGCTGAGTCTGTCGGCAAACTATCGACTTTTGTCGCCAGCCTCGCGCCGCAGTTTTCCCGGCGTCGCCCCAAACTCGCGCAACACTGCCGCTGCAAATGCACTCTGGGAACTGTAACCGACCCGACTGGCAATCTCGCCGATCGGCAATGGCGAATCCCGCAGCAGTCCTACCGCACTATGCAGCCGCCGACTGCGGATGTAATCCATCGGCGTCTGCCCGCACTCAGCGACAAACCGCGCATGCAACCGGGCGCTGGACAGCCCTGCGACGCGCGCCAGATCGGCGACCTGCAATGGATACGCCGCGTACTGATCGATATGCGCATTCAACGCCGCATACGGCAGACGCCGACCGCCCACGATTTCAGGCTTGGCGTTGTTGAGGCTGGCCAATAACAGCACCGCGCCTTGCTGGGCAATCAACGGGTCACTGACCTGGCTGCCCGCCAGCCAACTCACCAATTGGCTTTGCCCAGCGTCCAGAGGCAGGCGACCGGCGTTGTCGAGCAAACGGCGGCTGGCGTCAGCGTGATCGCCGAGGGACTGCGAAACCCATTGATCGCTCGGTATATCCAGCACCAGGCAACGGCTGCCATTGCTGCTGCCGCAGGCGTGATGAAAGCCTGACGGCACCACCACAAAACTCTGCTGAACCACCTGGCTGCCATGCCCGTCGACCTCGAAGTCCAGCGCACCCGACAACCCGAACACCAGTTGCGCGTGGTCGTGGCTGTGGACGATCAGGTCTTTGGTGTATTGGCGAAGCGTGAGGATCGGTCTCATCGCAGGTCTCCCGGTCAAGATGCGGCCAGTCTACACCGGCCGAGCGCTGTCACAGGACTGACTCGCGGTTGTCATGGGCCATTAACCCGATCGGCGCAAGCTTGCCAAAACTTGTCCTGAGTGTTGCCCATGACCAGCGCCGAGCTCGCCAAACCCAGCCGTAAGCAACGTGTGCGGACCTTGTGGATTTCCGACGTGCATCTGGGCACCCGGGACTGCCAGGCCGAACACCTGTCGCAGTTTCTCAAGGGCTACCACGCGGACAAGATCTACCTGGTCGGCGACATTATCGACGGTTGGAAACTGCGCGGCGGTATGTACTGGCCTCAGGCGCATACCAACGTGATTCGCCGCCTGCTGACCATGAGCAAGCGCGGCACCGAGGTGATCTACGTCACCGGCAACCACGATGAATTTTTGCGGCGCTATTCGAAGCTGATTCTGGGCAACATCCAACTGGTGGACGAAGCGGTGCACGTGACCGCCGACGGCCGCCATCTGCTGGTGATTCATGGCGACCAGTTCGACGTGATCACCCGGTATCACCGCTGGCTGGCCTTTCTCGGCGACTCGGCCTACGAAGTCACCCTGACCCTCAACCGTTGGCTGAACCATTGGCGCGCGCGTTATGGCTACGGCTACTGGTCACTGTCGGCCTACCTCAAGCACAAGGTGAAAACGGCGGTCAGTTTCATCAGCGATTTCGAAGAAGCCATCGCCCACGAGTGCGTCAAACGGGAGTTGCATGGGGTGGTGTGCGGGCACATTCACCATGCCGAGATTCGCAAGGTCGGCGGGGTGGATTACCTCAACTGCGGGGATTGGGTGGAGTCGTGCACGGCGTTGATCGAGCATTGGGACGGGTCGATCGAGTTGTACCGGTTGGCGGATGCCCAGGCGCGGGAGGCTGAGTTGAAAGCCATTAAAGTCGCAGAACCGGCATAGTCTGTTAGCAATGTAGTGTCTGAGCTGGCCTCTTCGCGGGCAAGCCCGCTCCCACAGGGTTCTCTGGCGTCCACAAATCTTGTGTTCACCTCGCTCACTGTGGGAGCGGGCTTGCCCGCGATGGGGCCAGGCCAGACAGCCCGGATCTATCAGGCTGGCGAACGCTCTTCCATCGCCGCCTTGTAGATGGAATTTTTCGGATACGCAAACAAGCGCTCCATCATCGGCTCAAAGAAGCTCAGCGGTAACGTCTCGTAAGCCGGATCAAACGCCGCCGCATCGTACTTGGCGCAAAACTCGATGGTCGCCTGATACTGCGGATGGCCACTGAATTGTTCGCGCAGATGCCGATCCATCCCCAGGTGATGGAAGAAGTAATACCCCTGGAATATCCCGTGCTTCTCCACCATCCACAGATTCTCGACACTGACGAACGGCTTGAGGATCGCCGCGGCGATGTCCGGATGGTTGTAGGAACCGAGCGTGTCGCCGATGTCGTGAAGCAGCGCGCAGACCACATATTCTTCATCCCGGCCATCGCGCCAGGCACGGCTGGCGGTCTGCAAGGAATGGGTCAGCCGATCCACCGGGAAGCCGCCAAAATCACCCTCCAGCAATTTCAGGTGCGCCACAATCCGTGACGGCAACTGCCTGGCGTAGGCGCTGAAGTCGGCGGCGATGATCGCCCAGTCTTCCTGAGTGCCATCCTGCATGTGAGTGAATCGTGCATTGGCGTTCATCAGCTATCCTCTTGTTCTAATCGAAAGGGATGTCTTGAGTGTAAGACTTGGATCCAATATCGCACTGGCTGCTCAGGACGCTTTGATGGCCAGTGGAGCCTAGAACGGCACGCGACCCAGAATCATGTCGCGGTACATGACAAAGTCGCCGAGCAGGCTATAAAGAGGATGCTGAAACGTGGCAGGACGGTTCTTCTCGAAGAAGAAATGCCCGACCCAGGCGAAACTGTAACCCGCCAGCGGCAAGGCGAGCAGCATCAACCAGGCGCCTTTGCCGACGGTCAGCGCCAGAATGAAAATGACCAGGCTGGTGCCGACAAAATGCAATCGTCGACAGGTGCTGTTGCTGTGTTCACTGAGGTAGTACGGGTAAAACTCAGCGAAGCTGTTGAAACGTTTGACGTTTTCCACGACTGCGATCTCTGTGGTTGTTGTTCTGATTGCAAGTTGTTCTGCGGGTAGCCTATTTGAGTCTAGAGTGATCATTGGCGTCAGCCAGTGACAATGGGCGCCACTTTAGTATCCTTCGAAAACTTGCCGCGGTAGACGGCTCACTAATCAGTAAGAAAACGCCATGAGCGAACGAACGACTTCTGCAAGCTGGGCGATGGGGATTGTCAAAGCTCTGGAGATGGACGGCCTGGATTGCCGGGTTCTGTTCAAGCAATTGGGGCTCGACTACGCGGCACTGGATGATCCGGATGCGCGCTTCCCGCAAGATTCCATGACACGGCTGTGGCAACGCGCGGTCGAGCTGTCCGGCAACCCGGCGATCGGCCTGAACATGGGCAAGGTGGTGCGACCGGCGTCCTTCCATGTCGCCGGCTACGCGCTGATGTCGAGCCAGACCCTGGCCGAAGGCTTTCAGCGGCTGGTGCGTTATCAGCGGATCATTGCCGAAAGTGCCGACCTGAGTTTCCGGTTGCTGGATGAAGGCTATGCGCTGATTCTGACGGTACATGGCGATCATTTGCCGCCGACCCGGCAGAGTGCCGAAGCATCGCTGGCCTGTGCGCTGGCGCTGTGCGGCTGGTTGACCGGGCGCACGCTACAACCGCGCAAGGTGCTGATCCAGGGCGATCAACCTGTCGATCTCGAACCCTATAAACAAGCCTTTCATGCGCCTTTGGTGTTCAACGCATCTTATGACGCCTTGATTTTTGAGCGCGCTGACATGGAAGCGCCGCTGCCAACGGCCAACGAGGCGATGGCGCTGTTGCACGACCGGTTTGCCGGCGAGTATCTGGCGCGGTTTTCCGAGAGTCGCGTGACCCACAAGGCACGGCAGGTGCTGTGCCGTTTGCTGCCCCAGGGCGAACCCAAACGCGATACGGTGGCGCAGACGCTGCACTTGTCGCAACGCACCTTGCAGCGCCGCTTGCAGGAGGAAGGCACGAGTTTTCAAACCTTGCTCGACGACACGCGGCGCGAACTGGCCGAGCAGTATCTGGCGCAACCCAACATGACCCTGCTGGAAATTGCCTACCTGTTGGGGTTTGCCGATCCAAGCAACTTCTTCCGCGCCTTCAGGCGCTGGTTCGACGCGACGCCCGGCGAGTACCGGGCGCGGCTGATGGAAACGCCGGCGGTTGTCAGTGCCGCCAGAACGCAGGAATACACAGAACAAACACCGTAATGATCTCCAGTCGGCCCAGCAGCATGCCGAACGACAGAATCCATTTGGCGGCGTCCGGCAGGGTGGCGAAGTTGCCCGCCGGACCGATGGTCTCGCCCAAGCCCGGGCCGACACCGGACACGGTGCTGGCGGCACCGGTCAGGGCGGTCATCCATTCCACGCCGAGCAGCGACAGCAGCAGGGCGATCACGCAAATAGTGATGGCGAAGAAGAAGGAAAAAGTAAGGATCGAACGCACGATCTCTTCGTCGAGGCGGTGACCGTTGTACGTCTGTTTGATCACCGCCCGCGGGTGAATCAATTGGTTAAGGTTGGCCTTGAGCAGGATGTAGGCGACCTGGAAACGGAAAATCTTGATCCCGCCGGCAGTCGAACCCGAGCAACCACCGACAAAACCCAGATAGAAGAACAGCATCAGCGAGAAATTTCCCCACAAGCTGTAGTCCCCCAGCGCAAAACCGGTGGTCGTCACCACCGAGGTCACGTTCAGCGCCACATGCCGCAGCGCCTCTAGCCAATGCAGCTGGGTGGTCCACCAATACCAGGTGCCGAGCACTAGCCAAGTCACCAGCAACATGCCGAGCAAGCCTTGCACCTGCTGATCCTTGATCAGTGCTTTGCGGTTACCGCGCAAGGTCGCTACATACAGGGTGAACGGCAGGGCACCAAGAATCATGATGACGATCGCGACCCAATGCACTGCAGGCTCAGGCCACTTGGCCAAAGACTGGTCCGAGGTGGAGAACCCTCCCGTGGAGATCGCCGACATCGCGTGGTTGATCGCATCGAACGGGCTCATCCCGGCCCACCAGAACGCCAGGCTGCCGAGAATGGTGATGCCCACATAAGCGGCAACGATCAAACGCGCCACCATGTGCGAACGCGGCATGACCTTTTCGGAGCGATCCGACGACTCGGTCTGGAACAGCCGCATGCCGCCGATGCGCAGCAACGGCAGAATTGCCACCGCCATGCCGATAAAGCCGATGCCGCCGATCCAGTGCAGCAACGAGCGCCACATCAGGATGCCGGGGGACATGCTGTCCAGGCCCGTGAGCACCGTGGCCCCGGTGGCGGTAATGCCGGACATGCTTTCGAAGAACGAGTCGGTGTAGCTGATGCGCTGGGTCAGCAGAAACGGCAGCGCAGCGAAGATGCACACCACCACCCAGCTGCTGACGGTCAGCAAATACATGTCTCGCGGGCGCAGATGTATGTGTTCGGGACGACCGGGGATGACCATTGCCAAACCCGCGACGAAGGTAATCATGCTCGCCCAGAGGAACGATGGCAGGTCGCTCGTGCGCTCGAAAATCACCAGGGTGGCCATGGGCACGACCATGGCGATGGCCAGCGTGATCAGGAAGATGCCGATGATGAAACCAATAATCCGTAAGGTCGGCAACGCCATGAAGTCCGCTCGTGCTGAAGAAGGGAAGGCCGCCATTCTACCTGCGGGGCCGGGCATGTAAACCGGCATCCCTGCGCCAGATACCGCTAGAATAGCCGCACATATTTTTCAGGAGGTGGCCGATGCAGGCTCTCGACGCTTTGCTCAACCGTGTTTCCGTTCCACGACTGCTCGAACCGGCACCTACCGCAGCGCAGCGCGAAGTGCTGTTTTCTGCCGCGATGCGTGCGCCGGACCACGGACACTTGCAGCCTTGGCGCTTCCTGACAGTCGAAGGTGCGGCGCGCGAGCAGATGGGCGAGTTGCTGGCCGAAGCGGCGAAGCTGCAAGACAGTGAGGTGTCCGAGGCGGCGCTGGATAAGGCGCGTAATGGTCCTTTGCGCGCGCCGCTGGTGGTTGTGGTGGTCGCGCGGTTGCAGGATCACGTCAAATACCCGAAATCCGAACAATTGCTGGCTGCAGGGTGTGCGGCTCACGGGATTCTGCTGGCCGCTTACGCGCAAGGCATTGGTGCTGTATGGCGTACCGGTGAGCTGGCGTACTCGGCGCATGTGGCCAAGGGGCTGGGGTTGGTAGAAGGGGAAGAGGTGATTGCGTTTCTTTATCTTGGGACGCCGCAGAAAGAGCCGCGCGTGGCAGAGAAAGTTGACCTCACCGAGTTCGTCAGCGCCTGGCCCGGTCAGTAAGGATCGTTCCCGCGCTCTGCGTGGGAATGCAGCCCGGGACGCTCTGCGTCCCATTGGAACGCGGAGCGTCCCTTGAGGCATTCCCACGCGGAGCGTGGGAACGATCAAGGTCTGTCGCTCCCACGGGGATTACGGTTGGACGATGATTCCTGGTACTAACGGTAATTCCAGGCTGGCGATGAACCCGCCTTGCGGATGATTGGCCAGCACCAGGCTCCCGCCATGCCGCTCTGCCGCGCGTCGGGCAATCGCCAACCCCAAGCCATGCCCGGCTGCTGTCTGTCCCGGCGCCCGATAGAACGGCTCACCCAGCAGATTCAAATGCTCGGCATCGACACCGGGTCCATGGTCCCTGACGCTGACCACAATCCGCTCACCCTGACGCACCGCCTGCATTTCAATTGACTGCCCCTGCGGGTTGAAGCGCTGAGCGTTGCGAAGCAGGTTGTCGACGGCGCGCTCGATCATCGTCGGCCAGCCTTTGAGGTTCAGCTGCGGTTCGGCGTCTAGGCGAACGGTCTGCTCCGGCGAACTCAATTGCGCATCCTTTTGCAGCGTATTAAGCAGCGCATTCAGATTCACGTCTTCAGCGCTGGCATTGTCGGCATCGACCCTCGCCAATACCAGGATCTCGCTGATCAAGGCTTCCAGTCGATCGCATTCACGGGTCAGGCGTGGCGCGAGTTTTTCCCGTTCTTCGGGAGTGGCACGTTCGGCCAGGGCCAGGGCAATGCGCAGTCGCGCCAGCGGTGAACGCAGTTCATGGGACACGTCGCGCAGCAATTGTCGCTGGCTGCCGATCAGGCTTTGCAGGCGCGCACCCATGCGGTTGAAGTCGTTGGCCAACACACCAAATTCGTCGCGTCGGTTGGCCAGTTTCACCAGGCTGTTCTGCTGATAGGTGGTTTGCCCTAGGTCATGCACCGCGCCGCGCAAGCGGTTCAGCGGTCGGGTGATGGACAAGGTCACGAACAGGCTGAAGAGGGTCAGCACCACCAGCGCAATGCCCAGCGCGCTCAACGGCCAGAGCAGGCTTTCGCGGTGCCATGAGTCCAGTTCCGGGTGTGGAATGCGGTAGATCAGCAGGTAGGTGTCGCCGGTTTTTGCGCTGGTGTATTCATCGGTCAGACGTCGCCACGGCAGGCGGCGATCATCGTTGTTCTGCCGTGCTTCGAAAGCCGCTGCACGCCGGGGGAAGGTGCCGCGCACCACCGGGTCGCCGCTCTCGTTGAGCACCTGAACGTCGATGTGATACTGGCGCTTGCGCTGTTCCAGAATGTCCTGGGCCGCTTCCTCACCCTGGGCTTCGTAGGTTTGCGTCCACTGTTCGGCCAGGGTGTTGAGGCCCGGATGGCGACTGAGAATCCACGCGTCCTGGTTGAGCATGTGCCCCAGCAGAATGGACAGCCCTGCAACCAGAGCGATGGCCAGCCAGAAGCTGGCCAGGATACGCCAGAACAATGAGCGCACAGAAATTCCTCAAACAGACACAAACCAATGTGGGAGCAGGCCGACCTGTAGGAGCGAGGCTTGCCCGCGAAAGCGATTTCATGATCAACAGAGGTGTTGACTGTTAAATCGCTTTCGCGGGCAAGTCGGATCGCCGCACCGCTCGCTCCTACAATGGCAAAAAACCCGACGGGGTAAGCCGTCGGGTCCGGGTTAACGCATTATTGCGCTTTTTGCGGTTGTTGCGCTTTCCAAGCCTTGAACTCTGCCCATTCGGCGCGGCGCTCAGCCTTCTTCTTCTGGATCTCGTCGAATTTCTTCTGTTGATCCGGTTTCAGCAGGCCACGGACATCGGCTTCGGCTTTTTTGTGGTTGGCGGCCATTTCATCTTTCATGGCTTTCTGGTCGGCCGGCGAGAGTTTCTCCAGGTACTTCTCGACCACTTGCTTACGCTCGTGCATCTGTTCGCCCATGATTTTGCGGATCTGCTCACGCTGTTCGCGGCTCAGGTCCAGCTGGCTGTACGGGCCTTTACCGTGCATGCCGTGCATCTGACCGCCGTGGCGCGGGCCGTCCATCGGGCCGGCACCTTCAGGCATGGCCATGGCAACGGTCGGCAGCGCGGCGGCGAACATCAGAGCGATAAGAGTCTTGCGCATGGTGAATCTCCTTGTCTCGTTCCCGGTACGTTCCGGATGAGTTCAGATTACGGAGATCAAGGTCAGCGGCGGTCAGCGAAGCGTAAAGCTTGGGTAAAGACGATTTCTCACCGACCTGACAAATCCCTATCCCTGACGAAACACGACAGCTGCTACGACGGACCGTATTCGGGATCAGAGGCTGTAGTAGTAACCGCGGCTACGCAGGGCAACGATGCGCGGGCGGCCGTCGGGGTGCGGGCCGATCTTTTTGCGCAGGTTGCTGACGTGCATGTCCAGGCTGCGGTCGTACAGGGTCAGCTTGCGGCCGAGGGCGATCTGCGCCAGGTCCTGTTTGTCCAGGGGCTCGCCGGGTTGCTTGAGCAGCGCTTCGAGCAGACGGCTTTCGGAGACGGTGAGAGTGAATTCCTGTTCGTCGATGCTGACCACGCCACGCACCGGGCTGAAGCACAGGTCGCCCAGTTCGAGCTGGCTGGACACCGCCGTCGGATGACTGCGGCGCAACACCGCGCGCAGGCGGGCTGTCAGTTCCCGTGGGTCGCACGGCTTGGCCAGGTAATCGTCGGCGCCAAGTTCCAGACCGAGGATTCGATCCAGGGGCTCGCCACGCGCAGACAGCATCAGCACCGGCAGGTCCGGATGGTCGCTGCGCAATTGCTTGAGCAGTTCCAGACCGCTGCCGTCTGGCAGCATCACGTCCAGCACCACGGCGGCAGGGGAGGTTTCGGCCAGCGCACGGCGGGCACTCTGGCCGTCGTGACAGGCACGGACCTGAAAGCCTTCCTGGCTCAGCCAACTGCTCAGGAGCTCGCACAGCTCCTGGTCATCATCAATTAATAACAGCTCGCTCATCACTCACTCAATTTAGCCATTGCCGACGTTTTCTGGTGGCACCGCTGGCGAAGATACCGCAGAGCAGGGCCAATAGCGCAACCCCGCCACCGATTACGAACCATTGCTGCTGATCAGTCAGCAGACGTGGCAACGGGTTGCTGGCCTGGGCTTCCTTGAGTTGCAGCTTGAGGCGCTGGTTCTCTTGGCGCAACCGGCCCAGCTGAGCGCTTTCGCGTTCACTGTCAGTATTTTGCAGTTGTTTGCTCAGTTCTTCCCGTTGCTGCTCACTTACCTTCAAGCGCTGCTGCAACTCACTGATCTGGCTGCCGGCGCTCAGCGACAACGGCGTCGAACTGCCGCCCTCGGCGGTTTCTTCACCGTGAGCAGGGGCCACCATCGACAACGTCACCAACATCAGACACAACGGACCTTTGCGCATCGCCACTCCTGATTCCAATACAAGTATTGGGCAGGTTGTCGGCCGGCAAACGAGAATAATGAGCGTTGAGCGCGATGAACCGGCAAGGTTCACCGCGCGGGCGCATTTGTAGGGGTAAGTTACGGCAGGACTTGCTTGAACGGCTTGACCGAAACGTTGGTGTAGACGCCGGCGGCGATGTACGGATCCGCATCGGCCCAAGCCTGGGCGGCGCCCAGGGAATCGAACTCGGCGACGATCAGGCTGCCGGTGAAACCCGCCGCGCCCGGATCATTGCTGTCGACCGCCGGGTGCGGGCCGGCCAATACGATACGACCTTCGCCCTTGAGCACTTGCAGGCGCTCAAGGTGGGCAGGCCGTGCGGCCAGGCGGGCTTCCAGGGAGTTGGCGACGTCTGTGGCAATGATTGCGTAAAGCATGTCAGTCCTCGGTTTTTGGCGTGGTGGTATCGGCGTCGTGCAGGTGGCGGGACAGGTAAATGCCCTGGGCGACCAGGAACAGCAACGTCATGCCCAGGCTGCCGAAGACTTTGAAGTCGACCCAGTAGCTCTGGAACGTGAACGCAACGAACAGGTTGGCGGCGCCGCAAAACAGGAAAAAGCCGATCCAGGCGATGTTCAGGCGTGTCCAGACCAGGTCCGGCAAGGTCAGTGCGTGGCCCATGATGCGCTTGATCAGCAGTTGGTCACCGATGAAGTGGCTGCCAATGAACGCCAGGGCGAACAGCCAGTTGACCACCGGCGCTTTCCACTTCAGGAAGGTTTCGCTGTGGAACGCCAGGGTCAGGCTACCGAAGACCAGGCAGGCGATGAGGGTCAGCCACTGGCTCTTCTCCAGCTTGCGCTGCTTGATGAACAGCGCGCCGTAAACCACCAGGGAGCTGACGATCAGCATCGCGGTGGCGCTGTAAATACCGCCTACAGTCAGTTGATGACCGCCAATGTCGACGACCCGTGGATCAATTTTGAAAACGATGAAAAACAGCAGGAGCGGGATGAAATCGATGAATTGTTTCACAGTGGCAGCCAGAAGCAGGATGTGGCGGCATAATAACAAACATATGGGCGCGCGATAGCGCCAGCTGATTTGAGGTAACACATCCCCGTGAATGTCGACTTGCACTGCCATAGCACCGCCTCCGATGGCGCTCTCGCGCCTGCTGTCCTGGTGGCGCGTGCGTTCGAGAAAGGCGTGCGAGTCCTGGCCTTGACCGATCACGACACCCTCGAGGGGCTCGACGAGGCCCGCCGTGCGGCCACGGCGCTGGGGATGCAACTGGTCAATGGCGTCGAATTGTCATGTACCTGGGGCGGCGCGACCATTCATGTGCTCGGCTACGGATTTGATGTCAATGCCGTACCGTTGGTCGAGGCGATCGCCAAATTGCACGATGGCCGCTGGCTACGGTCCGAAGAAATAAGCCGCAAGCTGGCGTTGAAAGGCATGCCCGGCGCGCTGGAAGGGGCCCGGGCGATCCAGCAGGAACTGGGCGACAGCGGCAATGCGCCGGCCCGTCCGCACTTCGCCGACTGGATGGTCCGTGAAGGTTTCGTCAAGGATCGCGCCGAAGCGTTCCGTAAATGGCTGGGCGCCGGCAAGCTGGGCGACGTCAAGCAGCACTGGCCGACCCTGGAAGACACGGTCGAAACCCTGCGCGCCGCGAAAGCCTGGGTCAGCCTGGCGCATCCGTGGCACTACGATTTCACTCGCAGCAAGCGTCGCCGCCTGATTTCTGACTATATTCAAGCCGGGGGCCACGCCATTGAAGTGGTCAATGGCCATCAGCCCGCCGAACAAGTGGGCAGCCTGGCGATTCTTGCTCGTGAGTTCGGTCTGCTGGTCAGCGCCGGCAGTGATTTTCATGGCCCTGGAGGCTGGTCCGAGATCGGCGAATACCGCCCGCTCCCGGAGGATCTGCCACCACTGTGGTGTCGATTCAAACATGACCCAATTATTGCCGCCGTCTGAACAGGTAGAGAATGTGAGTCAATTTTTCCAGATTCATCCGGAAAACCCGCAAGCGCGCCTGATCAAACAGGCTGTCGAGATCATCCGCAACGGCGGGGTGGTGATTTATCCCACAGACTCGTCCTACGCCATTGGTTGCCAGATCGGCGACAAGAATGCCGTGGATCGCGTGCGCCGTTTGCGCGGGCTGGACGACAAGCACAACTTCGCGCTGATTTGCAGCGACCTGTCGCAATTGGGGGTGTTCGCCAAAATCGACACCGGCACCTTCCGCTTGCTCAAGGCGCACCTGCCGGGGCCTTACACCTTCATCCTCAACGCCACCCGCGAAGTCCCGCGGCTGTTGTTGCACCCGAAAAAACGCACCATCGGCCTGCGGGTGCCGAGCCATCCGATTGCCCTGGCGCTGCTGGAAGAACTCGGCGAGCCCTTGATGAGCGTGACCCTGATCATGCCCGGCGACACCGACCCGATGAGCGATCCTTACGAAATGCGCCAATTGCTTGAGCATCAGGTCGACCTGATCATCGACGGCGGTTTCGGCGGGATCAAGGCGTCCACCGTGATCAACCTCGCCGACGGCGAACCGGAAGTGATCCGCGTCGGTTGCGGCGACCCTGCGCCGTTCATGGCCGAGGCGTAGATGTCTGCAGTAGAACCCGTTGTCGACAGTCAGGCCGGCGCCCAGCAAGAGCTGCCCTTCGCCATGGTCTATGGCCAGGCGGTCATGGAAATGCCGCTGGACCTGTACATCCCGCCGGATGCGCTCGAGGTGTTTCTCGAAGCCTTCGAAGGCCCCCTCGACCTGCTGCTGTACCTGATCCGCAAACAGAACATCAACATCCTCGACATCCCGGTGGCGGAAATCACTCGCCAGTACATGGGTTATGTCGAACTGATGCAGTCGGTGCGCCTGGAACTGGCCGCCGAGTACCTGGTGATGGCCGCGATGCTGGCCGAGATCAAGTCGCGGATGCTGTTGCCGCGCGCCGAAACCATCGAAGACGAAGAAGACGACCCACGCGCTGAACTGATCCGCCGCTTGCAAGAGTACGAACGCTTCAAGGCCGCAGCCGAAGGCATCGATGGCCTGAGCCGTGTGGGTCGTGATGTTGTGGTGCCCAAGCTGGATGCCCCGGAGGCCCGGGCGCGCAAGTTGTTGCCGGACGTGCGTTTGTCTGAGTTGCTGTTGTCTATGGCCGAGGTCCTGCGCCGGGGCGACATGTTCGAAAGCCACCAGGTCAGCCGCGAGGCGCTGTCCACCCGCGAACGCATGAGCGATGTGCTGGAGCGGCTCAAGGGCGGCGGTTTCGTGCCCTTTGTCGAGCTGTTTACCGCTGAAGAAGGACGCTTGGGGGTGGTAGTGACCTTTATGGCGATCCTCGAACTGGTCAAGGAATCTTTGGTCGAGCTGGTGCAGAATGAGCCGTTCGCGGCGATCCACGTGCGAGCCCGAGCCGAATAACGAGTTGAATCATGAACCTGACTGAACCCCGCGAGCTGGCGCCATTGCTTGAAGCCTTTCTGTTGGCCTCGGGAAAACCGCAATCGCTTGAACGCCTGTTCGAACTCTTCGAAGAAGGTGAGCGACCAGAGCCGCCGGTCTTCAAGAAAGCCCTGACGATTCTGGCCAAGTCCTGCGACGGTCGCGCCTTCGAGCTGAAGGAAGTGGCCTCCGGGTATCGCCTGCAGATCCGCGAAAAATTCTCGCCGTGGGTAGGCCGCTTGTGGGAAGAGCGCCCGCAGCGTTATTCCCGCGCCATGCTAGAAACCATCGCCCTGATCGCTTATCGCCAGCCGATCACCCGGGGCGAGATCGAGGACGTGCGGGGCGTGGCGGTCAACAGTCACATCGTCAAGACCCTGCTGGAGCGCGAGTGGATCCGCATCGTCGGTTATCGCGACGTGCCCGGCAAACCGGCGATGTTCGCCACCACCAAGGCGTTTCTAGATCACTTCAACCTGAAGAACCTCGACGATTTGCCTCCGCTGGCTGAGTTGCGAGAGCTGGAGCCTGATCCGGTGCTCGACTTCGATGACGCGCCGGTGCCGGCAGGCTTGCAGGAACTGGCCGATGCCAGCGCCGAACCGGAAGAGCCCAAGGAGGAGACCAGTTTCCATACGCTGTTGCTGGAGCTGGACAACATGGAGGAAGGGATCAAGACCGACTTTGATGACATCTTGCGCGATAGCGCGGTGACGGAATCCGAAGAGGTGCTGGAGCTGTCGGAGACGGAAATCGAAGTTGAACTTCACGTTGAGCCAGAAGCCACAGTCGAAGAAGAACCGGAAGAAGAGCTAGAGGATGACGTGCTTGGCGTCGCCGAAGCCCGCGAGAAACTCTTGGCCGCTGTCGCCGCTCTCGAGCAGCCAAAACCCGAGCCCGAATTGAGCGACGAAGAAGCCGAAGCCCGCGCCCTGGCCGAAGCAATCGAAGCCGAACGCCGCGAATTCGACGACTGAGCCGGATCTTGTGGACGCCGAATCCCCCTGTGGGAGTGAGCCTGCTCGCGATAGCGGTGGGTCAGGCAACAATGATGTCGACTGACACTCCCTCTTCGCGAGCAGGCTCGCTCCTACAGGGGGTTTGTGTGGCCTGGAGTATTTGATGAGTTCTACCAAAGACCCCTGCATCAGCGTCTGCAAATTCACCGACGGCATCTGCCTCGGCTGCGGTCGCAGCAAGCGTGAGATCAAGGTCTGGAAGAAACTCGACAAGGCTGACAAGCGCACGGTGCTCGCGGAGTCGGCGCTCAGGTTGATCAAACTCGGCGGCGCCGTTCGGCGTAAAAGCAAATAAGCAGGCAATCATCAGCTAGTCTCTGATGCGCGAACGCTCCCATGAGCGTATGATTCGCGACCCTTCGGCGATCCCTACGCCAAGTGACTAGATTTACATCGCTTCAGGCAAAGCCTGAACAGACCACACCGGGAGGTGCCCAGATGAGTATCAACGACCAGAAAGACGACCAGGAAATCGGCCCAGCAGGCGAAAAACTGCAGAAAGTCCTCGCCCGTATCGGCGTCGGCTCGCGCCGTGACGTAGAAGCCTGGATCAGCCACGGCCGCATCAAGGTCAATGGCAAAGACGCCACCCTTGGGCAGCGTGTCGACATGCACGACGCCATCACCATTGATGGCAAGGTGATCAAGCGCGAAGAGGCCGCCGAGTCGGTCCGCCGCGTGATCATGTACAACAAGCCCGACGGTGAAATCTGCACCCGCCTTGATCCGGAAGGCCGTCCGACCGTTTTCGACAAGATGCCGCGCCCGAAAGAAGGTCGCTGGATCAACATCGGTCGTCTGGACATCAACACCACCGGCCTGCTGATGTTCACCACCGACGGTGAGTTGGCCAACCGCCTGATGCACCCGTCCTACGAAATGGACCGTGAATACGCGGTACGTGTGCGTGGCGAAGTCGATGACGAGATGATCGAGCGCCTGAAAGCAGGCGTCGTCCTCGAAGACGGCCCGGCCAAGTTCACCGACATCAAGCAAGCGCCAGGTGGCGAAGGTTTCAACCACTGGTACCACTGCGTGGTGATGGAAGGTCGCAACCGCGAAGTTCGTCGTCTGTGGGAATCCCAGGGCCTGGTGGTCAGCCGACTGAAGCGCGTGCGTTTCGGTCCGGTGTTCCTCAACTCCGACCTGCCGATGGGCCGCTGGCGCGAAATGAGCCAGTACGAAGTCGACATTCTGAGTGCTGAAGTCGGCCTGACGCCTGTGGCCATGCCGCAGATGAACGCCAAGAGCAAAGACAAGCTCGACCGCATGCAGCGTAAATCGTCGCGTCCAATGGGCAAGACCGAGCGCGTGCGTTCGTTGCGTCCAGCCATCGGTAACCAGACCGCTGCTACGCCGCGTGATACCCGCGAACCGCATATTGAAGGCGAGCGTCCAGCCCGCAAGCCAGCAGCACCTCGTGCTGATGGCGAGCGTGGTCCACGCACGCCGCGTCCGGCCAACGGTCGCACCGAGCGCGGCGAAGGCCGTGGTGCGCCAAGCGGTGGTCGTAGCGATCGCGGTGCCCCTGCTGGTCGCGGTACGCCAGTGGCAGACCGTCCGGCCGACACCAAGCGTCCGGCGAAGGCACCGGCGAAGAAGCGCCCAGGCATCGTTCTGGTCGACAAGGATGCGCCATCGGGCAAACGCCGTGGTGCGCCAGCGGGTTCGGGCCAGCGTCCGGGCTTTGGTCGTCGCAAGCCTGAGTAATCGGTAAGCGCCGCATAAAAAACGCCAACCCTCGGGTTGGCGTTTTTTTTGGTCTGGCTGATCGTTCCCACGCTCCGCGTGGGAATGCCTCAAGGGACGCTCCGCGTTCCAATGGGACGCAGAGCGTCCCGGGCTGCATTCCCACGCGGAGCGTGGGAACGATCAGCTAAAACACAAACCGCCCATCAAACACCGGCTCATCATCCAGCGCCAACACCCCGCTGGAGAAGATCAGGTCCAGATGATGGCTGCCCTTGGCCCCACCACCCAACCCCAGGTGCAGCCCGCAATGGCGCTCCTCGAACCCGGCATTGCGCGCATACAGCGCCTTCACGCCTTCGTTGGTGCCAATCCCCAATTCCTCAATGCGCCGGTTCGACGGATTGGCCTCCAGGTACTTGTTGAAATCATGTTCCAGCCCCGGCACATCCGTGGCGATCTTGCGGATGGTCGAGTTCTCGATCCACAACTCCAGCGGCGAATCCAGCACCCCGTACTTGCGGGCAAACGGAATCGTGCTGAGGAACGTCCCCATGAACTTCACCTGGCCGTTAATCGCTTCGCTGTGCGTCGCGATTTCACCGGGCGCCAAGTCAAAGTTGCCGACTCCGTTGATATCGGTCCACTTCTTGATGCTATGCATCGGCGTTTCGAACCATGAGCCGTGATCATCTTTGAAACTTAACGTTTTCGCGTGAGACATGCGCTGGATCAAGTGGCTGTTTAACCCGGCAATCCGCTGCGGGGTGACACTGAAGGTGTCGTAGAAGTAATCGCCGTAATCCTTGAACAGCAGCGACTTTCTCCAGTTCTCGGCCATCACGCCTTGCAGCGCGCGGACAAACTCCGGGCCGTCGGGGCGAGGGTTGGGCAGAGTGGAAGAGTCGTAGAAGAAAATGTACAGATCGCTGTCGGCAATCGCCTGGGCCAGCTTTTCGGTCGGTTCAAGATCCAGACGCATGGCGCTGAAACGGAAGGGCTGACTGTCACCGGCCTGTTCGGCGATGGCGCCGGTCAGTGCCTCGTAATCAGCGGTGTGGCCGAGCAAGACCTTCGCCGGATTGATGCCGGCAACGGCAGGGTGGTGTTCGAGGTAGTAAAGGAAATGCGAAATGGCACGTTGCTTATCCATGTAGTCCTCCCTGACAAACCGAGAAAAAGTGGCAGGCACAACCGGCCGGATCGTGCCTGCCGGGATGTCTTACAGAGGCCACATCGCCGTGCCGAACGGAACGACCGCATCGGCTTGCATCATTTCAACGGCGGCTTCATGGGTCGGTGCTTCAAACCAATCGTCCAGTTGCAGTTCAGTTTCCAAGTCTTTTTCAAGTGCTTGCATTGTGAATCTCCTAGATGACTTTTTCGGTAAGTGCAGCGGCGCGTTTTTCAGTCATTGAATAACCCGCCAACTTGTCGGTCGATGCGTCGCGGCAAGTCGCTGAGAAACTAGTCCAGAGGTTTTTAAATTGCAAAAAAATAATCAAAAAGTTTTATTTGAACTTTTTATTCTGTTTTTTGACGGGGCTTTTATCGATAAAAAACAAAAAACTAACTCGGCCTTTTCCTTAGGAAGCTTCCTACCGTCAATTTGCAGTCGTCTTACGGATTGATCTGATTTGGAAAATATGCGTTACAGCTTGTAAAGAAAAGCTGACGGAGTTGAGCCTAAAAGCCCTTGGATTGACGCTTGCGGAAGGGGTGTAAGGAAAACCTTCCGTAAACGAATCGGTCGCTGATCCTGCAAGGCTCTGGTCCGCTTGTTTCAGCGGCGCAGGAAGGGTGAGATGCGCTCCATGCCTGTCGTGCAGGTGCATAACAAGAAGGAGGCGCAATGTACGCCGTGACTCATCTCCACTTCTCCCCGGAGGGCGATTTTCCCGTCGCCCTTATCGAAGACCCGCAAAGGTCTGACCCAGTTTTTGCAGCCGCCCGAGACCCTCGGGGCGGACACAGGCAATCCCGGCAAACGACACGCTGATCCAGCGGTGTCTGGCAGCAGGGGGTTACAGGTGTACAATGCGCCGCGTTTTAACTGTGACCTCCTGCGCATCTGCGCAAACCTCAAGGCTATCCGTCTTGTTCACTCCGCCGCGCCACAAGCGTGTCGGGTTCGATTTCGTCACAGATAAAAACAAACAGGTGACGCATGACCGTTGTAAAAACGCTGAACTCCTTTTGCCTTCGCTGGGGTTTGATCGGCGCTGCTTGAAATCGCACCCGAGCAGCAACGTCTAACGAACATCATCAAACCTTGCGTGAGACCCTTTTCATGAGTGGACAAAACTCGCATTCAGGCGAGCTGAAACGCGGCCTGAAAAATCGCCATATCCAACTGATCGCCCTCGGTGGCGCGATCGGTACCGGGCTGTTCCTGGGCTCGGCCGGCGTACTGAAATCTGCCGGCCCGTCGATGATCCTCGGCTACGCCATCTGCGGCTTCATTGCGTTCATGATCATGCGCCAGCTCGGCGAAATGATTGTCGAAGAGCCGGTGGCCGGTTCCTTCAGCCACTTCGCCCACAAATACTGGGGCGGGTTCGCCGGCTTCCTGTCAGGCTGGAACTGCTGGATCCTATACATTCTGGTGGGCATGTCGGAGCTGACCGCGGTCGGCAAATACATCCACTACTGGGCGCCAGACATTCCGACCTGGGTCTCGGCCGCCGGCTTCTTTGTCCTGATCAACCTGATTAACCTGGCCAACGTCAAAGTCTTTGGCGAGGCCGAGTTCTGGTTCGCGATCATCAAGGTCGTGGCAATCGTCGGCATGATCGCGCTCGGCAGCTACCTGCTGGTCAGCGGCCATGGCGGCCCGCAAGCTTCGGTAACCAACCTGTGGGCCCACGGCGGCTTCTTCCCGAACGGGGTTAGCGGCCTGGTGATGGCCATGGCGATCATCATGTTCTCCTTTGGCGGCCTGGAAATGCTCGGTTTCACCGCAGCAGAAGCCGACAAGCCGAAAACCGTGATCCCGAAAGCCATCAACCAAGTGATCTACCGGATCCTGATTTTCTACATCGGTGCGTTGGTTATCCTGCTTTCGCTGACGCCATGGGACAGCCTGTTGGCGACCCTGAACGCGTCGGGTGATTCCTACAGCGGCAGCCCGTTCGTTCAAGTGTTCTCGATGCTTGGCAGTGACACCGCTGCGCACATCCTCAACTTCGTGGTCCTGACCGCGGCGCTGTCGGTGTACAACAGCGGCACCTACTGCAACAGCCGCATGCTGCTGGGCATGGCCGAGCAGGGCGATGCGCCGAAAGCCTTGGCGAAGATCGACAAGCGCGGCGTACCGGTGCGCTCGATCCTTGCTTCGGCGGCGGTGACATTGATTGCCGTATTGCTGAACTACCTGATCCCGCAAAACGCGCTGGAACTGTTGATGTCGCTGGTGGTTGCCACCCTGGTGATCAACTGGGCGATGATCAGCTTTTCGCACTTCAAGTTCCGCCAGCACATGAACAAGACCAAGCAGACGCCGCTGTTCAAGGCCTTTTGGTACCCGTACGGGAACTACATCTGCCTGGCGTTCGTGGTGTTCATTCTCGGCGTGATGCTGTTGATCCCTGGCATCCAGATCTCGGTGTATGCGATTCCGGTGTGGGTGGCGTTCATGTGGGTGTGCTACGGCATCAAGAACAAGCGCAGTGCTCAGCATGCATTGCAGGCGGCAAACGCGAAGTAAGCGCAGTATGCAGAAACAACAAGCCCGGCCATGTGCCGGGTTTGTTGTTTTCAGGCCTCACACAACCCCCCTGTAGGAGTGAGCCTGCTCGCGATAGCAGTGTGTCAGTCAACATCTTTGTTGCCTGACACGACCCCATCGCGAGCAGGCTCACTCCTACAGGGAGCGCATTCTTTCAGTTCATTCGCGGTATCCTGCGCGTTCTGAATACGGACGCTTTTCCATGCTGGTGATTTCCAACAATGTGCATCTACCGGATGCCGAGATCGAGTTGACGGCCATTCGCGCGCAAGGCGCCGGTGGGCAGAACGTCAACAAGGTCTCCAGCGCCGTGCACTTGCGCTTCGACATTCCGGCCTCGTCCTTGCCCGAGTTCTACAAGGAGCGGCTGCTGGCGCTGCGTGACAGTCGCATCACCAGCGAAGGGGTGCTGATCATCAAGGCCCAGCAATACCGCACGCAGGAGGCCAATCGCGCCGATGCGCTGGAGCGGTTGGTCGAGTTGATTCTCAGCGCTACCAAAGTCGAGAAGAAGCGCCGCCCGACCAAGCCGACCCTCGGTTCGAAGAAGCGTCGGCTGGAATCGAAGACCAAGCGCGGCAGCATCAAGGCTGGACGCGGCAAGGTCGACTTCTAGCGGGCGTCGCGCTCTTCGCGATACTTAGGCGCTTGTCGGTACAGATAAACGCTAAGCATCAAACCACTGAGCGCAGCGATGGCAGCAAACAGGAAGATCGAGGCAAAGCCAAACCCGGCAGCAATGGCACCGGCCAACGGCCCGGTAATCCCCAGCGACAAATCGATGAACAACGAATAGGCCCCGACCGCCGCGCCACGGCTTGAGGCCGGCACCAGGTTGACCGCTTCCACGCCCAGCGCCGGGAATACCAGCGAGAAGCCGAAACCGCTCAGTGCCGCACCGGCCAGTGCCCAATGAGCATCCGGTGCCAGCCACAGCAGCAACAGCCCCAGGGTTTCCACCGCTAGGCAGGCAATCGCCACGCGAAAGCCGCCGAGGCGGTTGATCAGGTTGCCGAACAGCAGCCGCGCACCGATGAAGCTGGCGCCGAACAAGCTCAGGCACAGCACCGCGTTGTCCCAGTGTTGCGTGGCGTAATACAGGGTGATGAAAGTGGCGATGGTGCCGAATCCGATCGAGCCCAAGGCCAGGCCGCAACCATGGGGCAGCACCCGTCCCAGCACATGCATGAACGGCAGCCGTTCACCGACCACAATCGGCGCGGCGGTTTTCGGCCAGGCCAGCGCCAAGCCAAGGACCGCGAGCAGCACGATGCTCACACCCATGCTCCACAAGCCCAGTTGACTGACCAGCAACACGCCCAACGGCGCGCCGACCGCCAGTGCGCCGTAACTGGCGATGCCGTTCCATGAGATGACTTTGGCGGTGTTCGCAGCACCGACCCGGCCGATGCCCCAGCCAATCGAGCCGGAGCCGACCAGGCTTTCTGCGCTGCCGAGCACCAGACGGCCGATCAACAGGCTGATCAGGCTCAGCATCGGCAGGCTCTGGGTCCAGGCCGAAATCAACATGAACACGCCGCTCAAACCGCAACCGGCGAGACCGTACATCACCGCGAGTTTGCTGCCCTTGTTGTCGATGATTTTCCCGGCATAAGGGCGGCTGAGCAGGGTGGCCAGGTATTGCACGCTGATCACCAGTCCGGCGATCACGGCGCCGAAGCCGAGGTCGCTGTGGACGTAGCCGGGCAATACGGCGAGGGGAATGCCGATGTTCAGGTAGCCGATGAAGGTAAAGAGAACGATGGAAACGACTTGCAGCGTGACCGCCAGGGGGCGCTGGTTATCAGACATGGGTAAAGGTCCACGGGAAAGCAGGATAGATAGGCTGCTTATGATAGCGGCACGAGCGGACGTGGGGCGTGAAAAAGTAAAACTATTTGCCGGGCGGGGGTTATTCAGGGTTCTGCGGGGCGACCAGTTGCGTCGTGACCAGGGCAGCCAGAGCGTTTTCTTCGGTGCCGAAACGGGCGAGTAACGCGGCTTGTTTCTCGGGGGAGAGGCGATTCCAGATCTCGATCATCTTCTCGGCGGTGCCGATCAGGACGCTGGCCTGGGTGTCAGTGAAATCATCGGTCATGGTGCGAGGCTCGGGGTTCAGGCGGTGTGGAAAGCGCATGTTAGCGCTTTCCACACGGTCTGGCATTGCAGGTGTTTCAGTCTTCGCTGTCGGCCTGGCGGCGTTCAGTGGCTTCTTTCGGCTCGGGCTGTTGGGCACCGGCTTGTTGCGTGGTTGTCTGCTCAGTTTCGTGCAGGCTTGGGAAGGGGAGATTAGGGATCTCGTGCATGTTTCGCGCTCCTCGCAAAGTCTGTTGATAGATCTGGTAGATCCGCGCTTTTAAAAAGCTTGGGCAGGATACAGCAGGAGAAATGACAAATAGACTTTTATATCCATTTGTTTCGACGGATGGAGTTGTCTAGACAGGTCAGTAGCAGTGACGGGGATGATCGTTCCCACGCTCTACGTGGGAATGCCTCAATGGACGCTCCGCGTCCGCTTTTGGGGCGCAGAGCGTCCCGGGATGCATTCCCACGCGGAGCGTGGGAACGATCAGTGGAGGGCGGGTTTATTTGCAGACTTCGGCGATGGCCTGGGCCAGCAGATCAAGGCGGGTTGCATCGATCCCGGCCACGTTCGCCCTGCCGGTACCGACCATGTAAACGCTGTGATGATCACGCAGTTGTTTCACTTGCTCCGGCGACAGGCCGGTGTAGGAAAACATCCCGCGTTGCACACCGATATGCGCAAAACGCTCACGCAAACCATGGGGCTCAAGCGCTTCCACCAGACCGCTGCGCAGTTGCGCGATACGCAAACGCATGGCTTCCACTTCGTCGGCCCAGAGGCTTTTCAGCTCGGGATCGCCAAGAATCGTCGCCACCACGGCAGCACCATGATCCGGCGGCGTCGACCACAGGTTACGGGCGATGTTCGCCAGTTGGCTGCGGATATCCACCAGCTTCTCAGCGGTTTTCGCACAGACAATCAACGCACCCGTGCGATCGCGATACAGCCCGAAATTCTTCGAGCAGGAACTGGTGATCAACACTTCCGGCAACTCGGCCGCGAACAGCCGCGTCGACCACGCATCTTGTTCCAGGCCATCGCCGAAGCCTTGGTAGGCAAAGTCAATCAGCGGCACCAGATCGCGGCTGCGCACCACGTCCAGCACTCGGCGCCAGTCGTCATGGGACAGATCGAAGCCGGTCGGGTTGTGGCAGCAGGCGTGCAGCAACACCACATCGCCCTTCGGCGCTTCCTTGAGGACGGCGAGCATGGCTTCGACGTCGAGGCGGTTATCGCTGCCGACGTAGGGGTAATGACTGACCTTGACCCCGGCCGCCGCGAAGATGGTTTCATGAATCGGCCAGGTCGGGTTGCTCAACCACACGCCACGGCCCGGTAGGCACTGGGCGATGAAGTCGGCGCTCAGGCGCAGTGCGCCGGTGCCGCCCGGTGTCTGGGTAGCGCCGGCCCGTTGTTCGGCGATCAGCGGGGAGTCGCCGCCGAGCACCAGCTCATTGATCGCCTTGCCGAACGCCGGTTCGCCGTGGCCACCGATGTAGGTCTTGGTGGTTTGGCGATCCACCAGCCGTTGCTCGGCGAGCTTTACGGACTGGGGAATCGGCGTCAGGCCCTGGGCATCTTTATAGACACCCACGCCAAGGTCGAATTTGCGCGGGTTCGGGTCCTGCGCATAGGCCTCCATCAGGCCGAGAATCGGGTCGCCGGGAACTCGACCTATGGCGTCGAAATGCATTACTTGCGGCCCTCGGCGTCCTTGGCCACTTCGTCAGTGCGGGCGGCCATGATGAAATCGTTGCGGTGCAGACCCTTGATGGAGTGGCTCCACCAGGTCACGGTGACCTTGCCCCACTCGGTCAGCAGGCCTGGGTGGTGACCTTCTGCCTCGGAAATTTCACCGACGGCGTTGGTGAATGCCAGGGCGTGCTTGAAATTCTTGAACAGGAAAACTTTTTCCAGCTGCATCACGCTGTCGCGTACTTCGATGTTCCAGTCCGGGATCTGCTTGATCAGGACCGGCAGTTCTTCGTCGCTGACCTGAGGGGCATCGGCGCGGCAGGCTTCGCAGTGGGCTTGGTTCAATGTGGACATGATGGGTTCCTGAAATCGAATTGTTGGAAATCGGCCGTCAGTCTCACCACGCTAAACCAAAGCGTCGGTTCCTGACAGGCTCACTTGATTCTAAAAGCAGCGGATCACGCGGCTTTTTTGGGCGGAAATTTAGGCGCGTGCAAGCCGAGCTGCATGCCTTGCTTGACCATGGCCATGATGTCTTCATGCGCCACATCAAACAGACGCTTGAGGTTCGGCAGGACAAAGTACAGCGGTTGCAGGATGTCGATGCGATACGGCGTGCGCATGCATTCCAGCGGATCGAAGGCCTGATGTTCAGGTTCGTCCGACAGGCAGTAAACGGTTTCTTTCGGCGAGGAGAGAATGCCGCCGCCGTAAATGCGCAGGCCTTCTGGTGTATCGACCAGGCCGAACTCGATGGTCATCCAGTACAGACGCGCCAGGTACACGCGTTCTTCCTTGGTGGCCTGTAGGCCGAGTTTGCCGTAAGTGTGGGTAAATTCAGCAAACCAGGGGTTGGTCAGCAGCGGACAGTGGCCAAAGATCTCGTGGAAAATGTCCGGCTCTTGCAGGTAATCCAGCTCTTCGCGGGTACGAATAAACGTCGCCACCGGAAACTGTTTATTGGCCAGCAATTCGAAAAAGGTCTGGAAGGGGATCAGCGCCGGGACGCGGGCGACTTGCCAACCGGTGGTTTCACCGAGGACTTTATTGATCTCGCCGAGTTGAGGAATGCGGTCGTGGGGCAGACCGAGTTTTTCGATACCGTCCAGGTATTCCTGGCACGCACGCCCCTCGATCACTTTCAGTTGACGAGTAATCAGCGTGTTCCACACCGCGTGTTCTTCAGCGGGGTAGTCGATAAAACCTTGCGCATCGGGCTCGCGAGCCACGTATTGCGTCTGCTTCATGCTGCTCTCCTGCTAGGGGATTTCGTTCTTGTTATGTGCTGCTATGGACTTAGAAATACTCCAAGGCGTGCGGTGTTGCAGCAGGTGATCGCTGACATGCGTAGGAAAAATCGTCGTTTTTCGTAAAGTATTCGTTACGGTTTGGCGCCTATCACGCAGCTATTGAGATTTGCGGGTTTGAAACGGCGCACAGGTGTCACATAATCTTGACGACTAAGTTTGCGCCTGCGCAGAAAAATCCTCGCTCAGGCCCTCGATCACTCCAGTTTCGGGCCTTTATATGCGTATCAAAGTCCACTGCCAGAACCGCATCGGCATCTTGCGCGACATTCTCAACTTGCTGGTCGAGTACGGGATCAACGTTGCTCGCGGCGAGGTCGGCGGTGAGCATGGCAATGCGATCTACCTGCACTGCCCGAATCTGATCAACATTCAGTTCCAGGCGTTGCGTCCGAAATTCGAGTCGATCGCCGGGGTGTTTGGCGTCAAGCGTGTAGGGCTGATGCCCAGCGAGCGTCGGCACATGGAACTCAATGCCTTGCTCGGCGCATTGGAGTTTCCGGTGCTGTCGATCGACATGGGCGGCTCCATCGTCGCGGCCAACCGTGCGGCGGCGCAGTTGCTGGGAGTGCGGGTCGATGAGGTGCCGGGGATTCCGTTGTCGCGTTACGCCGAGGATTTCGACCTGCCGGAACTGGTGCGCGCCAACAAGTCGCGGATCAACGGCTTGCGGGTCAAGGTCAAGGGTGATGTGTTTCTCGCCGACATCGCGCCGCTGCAATCGGAGCATGACGACAGCGAAGCCATGGCCGGCGCGGTGTTGACGTTGCACCGGGCGGATCGGGTCGGCGAGCGCATCTATAACGTGCGCAAACAGGAGCTGCGCGGGTTCGACAGCATCTTCCAAAGCTCCAAGGTCATGGCGGCGGTGGTGCGCGAGGCCCGACGCATGGCGCCGCTGGATGCGCCGCTATTGATAGAAGGCGAAACCGGCACCGGTAAGGAATTGTTGGCGCGTGCCTGTCACTTGGCGAGCCCTCGCGGCCAGTCACCCTTGATGGCACTCAACTGCGCCGGTCTGCCGGAATCGATGGCCGAGACTGAGTTGTTCGGTTATGGCCCCGGTGCTTTCGAAGGGGCCCGGGCCGAAGGCAAGCTCGGGCTGCTGGAACTGACGGCGGGCGGTACGCTGTTTCTCGATGGCGTCGGGGAAATGAGCCCGCGCTTGCAGGTGAAATTGCTGCGCTTCCTGCAGGACGGATGCTTCCGTCGTGTAGGCAGTGATGAAGAGGTCTATCTGGATGTGCGGGTGATCTGCGCGACGCAGGTGGACTTGTCTGAGTTGTGCGCGCGCGGTGAGTTTCGCCAGGATCTGTATCACCGCTTGAATGTGCTGTCGCTGCACATACCGCCGCTGCGTGAATGCCTCGACGGTTTGACGCCGCTGGTGGAGCACTTCCTCGATCAGGCCAGCCGGCAGATCGGTTGCCCGCTGCCGAAACTGGCGCCGGCGGCGATGGAGCGGCTCAGTCATTACCATTGGCCGGGCAATGTCCGGCAGTTGGAGAACGTGCTGTTCCAAGCGGTTTCCCTGTGCGAGGGCGGGACGGTGAAGGCAGAGCACATTCGCTTGCCGGATTACGGCGTGCGTCAGCCGCTTGGCGATTTCTCCCTCGAGGGTGGGCTGGATGCGATTGTCGGGCGCTTTGAGAAAGCGGTACTGGAGCGGTTGTATTCCGAGCACCCGAGCAGTCGGCAGCTGGGCAAGCGGTTGGGGGTTTCGCATACGACCATTGCCAACAAGTTGCGCGAGTATGAAGTCGGCAAAGAACCCGGCGCATAAGTACATGATCGTTCCCACGCTCCGCGTGGGAATGCATCCCGGGACGCTCCGCGTCCCAAAGCGGACGCAGAGCTTCCATTGAGGCATTCCCACGCAGAGCGTGGGAACGATCAGGGTCAAGGCTGATCCTTGCCACCAAACGGCATAACACCGCCGGTTTTTCGTCTCCGATACATTCCCCCAATCCCCGCAAAACCCCTCAAGTCCTTTGTTTGCCGGGCCTCGCGCCGTCAGAAAAAAGTTGGTCTGTAAATTGCTTATCGCTCAGCAGTACAGCGGTGGGCGGCAAACGTCCGGCATGCAGAGGAAAGAGCGTGGATAAGTACCTTTATGTGGCAATGACCGGCGCCAGCCAGAATGCACTGGCGCAGAAGGCTCATGCCAACAACCTGGCAAACATCTCCACCAATGGTTTTCAGAAGGACCTGGAACAGGCCCGTTCGATGCCGGTGTTTGGTGACAGCTTTCCGGCGCGTGCGTTTGCCATGACCGAGCGTCCGGCCACCGACTTCTCGCCAGGTTCGCTGGTTGAAACCGGTCGCGACCTCGACGTCGCCGTGCAAGGCAATGGCTGGATCGCCGTGCAGACCCCCGATGGCGCTGAAAGCTACGTGCGCACCGGCAGCCTGAACGTGGACGCCCTGGGCGTCCTGCGTGCCGGCAACGGTATGCCGGTGATGGGCAATGGCGGACCGATCGCCGTGCCGCCCGAGCAGCAAATTGAAGTGGGCGAAGACGGCACCATCAGCATTCGCGCCATGGGCGAAGGCCCGCGCGTGATGGCTGAAGTCGACCGCATCAAACTGGTCAACCCTGACCTGAAGAACATGACCAAAGGCCTGGACGGTTCGATCCACACCAAGGACGGCAAGCCGGCGCAAGCCGATGCGGGCGTCAAACTGGTGTCCGGGTTCCTTGAGTCGAGCAACGTCAACGCCGTGGAAGAGATGACCTCGGTGCTGGCTTTGTCGAAGCAGTTCGAGCTGCACATCAAGATGATGAACACCGCCAAAGACGATGACCAGGCCATGGCTCGGGTCTTGCAGCCCCGCTACGACTCACAACGGCGCGCCCTAACACCGGCGCACGAGGAGCCTCGAATGCTTCCGGCTCTATGGGTTGCCAAAACAGGTCTGTCCGCCCAGGACACCAACCTGACGACCATTTCCAACAACCTGGCGAACGTGTCGACCACGGGTTTCAAACGTGACCGCGCCGAGTTCCAGGACTTGCTCTATCAGATCAAACGCCAGCCAGGCGCCCAGTCGACCCAGGACAGCGAACTGCCGTCGGGTCTGCAAGTGGGTACCGGTGTGCGCATCGTCGGCACCCAGAAAAACTTCACCGCCGGCAGCCTGCAAACCACCGAGCAGCCGCTGGACCTGGCCGTCGACGGTCGCGGTTTCTTCCAGATCCTGCAGCCGGACGGCACCACGTCTTACACTCGTGACGGTACGTTCCACCTCGACTCCAATGGCCAGATCGTCAACGCCAGCGGCTTCGCCCTGGAGCCGGCCATCGTCATTCCGAACGACGCGCAGACCTTCACGGTCGGTCGCGACGGCACCGTGTCCATCACCGTTCCGGGTAACCCGGCCAACCAGGTGATCGGCAACCTGCAAACCGCTGACTTCATCAACCCGGCCGGTCTGCAAGCCGTGGGGAACAACCTGTTCCTGGAAACCGCTGCCAGCGGCGCGCCGCAAATCGGCACCCCGGGCCTGAACGGTTTCGGTACCACGCTGCAGAACACCCTGGAAACGTCCAACGTCAGCACCGTTGAAGAGATGGTCAACATGATCACCACTCAGCGCGCTTACGAGATGAACTCCAAGGTGATCTCCACCGCCGACCAGATGCTCTCGTTCGTAACGCAGAATCTGTAATCAGTCTATGAGGCGACCATGAGGTCGCCTGCAACACCGTGAGGTAGGGTCATGAATCGCTTTGTATCTGTTCTGGCACTGAGTGGGGTCGTCGTGCTCGCGGGCTGCGTCGCTCCGCCGCCCAAGCCCAATGACCCTTACTACGCCCCGGTGTTGCCGCGCACGCCGCTGCCGGCTGCCGCCAATAACGGCTCGATCTACCAGGCCGGTTTTGAACAGAACCTGTACAGCGACCGCAAGGCGTTCCGGGTCGGTGACATCATCACCATCACCCTGAACGAACGCACCCAGGCCAGCAAGAACGCCAACTCGCAAATTGACAAGAACAGCAAGACCGACATCGGCCTGAGCTCGTTTTTCGGCGGTGGCCTGAGCACCAGCGATCCAGTGGGCAGCGGTAGTCTGAGCCTGGACGTCGGCTACGAAGGCGACCGCGCAACCAAGGGCGACAGCAAGTCCGGGCAGAGCAACAGCCTGACCGGCTCGATCACCGTGACTGTCGCTGACGTGCTGCCCAACGGCATCATCGCCGTGCGTGGCGAGAAGTGGCTGACGCTCAACACCGGTGATGAGCTGGTGCGGATTGCCGGCATGGTGCGCTCCGATGACATCGCCACTGACAACACCGTGTCGTCGACCCGCGTCGCCGATGCACGCATCACCTACTCGGGCACCGGTGCGTTTGCCGATGCGAGTCAGCCAGGCTGGTTCGACCGTTTCTTCCTCAGCCCGCTGTTCCCTTTCTAGGTGGCTACGTTGAATTTCAAGCATTTGATGGTGGCCGCCCTGATGCTCTCGGCTGCGTTCAACGCGCAAGCCGAGCGGCTGAAGGATATCGCCAGTATTTCCGGCGTTCGTTCCAACCAATTGATCGGTTACGGCCTGGTGGTCGGGCTTAACGGCACCGGCGACCAGACGACGCAAACCCCGTTCACCCTGCAGACCTTCAACAACATGCTCTCGCAGTTCGGCATCAAGGTGCCGCCGGGTTCGGGCAACGTGCAGTTGAAGAACGTCGCCGCCGTGTCGATCAGTGCTGATCTGCCGGCGTTCGCCAAGCCGGGTCAGCAGGTCGACATCACCGTTGCATCTATCGGTAACTCCAAGAGCCTGCGCGGCGGCACCTTGCTGCTGACGCCACTCAAAGGTATCGACGGCAACGTCTATGCGATTGCTCAGGGCAACCTGGTGGTTGGCGGTTTTGATGCTGAAGGTCGCGACGGTTCGAAGATCACCGTCAACGTTCCGTCGGCCGGTCGTATTCCGGGCGGTGCGTCGGTGGAGCGTTCGGTGCCGAGCGGTTTCAACCAGGGCAACAGCCTGACCCTGAACCTCAACCGTTCGGACTTCACCACTGCCAAGCGCATCGTCGACAAGATCAACAACATGCTCGGCCCTGGCGTGGCCCAGGCAATCGACGGCGGTTCGATTCGGGTCAGTGCGCCGCTCGATCCAAGTCAGCGCGTCGACTATCTGTCGATCCTCGAGAACCTCGAAGTCGACCCGGGTCAGGCGGTGGCGAAAGTCATCATCAACTCGCGCACCGGCACCATCGTGATCGGCCAGAACGTCAAGGTATCGCCAGCCGCTGTGACTCACGGCAGCCTGACGGTGACCATCACCGAAGACCCGATCGTCAGCCAGCCCGGCCCTCTGTCCAATGGCCAGACTGCCGTCGTGCCGCGCTCGCGGGTCAACGCCCAGCAAGAAGCCAAGCCAATGTTCAAGTTCGGCCCGGGCACCACCCTCGACGAAATCGTGCGTGCGGTGAACCAGGTCGGCGCGGCACCGGGTGACTTGATGGCGATCCTCGAAGCACTGAAGCAGGCCGGCGCGTTGCAAGCCGACCTGATCGTGATCTGAGGACAGCGACTATGGATATGCGCAAGGGCGGTCTGGGTGTGAGCAGCAACGATTCGGGGTCCTATTCGGACTTGAATCGCTTGAACCAGCTCAAGGTCGGCGACAAGGACAGTGACGCGAACATGCGCAAGGTGGCGCAGGAATTCGAGTCGCTGTTCCTCGGTGAAATGCTCAAGTCCATGCGCTCGGCCACCGAAGCGCTGGGCAAGGACAACCCGCTCAACACTCCGGCGGCAAAGCAATACCAGGAAATGTACGACCAGCAGTTGGCCGTTTCCATGTCCCGCGAAGGCGGCGGTATTGGTCTGGCAGACGTGCTGATGCGGCAAATGTCGAAGAACAAACCGTTGGCCCCGGGGGAGGCTGCGGCCTTGTCCGCCGCCAAGCAGGAGGCGGCGAAAGCGGCCGTGCCAACACCGATTGCTGCGGGCACCGTGGCCACCGATGGTCCGCTGTCGCGGCTCAATGGTCAGCGTCCGTTGTGGGCTTCGCGTTCGGTGAAAGCGCCGACAGGCGAGGGCACGCATCACAATGACATGGAACTGATCAATCAGCGCCGCCTGGCCTTGCCGCCGAAACTGGCCGATCGCTTGCTCGCCGGTCTGGTGCCTTCTGCAACGACCGCCGCTACAACCCCGAACAAAACCTTGCTGCCTGAACGCGCCGCGACTCCGGTTGTGACCGGTGCCGGCCCGCTATTCAATGGCGATTGGCTGGCCTCGCAAACCGAAAACAAATCGAGCGGACGTCTGCAGGTTTACGGTCGCGCGATGGCGCAGATTCCATTGGCGCCGCCGAAGAAAGCCTTCAGCTCCGCCGACGAATTCGTCAACACCATGCTACCGATGGCCAAGGAAGCCGCCGATCGTATCGGCGTCGATCCGCGTTACCTGGTGGCCCAGGCTGCCCTCGAAACCGGTTGGGGCAAATCGGTCATGCGAGCCCAGGATGGCAGCAGCAGTCACAACCTGTTCGGCATCAAGGCCAGCAGCAGTTGGAAGGGTGAATCGGCGCGAGCGATCACCAGCGAATTCAGGAATGGCGAGATGGTCAAGGAGACGGCGGAGTTCCGTTCCTACGACTCGTACAAAGACAGCTTCCATGACCTGGTGACTTTGCTGCAAACCAATAATCGCTATCAAGATGTTCTGAAGTCTGCCGATAACCCAGAACAGTTTGTACGCGAACTGCAGAAAGCCGGGTATGCAACCGACCCGGCCTACGCAAGCAAGATTTCGCAGATAGCCAAGCAGATGACGAGTTACCAAAACTACGCTGCGGCGGGCGCTTCCACTACGCCTCTATAGGCACAAGGCATAAGGTCTGAACCATGAGTTTGCTCAATATCGGGATGTCGGGTCTGGCCGCTGGCCAATCCTCGTTGATGACTACCGGCAATAACATTGCCAACGCCGACACCGCCGGTTACTCACGCCAGCAAACCGTGCAGGGCACCAAAGCCTCGAATCAGTTCGGCAATGTCTACATCGGCACCGGTACGACCCTGGCCGATGTGCGCCGCGTCTACAACAGCTACCTCGATGCGCAATTGCAGACCACCACCTCGCTCAACAGCGATGCGGCCGCCTACGCCGGGCAGGTCAGCCCGCTCGACGCCTTGCTCTCGGACAGCGGCACCGGCCTCAATGGCGCCCTGACCAAGTTCTTCGCCTCGGTGCAGAACGTCAACGCCAAGCCGGGTGACGACGCGTCGCGTCAACTGCTGCTCAGCGATGCCCAGGCCTTGAGCAATCGTTTCAACTCAGTGTCCAGCCAGTTGACCCAGCAAAACGCGAGTATCAACGGCAACCTGACGAACATGGCCGATCAGGTCAACAAACTCGCCGCCACCGTGGCGCAGTTGAACCAGAAAATCTCTGAGGTTTCCAAGGCCGGCGGCATGCCGAACGAGCTGCTCGATGCGCGTAACGAAACCGTGCGTCAGCTCTCCACCTTCACCGGTGCGCAGGTCATCGAGCGTGACGGTAACCTCGACGTCTACCTGGGCAGCGGCCAGCCGCTGGTCATCGGCGGCACCGCCAGCACCCTGTCCGTGGCACCCAGCCTGAACGATCCTTCGCGCTTGGGCATTCAGCTCAATCGCAACGGCACCACCGTCGACATCACCTCGGTGATGACCGGTGGTGAAATGGGCGGCCTGCTGCGTTATCGCAGCACCGTACTGGACCCGGCCATGAACGAACTGGGCCGCGTGGCCCTGGTTGTCGCCGATCAGATGAACAGCCTTCAGGCCCAGGGCATCGACAAGAACGGTGCGTTCGGCTCGAACCTGTTCAACAGCATCAACAGTGCTGCGCAGATGGCCCAGCGCAGCGTTGCTACGGTCGGCAACAGCGCCGGCTCGGGTAACTTCGATGTGAGCATCGAAGACAGCGGCAAGCTGACCATCAACGATTACAAGGTCACCTTCACCAGCGGCACCAACTACACCGTGTCGCGTCTGCCGGATGGCACGTCGATGGGCGCTTTCAGCACCCTGACCACGCCGCCGCCGGTGATTGATGGTTTCGCGCTGACGCTTTCCGGCGGCACCGCCGCGGCGGGCGACACGTTCAAGATCACCCCGACCCGCAACGCGGCGGCGAACATCAAGACCGAGATGACCGACAGCAAGCGTCTGGCCATCGCGGCACCGTTGAGCGCGGCTATTGTGCCGGGCGGCAGCGGCACCTTGACGATTCCGGCCAGCGGTCAACCGACCCTGACCACTAAGTTTGATATTTACGATGCCGCCACCACCACGGCGATCCAGAACGGCATCAAGACTTCGATGCCAGTCAAGGTGGTGTTCGGTGCGACCAGTGCCGGTGGCACCAGCCAGACTTACCAATTGCTGGATGCCAAGGGCGTCATGATCAGCAGTGGCACTATCAAACCAAACCAGAACAACACCTTGAGCCTGAGTGTGCCACTCAATGATGCGTTGGGTGCGCCGATCATGGATCCGGGCCCGCCCGCCGTGCAGCGTACCGCGACCTTCGACATGACCGTGGCCGGTTCGCCAGGTAATGGCAGCGCGATCGACATCAACGTCGCGCAGCCAGGCACCATGGACAACCGCAACGGCACCGCACTGGCCGGTTTGCAAACCAAGCAGGTCGTCGATACCGGGAGCGCCAGCAAAGGCATTTCCCTGACTGACGCCTACGGCAAACTGGTCGAAGGCGTGGGCGCCAAAGCCGCTCAGGGCAAGCTCGACAGTGCCGCAACCGGCGCCATCCTGGCCAACGCCAAAGGTGCTCGCGACTCGTTGTCCGGTGTCGACCTCGATGAGGAAACCGGCAACCTGGTCAAATATCAGCAGTACTACACCGCCTCTTCGCAGATCATCAAGGCTGCGCAGGAAATCTTCAGCACACTGATCAACAGTCTTTAAGGAGTCGTAGCCCATGCGCATTTCTACCGCCCAGTTTTACGAGTCCTCTGCTGCGAACTACCAGAAGAACTTCGCCAACGTGGTCAAAAGCAGCGAAGAGGCCAGCAGCCTGGTTCGCGTCAACACCGCCGCCGATGATCCGGTCGGTGCCTCGCGCCTGCTGCAATTGGGCCAACAGGCTTCGATGCTCGATCAGTACAAGGCCAACACCAACACCCTCAAGGCGACCCTGGGTCAGACCGAAGCGGTGATGACCAGCATCAACAACGTGCTGCAGCGCGCCCAGGAACTGGCCGTGGGTGCCGGCAGCGGCGGCTACACCGACGCCGACCGTCAGGCCAACGCCAAAGAGCTGGGTCAGATCGAAGAGCAGTTGCTGAGCCTGATGAACAGCAAGGACGAGAACGGCAAGTACATCTTCGCCGGTTCCAAGGGCGACACCGCGCCGTTCTCGCGCAACAGCGATGGCACCTACAGCTACAACGGTGACCAGGTGACCCTTGACCTGGCGATCGGCGACACCATGTCGATGGCGACCAACAGCACCGGTTGGGAAGTGTTCCAGCAGGCGATCAACACCAGCCGCAGCCAGGTCACCATGACCGCGCCGGCCGTGGATGACGGTCGCGTGGTCCTGTCCAACGGCCAGGTGTCGTCGAGCGTGACCTACAACAGCAAATTCCGTGCGGGCGAACCCTACACCGTCGACTTTGTCAGTGGTACCCAGTTGAAAATCACCGACTCGGGCGGTAACGACGTGACCGCCGAGGCCAGTCAGGGCGGTGCGTTCGACCCGACTACCAAAGCCGGCCAAGGCGTGTCTTTCCGCGGTGTCGAGCTGACCCTGAACATCAACCTGGCGGCCGGCGATAACGCGGCTACCGTATTGCCGGGCCACAGTTTTACCCTGGCGGCCAAGCCTGACACCTTCACGGCAACCCGCAGCCCGGGCAACCCGTCAGCGACTCAAGTGACCGGCAGCAGCATCACCAACCCGGCGGCTTACCACGCGAGTTTCCCGACCGGCTCGGCGGTGATGAAATTCACCAGCGCCACCGCGTTCGATTTGTACGCGGCACCGCTGACGGCCGATAGCAAGCCGGTATCTTCCGGTACCGTGGTGGCGGGCGTTGCCACTGCCTCGGGCGTGAGCTTCAACCTGGCCGGTGCACCAGCGGCAGGCGATCAGTTCAGCGTGGCCGTCAACACACACGAAACCCAGAACATTCTGGACACCGTGAGCCAGTTGAAGTCTGCGCTGAACACGCCAACCAATGGCGATCCGATCCTGACCCAGAAGCTGCAAGCTTCCCTCGCTTCGGGTATCGGCAACCTGGCGAGCGGCAGCGATCAGTTGTCCAGTGCATTGAGTTCGGTGGGCGGTCGCGGTTCGGCCCTGGATACCCAGAGCGATACCAACCAGAGCCTGGTCCTGGCCAACACCCAGACCCAGTCGGCGATCCGCGATTCCGATCCGGCCGCCGTGATGACTCGCCTGACGTTGCAACAAACCATGTTGCAAGCGTCGCAACTCGCCTTCAGCAAGATTGCTCAACTGGGCTTGTTCAACAAGATCTGAACCTGTGCCTGTCGAGCTGCCAACCGTCTTTTCCTAAGCGGTTACGAAGCCTCTGCCTGAAAGGGCAGGGGCTCGCCGCTCGAGAGTTTCGCCGTGAATCAACACCCTTTAGTCAGTATCGTCATCCCCGCCTACAATCCGCGCTTCTTCAGCCAGGCGCTGGAAAGTTCGCTCGCTCAAACGTATGAGAATGTCGAGATCGTCGTCTGTGACGATTCGTCTTCCGACGAGATTCGCGACATCGTCGAGTCGTTCGCCGACCCTGTGCACACCGTTCGTTACCTGCGTAACCCGATGCGTCTTGGCCTGCAAAAGAACCTGCTGCGCTGCGTCAAGGAAGCTCAAGGCGAGTTCATCAAAGTGTTGTGCGACGACGACCGTCTGTTCACGCCCAGCATCGAGATGCAAGCCCGGGTACTGATCGACCATCCCGACGCCACCCTCGTTTGTGGCTTGCGGATGATGAGCGATGCCAACAATTTCATCTTGCCGCCACGCATCGATAACTGCCGGTTTTCGCCCCTTGATTCGCTGCTCAAAGGCGATGACATGTTGGCGATTTTCGAGAGTACACCGAGAAATTTCATCGGCAACTTCAGCTCGACATTGATGCGTCGTGCCGATGTGCTGGAGCTGTTGCCTGCGTTGATTCAGGAAGGTTCCGGCTTTGTCGCGATGCTCGATTTTGCGTTGTTCGTGTGCCTGTTGCGTCGCGGTAACCTGGCGGCGATAAACACGGTGCTGAGTACTGAGCGTCTGTACCCGGAGCGCCTGAGTAAAACCCTGGAAATGACTCGGGCCGCCGTGCAGGAATGGGAATGGCTGGCGCAAATGCTGACAGCACGCGGTGGCGAGTCGGCACCGGCCTCGGGTTGGGTGCGCAGCGTTGAATTGAGCAAGGCCTCTGAAGAACCGCGCCAGTGGGAAGAGTTGTGTGTGGTGCGCGTGTTGGGCAACCGCAACACCGTGGTCAATGGCCGAGTGGGCGGCAATAGCGACAGCTATGCCGAGTTCTACCGCGAGTGGCTGTCGGTTCGCAAATTCAACCCGGCGGAAGCGCGTCACATGCCGGAACGTATCAGCCGCTGGGCCGTGCGTCCGAACCTGGTGCCGATCATCATCGACACTGAATCCGACAGCGTCGCGCTCAAAGCCACACTCGCCAGCATCGACAGTCAACTGTACGCACCGCAAGCGGTGGTCGTGCTGTCCAACGCTGACTGCGATGCCAACGACAAGGTGCTGCAGCTACCGTTTGAGGACAACTGGTCGCAACAGCTCAATGCCGTGGTGCCGCAACTCGAAGGCGCACATTGGTTTTATCTGCTGCGGGCGGGTGACACGCTACGTGAGTCGGCGCTGCTGGTGCTGGCCGAACGCATCGCGGGTACGCCAGGCATGCTTTGCGCCTACAGCGATGAAGGCGCGCTGGTCGAAGGTGAGTCCATCGAGCCGGTGTTCAAGCCGGGTTTCAATCTCGACCTCATGCGTTCTTATCCTTACATCGGGCGGGCGCTGGCGTTCGAGCGTCAGCGCTTTCTGGCGGTGGGTGGCTTCGATTCGGCTCACGGCGAACTGGCGCCGCATGATCTGCTCTGGCGCCTGGTTGAAGAGGCCGGGTTGCACACCATCGAGCACATTGCCGAGATTCAGGTGGAGTCGACCCTGACCTTTGCCGATTGGCTGTCGTTGCCCGAGGTGATTGAGGGCAGTGAGGCGGTGGTCAGCGCGCACTTGACCCGCATCGGTCTCGAGCACCGGATTCGCAATGAAGAGTTGCCGCTGCTCAAACGCATCGATTACCTGCACGCTCACCGGCCTGTGGTCTCGATCATCATTGCCGCGGGCACCTCGCTGGCGGCGTTGCAGCGTTGCACCGAAAGCCTGATCGAAAAGACCACTTACACCGAATACGAGATCCTGATTGTCGATGAGGGGCGCGGTGATGCGGCGATGGCCGAATGGCTGGGCGCCATGGCTCAGCTGGGCGCGGCCATGCTGCGGGTGCTGCGTTATGACGGGCGTTCCGGAGAGGCCGCCATCGTCAACTTCGCTGCCAGCCAGGCACGTGGCGAGTACCTGCTGACGCTCAGCCCGCGCAGTGTGATTTGTGCGGGCGACTGGCTCGCTGAACTGCTCAATCACGCTCAACGCCCGGAAGTCGGCGTGGTGGGCGCGCGGTTGCTGGGTTCCAACGGTGCGATCGTTTCCGCCGGTCTGATTCTGGGGCTGGCCGGGCCTGCCACTTCGCCGTTTCTCGGCGAGCATGCCAGTGCCCGGGGCTACATGCAGCGTCTGCAGGTGGCGCAGAACTGGAGTGCTGTCAGCAGTGATTGTCTGATGGTGCGCAAAGAGGTGTTCGACAGCCTGGGTCAGCTGGATGAGGCTCAATTCAACCTGGGGCTCGGCGGTGTCGATCTGTGCCTCAAGGCGGATAAAAACGGTTACCTGATCGTCTGGACACCTTTTGCGACTGTGATGATGGGTGAAGAAACTTCGCTCGCAACCTCGCAGGCCGATGTGCAGGCGCAGGTGCTTGAGCACGAAACCTTCTACAAAAAGTGGTTGCCGAAAATCTCCCGTGATCCGGCCTACAACCCGGCGCTGACGCTCGGTGTGGCGAGCTTCAGTCTGGAGCCTTCGCTGCGCAACAACTGGAACCCGTTCTGCCATCGCGACCTGCCGCTGATTCTCGGCTTGCCGGTCAATGAATCAGCGATCGGGCATTACCGTGTGACCGCGCCTCTGGCCGAGCTTGAGGCCGCCGGGCGAGTCATTTCGCGAGTGGCCTACGAGTCGCCGTCGACCGTGGAAATCGAGCGGCTGTCGCCGGACACCATTATCTTGCAGGGGCGCTATAGCGACGGTTCGGCGGCAGACATTCTGCGCATGAAGAAATACTCCGGTGCCCTGCGGATTTTCGAGCTGGACGACTACATTATCAGCACGCCGAAAAAGAACAGCCATGCCCGCAACAAGCCGATCAACACCGAGCAGATGTTGCGTGAGTGCGTTGCTCTGTGCGACCGCGTCGTGGTGACCACGCAGGCGCTGGCCGATTCGTTGTCGAGCATGCACAGCGAGATACGCGTGGTGCCCAACATGCTGCCGCCAGATCCGTGGGCGACGCTGACCAGTCAGCGTCGCACCTCGAAAAAACCACGGGTTGGCTGGGGTGGCGGTACCAGCCATACCGGCGACCTGGAAATCATTGCCGATGTGGTTCGCGAGCTGGCCAATGAGGTGGATTGGGTCTTCTTCGGTATGTGCCCGGACGCCTTGCGCCCGTACGTTTATGAGTTCTATGGCACCATCGATTTGCAGAGTTATCCGTACAAGTTGGCTAGCCTGAACCTTGATTTGGCGTTGGCGCCGCTGGAGTTTCATATCTTCAACGACTGCAAGAGTAATTTGCGGTTGCTGGAATATGGCGCTTGTGGGTATCCGGTGATTTGTACTGATACCCGGGCTTATGACGGGTTCCTGCCGTGTACCAAGGTGTTGAGTAACAGCACTGAGGAGTGGTTGCAGGCGATTCGTATGCATTTGGCTGATCCGGATGCCAGCTATCGGATGGGGGATCAGTTGCGGGAGGCGGTGCATCGGGACTTTATGTTGCGGGGGGATAATTTGCAGCATTGGCTTTGGGGGTGGTTGCCGGACTGATTTTTTGGTCTGTGTACATATCCGTTTCTGCGGTAACGGCGGCTGGCGGTTTCGCCCTTACGGCGAGGCACTTTTTTCAAACGCCAAAAAAGTACCCAAAAAGGCTCGCCCCAAGCGTCCGGCCCCTCGCTAAGGCTCGGCGTACCTTCGCTCCGGCATCCATCCGGGGACACTGCCCTCCGGTCTGCTTCGCGACGACCTACATGCAGCGTGTTCGACTGCGTCGAACGGCGCTACGCGCCACTCCCCGGATGAACACCTCCACTCAGCCTCCCGAAGGGGCGGGTGGATCAAGATCAAAAGCAGGCGAGCTAACGCTCGGCCTGTTGAGTGGTGAGAAGCAAACGGTGTACGCCGATCCGTTTTTGTAGGAGCGAGGCTTGCCCGCGAAGACGGCCTGACAGGCGACCAATTTCTTGCAGGTATACACCGAACCCCTGTGGGATCTGGCTTGCCAGCGATGGCGGCCTGACAGCCGACCAGTCTCTTGATGATGTACACCGAGCCTCTGTGGGAGCTGGCTTGCCAGCGATGGCGGCCTGACAGCCGACCAATTTCTTGCAGATATACACCAACCCCCTGTGGGAGCTGGCCTGCCAGCGATGGCGGCCTGACAGCCGACCAATCTCTTGCAGATATACCCCAAGCCCTTGTGGGAGCAGGCTTGCCAGCGATGGCGGCCTGACAGCCGACCTGTTCTTTCGGATGTACGCAAGCTTCCCAAAGGCTGTGATCCTTTTGGCTTTGGCTTTGGCTTTGGCTTTGGCTTTTGACGTTGATCTTGTTTTTGATCTTGATCTTGATCTTTCGCCCCTTCGGCAGGCCGAGCGTAGGTGTTCATCAGGGGGTAGGCGCGAAGCGCCGTGCGGCGAAGCCGCACACATCGAGAGGAGGTCGTCGCGAAGCAGACCGTAGGCGATGCCCCCTGATGGGCACCGTAGCGAGGGAACGCGGAGCCTCAGCGAGGCGCCGAACGCCGGGGCGAAGCCTTTTGCTTACTTTTCGGCGTCTGGAAAAGTGAGTCGCTGTAAGAGCGAAACCATAAGTAGCCGTTACCGCAGAAACGGATATGTACACAAATCCAAAACCCCAAACCCCAAACCTCACCAGTCGCCAACCCCAGACAATTGGCTCACTTCCTGCAAGTCCCCCACATATCGCCATAAAACCTTCACCCCAAAACGCGTGAAGGCCCCAGTGGCTGCGGGCAAATGATGTGCATCTGACGGTTCGCCAACCCTCGCGGGGGTGGCAGGGCCGCGCGAAGAGCAAGAGGACAGCGATGAAGGCAGTAATTCTGGCAGGTGGTCTCGGTACGCGGATCAGCGAAGAGTCGCACCTCAAGCCCAAGCCAATGATCGAAATCGGCGGCAAGCCAATTCTTTGGCACATTATGAAACAGTACTCCGCCCACGGGATTCATGACTTCGTGATCTGCCTTGGCTACAAGGGCTACGCGATCAAGGATTTCTTCGCCAACTACTTCCTGCACACCTCCGACGTCACCTTCGACATGTGCAACAACCGCATGGACGTCCACCAGAACTACAGCGAACCGTGGCGCGTGACCCTGATCGACACCGGCGAAGACACCATGACCGGTGGCCGCCTGCGTCGCGCTGCCCGTTACCTGGAAGGCGAAAAAGCGTTCTGCTTCACCTACGGCGACGGCGTTTCGGACCTCAACATTGGCGCGTTGGTGGACTTCCACCTGACCCACGGCAAGCTCGCGACCGTGACCGCCGTGCAGCCGCCGGGTCGTTACGGCGCTCTTGAGCGCGACGGCGACAGCGTCAAAGGCTTCATCGAGAAACCACGCGGTGATGGCGGCTGGATCAATGGCGGGTTCTTCGTGCTGTCGCCCAAAGTGCTGCCCTACATCGCCGACGATCAAACATCCTGGGAAGCCGAGCCGCTGGCCGCGTTGGCCAGCGAACAGCAGCTGCAAGCCTTCCAGCACGACGGTTTCTGGCATCCGATGGACACCCTGCGTGACAAAAACCACCTTGAGCAGTTGTGGCTGAGCGGGGAGGCCCCATGGAAACAATGGGACTGAGCCCGGAGTTCTGGCGCGGCAAGCGGGTTCTGCTGACCGGCCACACCGGCTTCAAAGGCAGCTGGTTGACGTTGTGGCTGCAAAGCCTGGGTGCCGAGGTCAGCGGTTTTTCGCTGGACCCGTCGACCGAGCCGAGCCTGTTCGAGCTGGCGCGGGTGCACGAAGGCATTAACGATCAACGCGGCGACCTGCGTGACCTCGGTGCGCTGCTGGAGCTGATCGCCGAGACCCAGCCGGAAATCGTCCTGCATCTGGCGGCCCAGCCGCTGGTGCGCGAAGGTTATCGCGACCCGCTGGGGACTTACTCCAGCAACGTCATGGGCACCCTCAATTTGCTCGAGGCGATCCGCCAGGTCGGCGGCGTGCGTGCCTGCGTGTTGGTGACCACCGACAAGGTCTACGCCAACCAGGAATGGCTGTGGCCGTACCGTGAAAACGAAGCCCTCGGTGGACACGACCCTTACAGCAGCAGCAAAGCCTGCTGCGAGTTGTTGGCGCAGTCTTACGCCGCTTCGTTCTTCGCGGCCGACAAGCATGCCGAGCACGGGCTGGCCCTGGCCACGGCGCGTGCCGGCAACGTCTTGGGCGGCGGTGATTTTGCACCAGAGCGTTTGATTCCCGATGTGCTCAAAGCCTGGTCCGCCGACGAACCCGTGACCCTGCGCTACCCGCAAGCCGTGCGCCCGTGGCAGCACGCGCTGGAGCCCCTGGCCGGTTACCTGCAACTGGCCGCCGGCCTCTATGAAAAAGGTCCGGCATTTGCCGGTGCGTGGAACTTCGGCCCGAGCGAAGCGGACATGTGCAGCGTCGGCGAAGTCGTCGAATTGCTCGCCAGCCGCTGGCCGCAAGCCCGTGGCCTGCGCATCGAGCCGAGTGATTTGCATGAAGCCGGTCTGCTGCGTCTGGACAGCAGCCGCGCCCGTCAATTGTTGGCCTGGCAGCCGCGCTGGTCGTTGCAGCAGTGCCTGACCCACACCCTCGACTGGCACCTGGCGTGGCAAAACGGCGACGACATGCGCGCTATCACCCTGGGCCAGTTGAACCTGTATCGAGGCGCGCTGTGAGTGAGTTTCAGTTGAAACCATTGCCGCTCGCCGGGCTGTTCAGCGTGCAGCACAAACGCTTCGAAGATGATCGCGGGCACTTTGCGCGGCTGTTCTGCGAAGGCAGCCTGAGCGCGTTCGGCGAGCCGTTTCATATTCGCCAGATCAACCATTCCTGCACCCGCGAACGCGGCAGTGTGCGCGGTCTGCATTACCAGAACGCCAGTGCGCCGGAAGCCAAACTGATCACCTGCCTGCGCGGTGAAGTCTGGGACGTGGCGGTGGATCTGCGACCCGACTCCGAGACCTTCCTGCACTGGCACGCCGAACACCTGCGCGCCGGCGACGGTCGCAGTCTGTTGATCCCGGCCGGTTTTGCCCATGGCTTCCAGACCCTGACCGACGACGCCGAATTGCTCTACCTGCACAGCGCGGATTACACGCCGGTGCACGAGGGTGGTTTGAGCGTGAACGATCCACGGCTGGCGATTGCCTGGCCGTTGCCTGTCAATAATCTGTCGGCACGGGATTCCAGCCATCCCTTGCTCGATGAACACTTCGCTGGAGTACGTGTATGAACTGCCGTGGTTGCGGGACTTCTCTGGCCTTGCCGCTGATCGATCTCGGCACCTCGCCGCCGTCCAACGCCTATGTCCGCGCCGATCAGCTGGAACAAGCCGAGCAATGGGTGCCGCTGAAAGTGGCGGTGTGTCAGCAATGCTGGCTGGTGCAAACCGAGGATTACACCAGCGCCGACAGCCTGTTCGATGCCGAGTATGCGTATTTCAGTTCGTTCTCCAGCACCTGGCTGGCCCATGCCGACAAATACGTCGCCGAGATGGTCGAGCGTTTCGGCCTGACCGCCGACAGCCGCGTGGTGGAAATCGCGGCCAACGACGGTTACCTCTTGCAGTACGTGGCCGGGCGCGGCATCCCTTGCCTGGGCGTCGAGCCGACCCGCAGCACCGCACAAGCGGCGCGGGAAAAAGGCCTGGAGATCCGCGAGCTGTTCTTCGGTCGCGACACGGCATCGCAACTGATCGCCGACGGTTGGTCCGCCGACCTGATGGCGGCCAATAACGTGCTGGCCCACGTGCCGGACATCAATGATTTCCTCGGTGGTTTCGCGACGCTGCTCAAGCCGACCGGCGTGGCGACGTTCGAGTTTCCGCAGTTGCTGACCCTGATGGCCGGGCAGCAGTTCGACACGCTGTATCACGAGCACTATTCCTACCTGTCGCTGACTGCGGTGCAAGCGCTGTGCGAGCGCAATGGGCTGGAAGTGTTCGACGTCAGTCAGCTGTTGACCCATGGCGGATCGCTGCGGGTCTTCGTCCAGCGTGCCGACGGTGTGCGTCGCGAAGTGCAGCCAGCCGTTGCCCGGCAGCTGCAAGCCGAACTTGCCGCGGGGGTGAAAACTCCCGAGTACTACGCGACCCTCGCGCCCGCTGCCGAACGCATCAAGCACGAACTGCTGCGTTTCCTGTTGCAGGCGAAGGCTGATGGCAAACGTGTGGTCGGTTACGGCGCGGCGGCCAAGGGCAACACCTTGCTCAACTACGCAGGGGTCAAGCCGGACCTGCTGGCCTGGGTCGCCGACGCCAACCCGCACAAGCAGGGCAAGTACCTGCCGGGCAGTCGCATACCTATTGTTACGCCGGCGCAGATCGATATCGAGAAGCCGGATTACGTGCTGGTGCTGCCGTGGAACCTGCTGCACGAAGTCAGTCAGCAACTGGCGCAGGTGCGTGAGTGGGGCGGCCGCTTTGTCATCGCCGTGCCTGAGTTGACCGTCCTGTGAAGGTCCTGGTCACCGGGGCGACCGGGTTCGTCGGCAGGCATCTGGTCGAGGCCTTGCTCGCCCGTGGCTGCGAAGTTCGCGCCGTAGCGCGCAACGCCGAGACCGCCGCGAACTTGCCGTGGATCAATGCCGTGGAATTCGTTGCGGCGGATATTCACACCGCCGACCTCGATATCGCCGCGCTGACCGATGGCATCGATGCCTTGGCGCACCTGGCCTGGCCAGGGTTACCGAACTATCAGGCGCTGTTTCACTTCGAGCACAACCTGATGGCCGATTACCGGTTCATCAAGAGCGCGGTCGAGGCGGGCGTCTCACAAGTGCTGGTCACCGGCACCTGTTTCGAATACGGCATGCAAAGCGGGCCGCTCAGCGAGCAGACCACGCCGCAGCCGGGCAACCCTTACGGCTTGGCAAAAAATACCCTGCGCCTGTTCCTCGAAAATCTGCAGCGGGTTCAACCGTTCACCCTGCAATGGGCGCGGCTGTTTTACCTGCACGGCGAGGGGCAAAACCCGAACAGTTTGCTGGCGGCGCTGGACCGGGCCATCGATGCCGGTGACGCCAGTTTCAATATGTCGGCCGGCGAACAGTTGCGCGATTACCTGGCCATCGACACGGCCGCCGCTTACCTCGCCGCCATCGTGCAGCAGCGTGAATTCGACGGCGTGATCAATTGTTCCAGTGGCCAACCGGTTTCGGTCCGGGCGCTGGTCGAGCAGCGGTTGCGTGAACGTGGCGCAGCGATCCGGCTGAACCTCGGTCACTACCCATACCCGACCCACGAACCCATGGCGTTCTGGGGCGTGGCGGACCGTTTGCAACAGCTACTGGGAGCAGAGCATGAGGCATGAGTTGTATCGGGTCGCCGACCTGCCGGTGTTGCAGAACCGCACCTTTGCCGACCCCGAGTCGGCACGGGCATCGGCCAGCGCCGACATGCTGTTGGTGCAGGATGAAAAGAGCGGGTTGATCTTCAACCAGGCCTTCGATGCCGACAAGCTCAGCTACGACGCTGACTACCAGAACGAACAGGCGCACTCGGGCCAGTTCCAGAAGCACCTGAGCGATGTCGAAGGCATTATTGCCCGTCACTTCAAGGGTCAGGAACTGATCGAAGTCGGCTGTGGCAAAGGCTATTTCCTCGAACTGCTGAAAAGCCTGGGCTACGCCATCACCGGCATCGACCCGGCCTACGAAGGCAGCAACGCCGATGTGATCAAGGCGCCGTTCACCCGCGGCCTCGGCCTGGCGGCGGACGCCATTGTGCTGCGCCATGTGCTGGAACACATTCAAGACCCGGTAAGTTTCCTCGCCGAGATGGCCGACGCCAATCAGGGCGGCCAGATCTACATCGAAGTGCCGTGCTTCGACTGGATCCTGGAGCACCGTGCCTGGTTCGACCTGTTCTACGAGCACGTCAATTATTTCCGCCTCGATGACCTGCGCCGGATGTTCGGCACGGTGCACGAGGCCGGTCACCTGTTCGGTGGCCAATACCTGTACATCGTGGCGGACCTGGCGACCTTGCGCCTGACCCCGGAACAACCGGTGCCGCGCCTTGAGTTGCCGCAGGGTTTCACCAGCAGCCTCGAGCACGCGGTGCAGATTATTCAAGCCGCCCCCGAGCAGGGTTCGGCGATCTGGGGCGCGTCGTCCAAAGGCGTGATCTATTCGCTGTTCCTGCAACGGGCCGGCGTGGCGGTAGATCGCGTGGTGGATATCAACCCGGCCAAGCAGGGCCGATATCTACCGCTGAGCGGCGTGCGTGTGTCCTCGCCGGAAGAGGTAATGGACACTCTGCCCGAAGGCGCCAACCTGTTTGTGATGAACTCCAACTACCTCGAAGAAATCAAGCGGATGACCGATGGACGCTACGTCTATCACGCCGTCGACAGCGCTTCGTTCCAGTGACTATTGAGATTAGAAAAATGACCGACAACACCATCAATACAGCCTTCGAAGCCGAATGCCAGGCAGAAATCGCCGCCCAGGGCGATGACCAGAAACTCACCGGTCTGGCCCAGGATTTCTTCAACCAGTCGGCGAAGCACAAGTACAGCTACCACTTCTCGTGGATGGGCCGTCCGATCATTCAGTTGCCGCAAGACATGATGGCGATGCAGGAAATCATCTGGCAGGTCAAACCCGACCTGGTGATCGAATGCGGTATCGCCCATGGCGGTTCGATCATCTACTACGCCTCCCTGCTGGAGTTGCAAGGCCACGGTGAAGTGCTGGGCATCGACCTCGACATTCGCCCGCACAACCGCGAAGCCATCGAAAGCCACCCGATGAGCAAGCGCATCAAAATGATCGAAGGTTCGAGCATCGACGCCGCCATCGCCGAGCAAGTGCGCGCGGCGGCCGAAGGCAAGAAAGTCATTCTGGTGCTGGATTCCAACCACACCCACGACCACGTGCTGGAAGAGCTGCGCCTGTACGCACCGCTGGTCTCGGTCGACAGCTACTGCGTGGTGATGGACACCGTGGTTGAAGACATGCCGGCCGACTTCTTCCCGGATCGTCCATGGGGCCCGGGCGACAACCCGAAGACTGCCGTGTGGAAATACCTGGAAGAAAACGCTGACTTCGAAATCGACCGTCAGTTGCAGAACAAACTGCTGATCACCGTGGCGCCGGACGGCTATCTGCGTCGCGTTCGTTAATCATTATTGAATCTGGGTTCTCGGCGCTTGGCCGGTTGTGGGGATAGAGATATGCGCGTTCAAAACACTGCTCGTAACGATGTGGCATCGCTGAAAGAACGGTTGACGGTGGTGGTGATTTCCCACAACCGCAACGCCTACCTGCGGCGTACCTTGCAGTATTACAGCAGCTATCCCTGCACGATTCTGGTTCTGGATTCTTCGCTGAAAAGCGACGACGACATCACCCGCGATTACCCGATGGTCGATTACCGGCACCTCCCGCAGTTCACCTACACCGGGCTGCAGGAAAAACTCGCCTATGGCGTGAATCAGGTGACCACGCCGTACATGGTGCTGGCGGCCGATGACGATTTTCTGCTGCACGATGCGATCACCCAGTCGCTGGAATTCCTCGAAGACAACGCCGACTACGGCATGTGCCACGGCTACGGAATCATGTACCTGGCCCGCGCCACGGAAGTGAATTACTTCCGTCGCGACCGCAAAGGGCCGGAAGATTACTGCTCGGATCAGGCCGAAGATCGCCTGATGCAATTCATGGGGCACTTCTTGCCGCCGTTCTATGCGGTCAGCCGTACCGAGCTGCTGCAAGACTGGCACAACGCGCTGCTGCCGGGCACCAGCTTCGAGTGGCAGGAAATCGGCCATGCCTATTACATGCTCGCACGGGCCAAGGCGCGGATTTTGCCGATCCCGTTCGCCGTGCGGGAAATCCCTTACGGTGCCTCGGAGCACAACACCAACGTCCTGACGGTGTTGACGCTCAAGGACGCCAAAACCGTGGCCGACCGCGAGCACTTTGCCGAGTTTCTGGCCTCGTTGCCCACCGGCATGAGCCACAAGACGCTGGCCGAGGGCAAGCAGGTGGCGCTGGACAGTTTCGCTACCATGGCCGACTGCCTGAACAACATGCGTTCGCTGAAAGGCACGCTGATTTTCACCTCGGCCTGGCTCGAGTCCGGCAAAGAGCCGGTGCGTACATTCAACACCGAGCAGTTTGTCGAAATGCCGTTCTACAACCAGCCGGTGTTCGATCTGCTGACTGAATTCGAATTCCTCCTGCACACCATGCCGGCCGGCAAACTGCAGTTGCAGGAACTGGAAGGCATCTTGCTCAAGCAGCATGAGCTGATGCGCGTTCATCCCAATGACAACGACCGCACTCTGCGTGCCCGTTTGTGGGAAGCGCTGAGCCTCTATGCGTTCAACCGCACCGTGGTTGCGCGTCTGGCCGAGTCGTTGCAGGGCACCGAAGAAGAGGAGGAGGGCGTCAAGCTGCAAGCCTGGGCCAAGCGCCTGACGTCGGTACCGAAACAGGACGAACAGTCGTTGTTCGAGAACATGCCGTCCGGTCGCCTGCTGAACTGGATCGAAGCGCGCAATCCTGACGCAAAGCAACTCAAGTCGATCAGTGCGCACCTGGCCAAACACAATGGCGGTCCGCAATTCGGCATTCTCTTGCTGGACCTTGACGCTGACATGGTCAAGTTGCAGACCACCTTCGACAGCCTGGTCAATGGTCACTGCAAAGCGTTCAAGGTGGTGGTGTTTACCACCGGCGATTTGCCAGCGACCACCACGGCGCGTGACACGGTGCACTTCGTCAAGGTCACCGCCACCAACTATGTCGAACGCATCAACCAGAGTGTGACCCAGTCCACCGCCGACTGGCTGGTGCTGGCCGAGGCCGGTGATCAGTTCACCGCCAGCGGCCTGCTGCGCGCGAGCCTCGAATTGTTGGGTGCCGAAGGCGTGCGCGCCGTGGCCATGGACGAAATCCAGCGTCAGGAAAACGGTTCCCTGAGCGATGTGTTCCGTCCAGGCGTCAACCTCGATCTGCTGCAAACCGTGCCGTCGCTGATGGCCCGTCACTGGTTGATCCAGCGTGATGTCTTGGCCGAGGCGGGTGGTTATTCGACTGAATACGCGTCGGCACTCGAATTCGATCTGGTGTTGCGCCTGATCGAAGACGGCGGCTTGGGTGGCCTGGCACATCTGGCCGAGCCGCTGCTGATCTGCAACGCGCCGTCGACCGAGGAAAACGCCCACGAACGTCAGACCCTGACACGCTCCCTCAAGGAGCGCGGTTATCGCGCTCAGATCAGCTGCGAATTGCCGCACACCTGGCAGATCAACTACCAGCACGCCGAACGGCCGAAGGTCTCGATCATCTTGCACAGCCAGGACAATTTCGAGTCGCTGCAACAAGCCGTGGTCAGCGTACTGCAACGCACCCGTTATCAGCAGCACGAAATTCTGATCGCCGATAACCACAGCCAGTCCGAAGAATTGCTGACCTGGCTGGCCAGCCTGGAAGGTAAGGACGATCGCCTGCGCGTCCTGCGTACCGGCGAGCGTCTGAGCGCCTCGGCGCTGCATAACTTTGCCGTGCGTGAGGCCAAGGGTGCCTACGTGGTGCTGATGTCTGCTGACGCCGTAGTGGTCAACGCCAACTGGCTCGACAGCCTGTTGAACCAGGCCCAGCGTCCGGAAGTCGGGATTGTCGGCGCCAAGCTGATGGATATTCGTGGCGTCACCACGCAAGCCGGCCTGGTGCTGGGCCTCAATGGCGTGCTGGGCTCGGTGTTTATCGATGAGCGCAAAGATGCCAAAGGCTACATGAACGGTCACCAGGTGGAGCAGAACTACTCGGCGGTGTCGGGGGCTTGCATGATGGTGCGCAAGGAGCTTTACGAAGCCGTCGGCGGTCTGGATGAAGAGCATTTCGACGAAGCATTTGCAGACATCGACCTTTGCCTGAAAGCCGCTGACGCCGGGTACCTGATTGTCTGGTGCCCTCAGGCGCAGTTGCTGCACCCGGGCCTGTTGCCTGACGCGCCGCAGACCGCCGCGGCCCTGCAAGACAAGTGGCAAGCGCGTTTTGCCCAAGATTTGGCTTACAACCAGAACCTGGCCTTGACCGGCAAGGGCTTTACCCTCGGCGATGCTTCCAGTGTGAACTGGGCGCAGTTGCTTGCTTAAGCCTGCTACAGGTAAAAGGACTCAAGGCATGTTCAACGGTAAATCGATATTCATCTCCGGTGGCACCGGTTCATTCGGGCGCAATTTCATCCGCCGTCTGCTGGAGCAATACCAGCCTAAACGGGTGGTGGTGTTCTCTCGCGACGAGCTCAAACAGTACGAGATGCAGCAGACGTTCAATGCGCCGTGCATGCGCTACTTCCTCGGCGATGTACGTGATGGCGAGCGCTTGCGTCAGGCCATGCGCGGTATCGATTACGTGGTGCATGCCGCCGCTCTGAAACAAGTCCCGGCGGCGGAGTACAACCCGACTGAATGCATCCGCACCAACGTCAATGGCGCGGAAAATATTATTGCCGCGGCCATCGATAACGGCGTTAAAAAAGTCGTCGCGCTGTCCACCGACAAGGCTGCCAGCCCGATCAATCTGTACGGCGCCACCAAGTTGCTGTCGGACAAACTGTTCGTGGCCGCCAACAACATTGCCGGCGAACAGCAGACGCGGTTTGCCGTGGTCCGCTACGGCAATGTGGCAGGCTCGCGCGGTTCTGTCGTGCCGTTCTTCAGCAAGTTGATCAACGAAGGCGCAACAGAGTTGCCGATCACCGATGAGCGCATGACGCGCTTCTGGATCACCCTCGATCACGGCGTGCAGTTCGTACTTGATAGCTTCGCTCGCATGCACGGCGGCGAAGTGTTTGTGCCGAAGATTCCATCGATCCGCATCGTCGATCTGGCGCTGGGCATGGCGGAACACTTGCCGCACAAGAACGTCGGTATTCGTCCTGGCGAAAAACTCCATGAATTGATGGTGCCGCTGGACGATGCGCGCATGACCCTGGAGTTCGCCGATCACTACACTATTCAGCCGTCGATCCGCTTCACCAGCGTCGACGTGGATTTTGCCGTCGATAACACAGGCGAGCAGGGCCGGCCTGTGAGTGAAGACTTCGAATACCGATCCGACACCAACCCGCACTTCCTGTCGGTGGGCCAGATCGCCGACCTGCACGCCGGGTTGCCGGCATGATTCCTTACGGTCGGCAAAGTCTCGATCAGGCAGACATCGATGCGGTGGTTGCTGTGTTGCAGTCTGACTGGCTGACTCAAGGGCCGACCGTCGAGCGTTTTGAACAGGCCATGGCCGAGCGTTGCCAGGCTGATTTCGCGGTGGCGGTGTGCAACGCCACTGCCGCGCTGCACATTGCTTGTCTGGCGGCGGGACTCGGGCCGGGCGATCGCTTGTGGACCACGCCGAACACCTTTCTGGCTTCTGCCAATTGCGGTCGCTACTGTGGCGCCGAGGTGGATTTTGTCGACATCGATCCGCTGACCTGGAACCTCGACACCTACGCGCTGGAAGCGAAACTGGCAGACGCCGAACGTGACGGGACGCTGCCAAAGGTCGTGGTGGCCGTGGCGTTCTCAGGCCAAAGCTGCGACATGCGCAAGATCGCCGAACTGGCCGAGCGTTATGGCTTCACCGTCATCGAAGACGCCTCCCACGCGGTGGGTGCATCCTATGCCGGGCGTCCTGTGGGGTGCGGCGAATTCGCGGCAATGACGGTATTCAGTTTTCATCCGGTGAAGATCATCACCAGCGCCGAAGGCGGCATGGTCCTGACTAATCGTGCAGACCTGGCCGAGCGCTTGCAGCGCTTGCGCAGCCACGGCATGACCCGCGATCCGCAGCAGATGACAGAGCCGAGCCATGGTCCCTGGTACTACCAGCAAGTGGAGCTGGGTTTCAATTACCGGATAACCGACCTGCAAGCGGCCCTCGGCTTGTCACAACTGAACAAGCTCGACGACTTCATCGAACGCCGTCGCGAACTGGCGGCGCGTTACGACCGATTGTTGGCCTACTTGCCGCTGATGCTGCCCAGTGCGCAGCCCGAGGCCGAGTCGGCGTGGCACCTGTATGTGGTGCGGTTGCAGGTAGAGCGGATCAACCTCAGCCATCGACAAGTGTTTGAAGGCTTGCGAGCGGCGGGTGTCGGTGTGAACCTGCACTATATTCCGGTGCACCTGCAGCCGTACTATCGCGACCTGGGTTTTGCCGAAGGTGACTTCCCGCAAGCCGAGCGTTATTACGCCGAGGCTATCAGCCTGCCGCTGTTTCCCTTGCTGAGCGACGAACAGCAGGACTATGTGATCGAGCAACTGCGGCGACTGATTCTTGAAGAGTAGTGCCTTGAACAGGAGTGAATCTTGAGCTGCGTAGCGATCATTCCCGCCCGGGGCGGCAGCAAGCGTATCCCGCGCAAGAACCTCAAGCCGTTCGACGGCGTGCCGATGATTGTCCGCTCGATCCGTACGGCGCTGGATTCGCAGCTGTTCGATCAGGTGATCGTCAGCACCGACGATGAAGAAATAGCCGAGGTCGCGCGGGCGCACGGTGCTGAGGTGCCGTTCATGCGTCCGGCAACATTGGCCGATGATTTCACGGGCACGGCGGCGGTGATGGTGCATGCCTTGAATGAGCTTCCGGCGTTCGACTATGCCTGTTGCGTCTACGCCACCGCGCCGCTGTTGCAGGCGCGCTATTTGCGTCAGGGGCTTGAATTGCTGGAGCAGCATCCCGATAAATCCTTCGCGTTTTCCGTGGCCGGTTTCGGCTTTCCCGTGCAGCGTGCCTTGACCCTCGACGAGCAGGGCGCACTGATGTCGCTGTACCCGGAATTTCGCAACACCCGCTCGCAGGATCTGGCCGAAGCCTTTCAAGACGCCGGGCAGTTCTACTGGGGGCGCAGCGAGGCCTGGCTGCGCGGCGATGTGTTGTTTTCCCCGGCGAGCCTGCCGGTGATTCTGCCGCGGCATCTGGTGCAGGACATAGACACTCTCGAAGACTGGAAACGCGCTGAATACCTTTACGCCGCGTTGAAGGCTGGAGGCGAACTGCAATGAGGGTGCTGATTCGCTCCGACGCATCGCCGACCATCGGCAGCGGGCATATCGCCCGGCTGTTGCCCCTGGCCAGAACCTTGCGCAAGCAGGGCTCGCACGTTGCCTTTGCGTGTCGTCGACTGACGGGGCATCGTCTGGACGCGCTGGCGGCCGAAGGTTTTGAAACCTTCGCGTTGCCGGAACGTTACCCCGACGAGGACCCGCAGCAAGCCATCGAATCCATGTTGCCGTGGCAGGCGGACATCGACGCGTTGGCGCACGTCTTGGAAAACCATCCGGCGTTCGACTGGATCATCGTCGACCACTATGGCCTCGACCATCACTGGCAGACCGCGGCCCGGCGCTGGGCGCCACGGATCGCCGCAGTGGATGACCTTGCCACTCGCCAGTACGCCGTCGACCTGCTGCTCAACCAGAACCTGTCCGGCACACCAGAGGCTTATGACTCGCTGCTCGCGCCTGGCTGCCATACGTTGTTCGGCCCACGTTTCGCGATGCTGCGCGATGAGTTCTGCTGCCCGGCGATCCCGATCAAGCCGCACGCCCAACGGGTGTTGGTGAATTTCGGCGGCTTTGATGCGGCGATGCAGACTCATCACGCGATGTTGGCGATGGCGGATTTCGCTACGCTGGAAGTCGATTTCGTTGCCGGTGCCGACAACCCGGCCTGGAACACGATGCAGGCCATGGCGGCGGATCGCCCGAACTGGCGCTTGCACAGTTTTGTCAGCGACTTCTACCGGCTGATGACCGAGGCCGACCTGTTTGTCGGCGCCGGTGGCGGCACCAGTTGGGAGCGGGCGGCCATGGGGCTGCCGACAATTTGCATTGCGGTCTCGAACAATCAGCAGGCCAACGGCGAGGTCATGGCGGCTGCGGGCGCTCATGTTTATCTGGGCGCTCGTGAGCAGGTCAGCGTCGAGCAATTGCGTCAGGCGATCAGTTTTGTCGCGGGCAATCAGGGATTACGCCAGAGCCTGGCCGACCGTTCACGGCAATTGGTCGATGGCCGGGGGGCGCAACGGGTGGCGGCCGCCTTGGCCGGTGCGGTGTTGCAGATCCGCCCCGCGACCGCAGACGATTCGCAGCTTCTGTTCGACGGACGCAATGCCGAAGCGGTACGGCGCTGGTCGCTGGAGACCGGGGCGATTGAATGGTCATCGCATCAAAACTGGCTGACCGCCAGTTTGAATAATGCCCAGCGCTTGCTGTTGATCGCCGAAGCCGATGACGGTCCGGTGGGCGTGTTGCGTTATGACTTGCGCGGCTTTACAGCGGAAGTCTCGATTTATCTGTTCGAAAATCGCATGAGCCTGGGCTGGGGCAGGGCGCTGCTGGCCCGCGGCGAGGCGTTCGTGACCGCCCATTGGCCGCAACTGACCGCCATCACCGCACAGGTGTTACCGGCCAACCAGCCGTCGCTGAAGGTATTTCGCGAAGCCGGTTTCACTCAGAGTGCTTGCGCGTTCACGCACGTATTAAAGGATCAACGCAATGACTAGTTTCAAGATCGGCAAACGCTCGATCGGTGCCGATGCGCCGCCCTTCATCATCGCCGAGATGAGTGGCAACCATAACCAGTCGCTGGACATGGCGCTGCAAATCGTCGAAGCCGCGGCCAAGGCCGGCGCGCACGCCTTGAAGCTGCAAACCTACACCGCAGACACCATGACCCTGGACCTGGCCGAAGGTGAGTTCTTCATCAAGGACCCCAACAGTCTGTGGGCCGGATCGTCGTTGTACGCCTTGTACGAGAAAGCGCATACGCCGTGGGAATGGCACGCGCCGATTTTTGCCCGGGCCAAAGAACTGGGCATGCTGGCGTTCTCCACGCCCTTCGATGACAGCGCCGTCGACTTCCTCGAAAGCCTTGATGTGCCGGCCTACAAGATCGCCAGTTTCGAAAACACCGACCTGCCGCTGATTCGCCGGGTCGCGGCCACTGGCAAGCCCTTGATCATCTCCACCGGCATGGCCAGCATCGCCGAACTCGACGAAACCGTGCGCGCGGCCCGTGAGGCGGGGTGCAAGGATCTGGTGCTGCTCAAATGCACGAGCACTTATCCGGCAACACCGGCTAACAGCAACGTGCGCACCATTCCTCATTTGCGTGAATTGTTTGGCTGCGAGGTCGGGCTGTCCGATCACTCCATGGGCGTTGGCGTTTCCGTGGCGGCGGTGGCACTGGGGGCGACGGTGGTGGAGAAGCATTTCACCCTCGACCGCGCGGCCGGTGGTGTGGACGCCAGTTTCTCCCTGGAGCCGGCCGAACTCGAAAGCCTGGTGATCGAAACCGAGCGTGCCTGGCAGGCCATGGGCCAGGTGCATTACGGCGTGACCGAAGCGGAGCGCAAGTCGCTGGTCTATCGGCGTTCCCTCTATGTCACGCAAGACATGGCGGCCGGCGAGCCTTTTACCATCACCAATCTTCGGGCCATCCGTCCTGGCCTGGGGCTGGCCCCAAAACACGCTGAAACCCTTCTGGGCCGCCGCGCCCGCCACGCCATCAAGCGTGGAACCCCGCTGGACTGGTCGTTGGTCGAATAACGCCATATCGGTTTGATTCGGCAAAATCGCGTGACCTGCGAGTCATAACGCGCATCTTCACTGTATTGTATTAATCGGGAAGGTGGCGCCTGGCCTGTTTCTGGCCCAGTGATAGCCTTTTATTCTTCCCGTTGTCGCCTGCTGGGGACGACGTTTTTCTCTGTTTGTCGGCGCCCCTCGAATCATTACGAGCGGTGGTATTGGGCTGTTTATTATTGGGAAGCCGTAATGATTGGCATAAAAAGCATTGCGAGCTACGTTCCTGTAGCCGGCGTGGACAATTACGCACAAGGTGCAAAATTCGAAAAGGATGAAGAATTCATCCTGGGCAAAATCGGTTCGGCCTTCCTGCCGCGCAAAGACGCTGGGCAGGAAACGTCGGACCTGTGTGTCGAAGCAGCGAATGCACTGTTCGCCAACAATCCCGATTTGAAACGCGAAGATGTCGACGTACTGATCGTCGTCACCCAGAACGGCGACGAAGAAGGCCTGCCACACACCGCCGCCATCGTTCAAGACAAACTGGGCCTGCCGACCTCCGTAGCGGCGTTCGATATTTCCCTGGGCTGCTCCGGCTACGTCTATGGCATCTACGCGATCAAGGGCTTCATGGAAGCCGCGGGCCTGAAGAATGGCTTGCTGATCACCGCCGACCCGTACTCGAAAATCGTCGACCCGGAAGACCGCAACACCACCATGCTCTTTGGCGACGCCGCCACTGCAACCTGGATGGGCGAAAACGCGCCGTGGCAGCTCGGTAAAGCCAAGTTCGGCACCGACGGTTCCGGTGCGCCGCACCTGAAAGTCACTGACGGCGTGTTCTACATGAACGGTCGTCAGGTGTTCAACTTTGCGCTGCTCAAAGTCCCGGCGCACTTGCATGAGCTGCTGGCTGACTCGCAACTGACCGCTGATGACATCGACGCCTTCTGCATCCACCAGGGCAGCGCAGCGATTGTCGACGCGGTGGCGCGCCGCTTCGAAGGCGAGCCGGAGAAGTTCATCAAGGACATGGTCGAGACCGGCAACACTGTGTCGTCGAGCATTCCGCTGCTGTTGGAAAAACACGTGCTGGACTCCGACTGGAAGCGCGTTGCGCTGAGCGGTTTCGGCGTTGGGCTGTCCTGGGGCTCGGCGATCCTCTATCGTCCTTGAGCCCGGTGCTTTAAGCACAGAAAGCCAGACACAAAAAAAGCGCTCAAGGTGTAATCTTGAGCGCTATTTTTTTGCCCGAACACAATGCGAGGCGCCATGAGCGAGTTCTTTGAGCACAACGTCGACGTCATCCAGCAACGCTGGCCGGCGTTGGCTGTGCGCTTGCTGGTTGAAGACACGAACCTGCTACAGGCTGATCTGGTGGAAGGCTTGGGCTCGACGTTGAGTATCAACGGCATTCAGCTGACCAGCCGCCATGACCGCAGTCGCGAGGCCGTGCTTCAGGCTGATAGCTTGCCGCTCGACAGTCCGGTGGCGCATGTCTACGGCACCGGGCTCGGCGATCTGCAAATGGAGTTGCTGCAACGTGCCGGTCTTGAGCGGTTGTACGTGCACATCCTCAACGGCGCCGTGTTTGCCTTGGTGCTGCAACTGCTCGATCAACAGCCGTGGCTCAGCGATTCGCGGGTCGAGTTGTTGTATGCCGGTGATCTGGGGGAAATCCAGCTGCCGTTTTTTGCCTTGCCTTCCGAGTTGGTGCTGGCCGACGATTTCAACGCGAAGATCCGTGATCGCCTGATCAGCGAAACCCACTTGACCTTCAATAATCGAGAGTTCGACCCGCAGGCGCCTGAGATTATCGAGCGCTTGCAGGTCAGTCTCAAATGGGTGCAGGCCGATCAGGATGTGGCCGATCTGTTCGGTTCACAGCCGGGGCAGGAGGTGTTTGTCATCGCCACCGGCCCGAGCCTGGAACAGCACTTTGCGACCTTGCGCGCGATTCGCAATGAAGCCGCGCGACCGTTATTCATCTGCGTCGATACGGCCTATCGTCCGTTGCTCAAGCACGGCATTCGTCCCGACATTGTCGTCAGTATCGACCAGCGCATTTCGGACCGGCACCTGCCGCCTGAAGGCACGGCCGACATCACGCTGGTGTACATGCCCATGCTTGATCCGGTGGTGATTGAAGCCTGGCAGGGGCCGCGTTTTGCCGGTTATTCCGCGAGCCCGATCTACCAGCAGTTGCGTCGGCAATTGCCCAGGGGCGAGTTGTATGTCGGTGGCAGCGTGATTCATCCGGCGGCGGACCTGGCGGTGAAGATGGGCGCGACGCAGATCACGCTGTTCGGCGCCGACTTCGCCTTTCCGGGCGACAAGACCCACGCGGGATGGAACGATGGTGACCTGGGGCCGCAACTGGGCGCCGCCAAGCATTGGGTGCTGGATGGTCATGGCCAGCGCATCAAGACTCAGCTCAACTTCCGCAGCTATCTGTGTGAGCTGGAGCGTTTTGTCGCGGGCCATCCCAAGGTGCGCTTCTATAACAGCAGCCGGGCAGGGGCGATGATTGCCGGCACGGTTTTTCATCCGGAGTTTGCATCGTGAGCGTGCTTGAAACCTTCGTTGCCGATGCGCAGCACTGTGCAACCTTGTTTCGCCTGGGGCGTGATGTCGAAGCCGGGCTGGCGATGATCGAGCTGGTCGGTGCGGTCCACCCGGCGTTCGATTCGAAGCCGCAGGAGGCTCAGCAGCAGTGGGCGTTTGTGCTCGGCCAGATGTTCGCGTGTCAGGAAGCGCAGAACTGGCTCGCACTGGCCGATTACCTGGAATATGAACTGGTCCGGTTGCTGAATGACACGCTGTCCGTTTAAGCGATTTATCTTCAGTCGGTGCCGGCGAATCCTCGCCAACCTGTCGCCGACATTTCCCTGACGTCATTTTTTCGCTGTCAAACGTCGCCAACCCCTTGATTTACGGGGGGTGGCAACGTGATGGCAAATATTTTTGAAAATCCCCTAAAGCAAGTTGCGTTGGCGACGATAACTATTACGAAGGTTCTCTAGGCCATACCCGGCGGTTGCCAGGGCCGGAAGCCGCAGTACCCAACCAACGAGGAATTCGTCATGGCTTTAACTGTAAACACCAACACCACGTCGTTGAACGTTCAGAAAAACCTGAACCGTGCTTCCGATGCTCTGTCGACTTCGATGTCTCGTCTGTCTTCCGGCCTGAAAATCAACAGCGCTAAAGATGACGCCGCCGGCCTGCAGATCTCTACCCGTATGACCGCGCAAATCCGTGGCCAGACTATGGCGATCAAAAACGCCAACGACGGTATCTCGATTGCTCAGACCGCTGAAGGCGCGATGCAGGAATCGACCAACATTCTGCAGCGTATGCGTGAACTGGCTGTTCAAGCTCGAAACGACTCGAACGGTACTCAAGACCGTGTCGCTCTGAACAAAGAATTCGCGGCAATGTCGGACGAGCTGACTCGTATCGCTGCTTCGACCAACCTGAACGGCAAAAACCTGCTCGACGGCACCGCTGGTACCATGACCTTCCAGGTCGGTTCCAACACCGGTTCGGCTAACCAGATCACTCTGAGCCTGCCAAGCGGCTTCGGCGCTGCTGCCTTGTCCGTTGACTCGGCTACCACGCAGATCACTGGTAACAACTCGGCTACCGCTCAAGCTTCGTTCTCCGCAGCCCTGACCCGTATCGACGCCGCTCTGCAAACCATCAACTCCGCGCGTGCTGACCTCGGTGCTGCACAAAACCGTCTGACCAGCACCATCTCCAACCTGCAGAACATCAACGAAAACGCTGAAGCTGCTCGTGGTCGCGTACAAGATACCGACTTCGCTGCTGAAACTGCCCAGCTGACCAAGCAACAAACTCTGCAACAAGCTTCCACCGCAGTTCTGGCCCAGGCCAACCAACTGCCATCCGCTGTACTGAAACTGCTTCAGTAATAGCTGATTGAGTTTTGGCGAGGGGTGTGCGCTTGTCGTACCCTCTCGCTTTTTTACTTTTAGAGGTGATGGACATGGATATGAGCGTGAAGCTGAACTTGTCTTATCCGGCGGCCAAGCACGCGACCCCGGTTGCCGACTTGTCTGCGGAAAAGCCTCGAGCGGAGCCCGCGAAAGTGGTCGACGTCAAGGAGGTGCGCAAGAGCGCACAGACTGAGCAGGACAACCTGAAGATGGCCGTCCAGGAAATTGAAAAGTTCGTTCAGTCGGTCAAGCGTAATCTGGAGTTCTCGATTGATGAGCCTTCAGGTCAGGTTGTTGTAAAGGTCATTGCCAGTGAATCCGGTGAGGTGGTCCGTCAGATCCCCAACGAAGAAGTCCTGAAACTGGCCAATAGTTTGAATGATGCAAGCAGCCTGTTGTTCAGCGCTAAAGCCTGACAGTTGGCATGAATTTTGTTGCTATGTTCTTTTGGGCGTTGTAGTGGTCAAAAGGCCGGCGACACACTGAAGGGAGTTCCACATGGCAAGTCCAATTTTACCGGGCACGGGTTTAGGCTCCGGCCTTGATACTGGTGCTATCGTCAAAGCCTTGGTGAACGCTGACAAAGCGGCCAAGCAAGGTCAGATCGACCGTGGGACCACGACCAACACGGCGAGCATCTCCGGGATTGGTACGCTGAAGTCGCTGCTGGCCACGTTCCAGAAAGCACTCACCGATCTGGGCAGCACGACGACCCCTCAGTTCACGGGTTATTCGGCAACGTCCTCCGACCCCAAAGTACTGACATCCACGTCCAGCAACACCGCTGTTGCCGGTAACTACGTGGTCAAAGTCACCAGCCTTGCCACCTCGTCGAAAGTCGCCTCCGCGGCCTTTGCCGGCGGCGCGACCAGTGCGATAACGCCAGGCACGCTGACCATCACCCAGAACGGCACCAGCTACCCGGTTACCGTTGGTGCGGGCGCCACGTTGCAATCGGTACGGGACTCGATCAACAGCCAGTACCAGGCTAGCGGCCTGAGCGCCAACATCGTGACCGACAGCTTCGGTTCGCGTCTGGTGTTGGGTTCGACCGCGACCGGTGCAGGTTCCGATATCTCCGCCACCGGTATCCCCGAGCTGGCCATCGACGGTACGGCCCCAATGGCTGCCGTACCGACCGCAACCTCTTCGGGCGCGATCGGCGGCCTGGCTGCGGATGCGGTGTTCTCGGTCGATGGTCTGGCGATGACCAGCAAGTCCAATACCATCGCCAACACGATCTCCGGTCTGAGTCTGACCCTGACCGGCGCAGGCACATCGACTGTTAACGTCGCGACCAACAAAGATGGCCTGAAGGCATCGATCCAGAAGTTTGTCGACGCCTACAACGCCGTTGCCAACGCGGTGACGTCCTTGACCAAGCCCTCCCTGGACGATGACGGCAAGCCGACCGTCCCGGCTGCGCTCACCGGTGACCCGCTGCCCCGTTCGTTGCTGGCTGCCATTCGTGGGCCGTTGTCCCAGACCGGTGCTGGCGACAAGCTGACCGTGCTCTCGCAGTTGGGGATCACCACGGACCAGAAAACCGGTGCACTGAACTTTGACGGCACCAAGTTCACCGCTGCGATGAACGACAAGAAGCTCGGTGGCGAGGTTCAGACCTTGTTTACCGGTACTAACGGCCTGATCGAGCGCATGAACAATGTGATCAAGCCGTACACCGATACCGGTGGCATTCTCGACACTCGCACCACCAACCTGAATGTGACCAAAACCAGGCTGACGGCTGATCAGGCTGCCTTGGATCGTCGGGTCGAAACACTGACCGCTGTACTGACCAAAAAGTACAACGACATGGACACGCTCGTTGGTAAGTTGAAGGCGACAGCCAGCAACATCACCTCGATGTTTGAGGCGATGACCGCGCAGCAAAAGAACTCGTAACACGCATAACGCCAAAAGCCCGGCAGCGTTTTCAAGCGCTCCGGGCTTTTTGCATTTGAATCTAAAGTTTTTTGACGCGTCGTCGATACACTGGTTATACGAACTACAGCATTTTGATGAGGTACAACATGAATCCGATGTTAGCCCTTCGCCAATACCAGAAGATTGGCGCTCAGGCGCAAACTTCCGAAGCCAGCCCGCATCGTCTTGTGCAGATGCTGATGGAAGGTGGCCTGGATCGTATCGCCCAGGCCAAGGGCGCGATTGAGCGCAAAGACATCCCAAACAAAGGTGTCTTGATCGGCAAGGCCATCGGCATCATTGGTGGTTTGCGTGAAGGCCTGGACCTCGAGAATTCCGTCGAAACGGTTGGTGACCTGGACAATCTGTATGCGTACATGATGAAACGTCTGGCCGAGGCCAACATCAAGACCGATCCGAAGATTCTCGACGAAGTCTCTGATTTGCTTCGAACAGTCAAAGACGGTTGGGATGCTATTGCCGCACCGGGTCCGCAGTTTTAAGGAGATCACCATGAGTCTTGTATTGCAGCGAATCGAGCACACCCGCGAAGCCCTGGTCGGTGCATTGGCCGAGCGAAACTGGGAGGCCATCGGTGAGTTGGACCTGGCGTGTCGTTCCTGTATGGAAGACGTCTTGAGTGAAGCGTCGGTGGACGAAACTGCTCTGCGCGATAACCTTGAGGAGTTGCTGGGGGTGTACAAGCAGCTTCTGGAGGCGGCGACGGGGGAGAGGCAAGCGATAGTCGACGAGATGTCGCAGATCCATCAAGCGCAGAGCGCGGCAAAGGTTTACCATCTGTTTGGTTAATTAATCCTCAGTTAATCCAAACATAGTGCGCCATAAATTTGACTGTGCACGGTTTTTTGACTTAACTAGTGGCTGGTTCCAGATTTCAGGCGTCTACAGGCATAACGTGTCTGCAAGCGTCTAGCTTGCCCCATCATTTTGGGCATTGAGTTGACTAGGGAAGTTGCTATTGCATGTGGCGTGAAACCAAAATTCTGCTGATTGATGACGATAGCGTCCGCCGCCGCGATTTGGCGGTGATTTTAAATTTTCTCGGCGAAGAAAATTTACCCTGTGGTAGCCATGACTGGCAGCAGGCTGTCGGCTCTTTGTCATCAAGTCGTGAAGTGATCTGTGTCCTCATCGGGACGGTCAATGCTCCTGGCGCACTTCTGGGCTTGTTAAAGACACTCGCAACCTGGGATGAGTTCCTTCCGGTTTTGTTAATGGGTGATAATTCTTCCGTTGACTTGCCCGAAGACCAGCGTCGCCGAGTGCTTTCGACCCTGGAAATGCCACCCAGCTACAGCAAATTGCTCGACTCGCTGCACCGTGCCCAGGTCTATCGCGAGATGTATGACCAGGCCCGCGAGCGCGGTCGTCATCGCGAACCCAATCTTTTCCGCAGCCTTGTCGGCACCAGCCGGGCGATTCAGCACGTCCGTCAGATGATGCAGCAAGTGGCCGATACCGACGCCAGTGTGCTGATCCTTGGTGAGTCCGGTACTGGCAAGGAAGTGGTTGCGCGCAACCTGCACTATCACTCCAAGCGTCGTGACGCGCCGTTCGTTCCGGTCAACTGCGGGGCGATCCCGGCCGAGTTGCTTGAAAGCGAATTGTTCGGCCACGAGAAGGGCGCTTTCACCGGCGCCATTACCAGCCGTGCCGGGCGTTTCGAGCTGGCCAACGGCGGCACCCTGTTCCTCGACGAAATCGGCGACATGCCTTTGCCGATGCAGGTCAAGTTGCTGCGCGTCTTGCAGGAGCGCACCTTCGAGCGCGTGGGTAGCAACAAGACCCAAAGCGTCGACGTGCGCATCATTGCGGCGACCCACAAGAATCTCGAAAGCATGATCGAGATCGGTACCTTCCGCGAAGATTTGTACTACCGCCTGAACGTGTTCCCGATCGAAATGGCGCCGCTGCGTGAGCGTGTCGAGGACATCCCGTTGCTGATGAACGAGTTGATCTCGCGCATGGAGCACGAGAAGCGCGGTTCGATCCGCTTCAACTCGGCGGCGATCATGTCGCTGTGCCGTCACGGCTGGCCGGGCAACGTTCGCGAACTCGCCAACCTGGTGGAGCGCATGGCGATCATGCACCCGTACGGGGTGATCGGCGTGGTCGAATTGCCGAAGAAATTCCGCTACGTCGATGATGAAGACGAGCAACTGGTCGACAGCCTGCGCAGCGATCTTGAAGAGCGGGTGGCCATCAACGGCCATACACCGGACTTCACCGCCAACGCCATGCTGCCGCCGGAAGGCCTGGATTTGAAAGACTATCTCGGTGGTCTGGAGCAGGGCCTGATTCAGCAGGCGCTGGATGATGCCAATGGCATCGTGGCGCGTGCCGCAGAACGCCTGCGTATTCGTCGCACCACGCTGGTGGAAAAGATGCGCAAGTACGGCATGAGCCGTCGTGACGGTGATGAACAGGCGGATGATTGACGCCTGTTTTTCAAGTCATTCATTTATAGGCGGTTTTTTTTAGGCACGGGTATTGCTACATCCCTCGCAACGTTCCGTTTAACTGACGGTCAGCCAAGCGAGAGAGCACGATGCCCCAAGCCGCCCAGATGTCTCCTGTCCCTGATGCTTCGGGGCAACCGTCGTCCGTAGAGCAGGCAAGCCGGCTTGGCCTTGAGCAGGCATTCTCGCTGTTCAACCAGATGTCGAGCCAGTTGACTGATTCCTACAGCATGCTTGAAGCCCGGGTCACCGAGCTCAAGGGCGAACTGGCAGTGGTCAGCGCTCAGCGCATGCAAGAGCTGGCGGAAAAGGAGCGCCTGGCCAACCGTTTGCAAAACCTTCTCGATCTGTTGCCTGGCGGCGTCATCGTCATCGATGCCCAGGGCATTGTGCGTGAAGCCAACCCAGCGGCTTGCGAGTTGCTCGGTCTGCCCCTCGAAGGCGAGCTCTGGCGCCATGTCATCGCCCGCTGCTTTGCCCCCCGCGAAGACGACGGTCACGAAATCTCCCTCAAGGACGGTCGGCGTCTGTCGATCGCCACTCGTTCGCTGGATGCCGAGCCTGGGCAGTTGGTATTGCTAAACGACCTGACTGAAACCCGTCATCTGCAAGATCAACTGGCCCGTCACGAGCGCCTGTCGTCCCTCGGGCGAATGGTCGCTTCGTTGGCTCATCAAATTCGAACCCCGTTGTCTGCCGCTTTGCTCTACGCCAGTCATCTGACTGAGCAGGAGTTGCCGGTCGCCACGCAACAACGTTTCGCCGGGCGCCTGAAAGAGCGTTTGCATGAACTGGAGCATCAGGTTCGCGACATGTTGGTGTTCGCTCGCGGCGAGCTGCCGTTGACCAACCGCGTCACGCCGAAGCAACTGATGCAGTCGCTGCAATCGGCGGCGCTGACCCATGTTCAGGACCTGCCGATTCGCTGGCAGTGCGACAGTCACGCCGGTGAGTTGCTGTGCAATCGCGACACCCTGGTCGGCGCGATCCTCAATCTGATCGAGAACGCGATTCAGGCCAGTGCCGGAGCTGTCCGCTTGAAGGTGCATTTCTACACCCGCGAAAACAGCCTGCGCGTGTGCGTCAGTGACAGCGGCAGCGGCATCGATGGCACGGTGCTGGAGCGTCTGGGCGAGCCGTTTTTCACCACTAAAACCACCGGGACCGGCCTGGGCCTGACCGTGGTCAAGGCAGTGGCCCGTGCTCATCAGGGAGAATTGCAGTTGCGCTCGCGGCCGGGTCGCGGCACCTGTGCGCAAGTCATCCTGCCGCTTTTTTCCGGTGAGCAGCCCAACGCTCGGGGAGCGGAGTGAAGGACATGGCAATCAAGGTTCTGCTGGTCGAGGATGATCGCGCGCTACGCGAAGCACTGGCCGATACGCTGCTGCTCGCGGGGCACGATTACACGGCCGTCGGTTCGGCGGAAGAAGCGCTGGCGACGGTCGGCAACGAGGCGTTCAGCCTGGTGATCAGCGACGTCAATATGCCGGGCATGGACGGCCATCAGTTGCTCGGTTTGCTGCGAACGCGCCAGCCGCAGTTGCCGGTGTTGCTGATGACCGCTCACGGCGCTGTCGAGCGGGCCGTCGATGCGATGCGCCAGGGCGCGGCGGATTATCTGGTCAAGCCGTTCGAGCCCAAAGCCTTGCTCGACCTGGTGGCGCGGCACGCATTGGGCGCGCTCGGTGCGACCGAGAGCGAAGGGCCGATCGCCTTCGAGCCGGCCAGCGTGCAATTGCTGGAACTGGCCGCGCGGGTCGCGCGCAGCGATTCGACGGTATTGATCTCCGGCGAGTCCGGGACCGGTAAAGAAGTCCTGGCGCGTTACATCCATCAGCATTCCCATCGCGCCAGTCAGCCTTTCATTGCGATCAACTGCGCGGCGATCCCCGACAACATGCTCGAAGCCACCTTGTTCGGTCACGAAAAAGGTTCCTTTACCGGCGCCATCGCGGCGCAGGCCGGCAAGTTCGAGCAGGCCGATGGCGGCACGATCCTGCTCGACGAGATTTCCGAAATGCCCCTCGGGCTCCAGGCCAAATTGCTGCGGGTGTTGCAGGAGCGCGAAGTCGAACGAGTCGGCGCTCGCAAGCCGATCTCCCTGGACATCCGGGTGGTGGCGACCACTAACCGTGACTTGTCCGGTGAAGTGGCGGCGGGGCGGTTCCGTGAAGACCTCTTTTATCGGTTGTCGGTGTTTCCACTGGCCTGGCGTCCGCTGCGCGAGCGTACCGCCGACATCCTGCCGCTGGCCGAGCGTCTGCTGGCCAAACACGTCAATAAAATGAAGCATGCAGCGGCGAAACTGTCGCCCGAGGCGCAGGCGTGCCTGATCGGTTATCCATGGCCGGGCAACGTACGTGAACTGGACAACGCCATCCAGCGTGCCTTGATTCTGCAGCAGGGTGGCTTGATCCAGCCTCAGGATTTCTGTCTGTCCGGGCCGGTGGCCTGTGCGCCGTTGTCGGCATTGGCGCCGGCGCGGGCGGCGGAGGTCGAGACTGAATCGGCCGGGGCGTTGGGTGATGACCTGCGCCGCCGTGAATTCCAGATGATCATCGACACCTTGCGCTCCGAACGCGGTCGCCGCAAAGAAGCCGCCGAGCGATTGGGTATCAGCCCGCGCACCTTGCGCTACAAGCTGGCGCAGATGCGCGATGCCGGAATGGATGTGGAAGCGTACTTGTTTGCCACCTGACACGGTTTTTGTAGCAGCTGGCGAAGCCTGCGTCCGGCTGCGCAGCAGTCGTAAAGCCTGAACACTCGGTCTTTCTGAAACTCCGCGCTGGCTGATTTCACGACTGCTGCGCAGCCGGACGCAAACTTCGCCAGCTGCTACAGAATTGAGACACGGCTCGAAAGATTGGAATGAGGGCTAAGGAAGGGCTTTTGTTCAATGCAGCCACGGAGCTGGCACCCTTGTTGCTAACACCTCACTACCCGCCGAGTGAGTGTCAAAAAATTGCGGGTCGCCAATGAGAGTAGATCATGAGCCAAGGTATTGAATTTAATCGATTGATGCTGGATATGCGTTCCATGCAAATGGATGCCATGTCTGCGCCTAAATCGACTGCCGCAGTCCCTGAACTGGGTGGCAGCAGCTTTTCCGACATGCTCGGTCAGGCTGTCAATAAAGTGAACGACACCCAGCAAGCGTCCAGTCAGTTGGCCAGTGCCTTCGAAATTGGCAAGAGCGGCGTCGACCTGACGGACGTGATGATTTCCTCGCAGAAGGCCAGCGTGTCTTTTCAGGCGTTGACCCAAGTGCGCAACAAGCTGGTTCAGGCATACCAAGACATCATGCAGATGCCGGTTTAAGGACGAATTGAGTCATGGCAGAAGCAGTCGCCGATAACGTTCCGGCCAAGGCCACTCCGATAGACGGCAAACCGCCGCTGTTCGGGTTGTCTTTCCTGGAAAACCTCTCCGAGATGACCATGTTGCGTCAGGTGGGCCTGTTGGTCGGCCTGGCTGCGAGCGTGGCGATTGGTTTTGCCGTGGTGCTGTGGTCGCAGCAGCCGGACTACCGGCCTCTGTACGGCAGCCTTGCCGGTATGGACGCCAAACAGGTCATGGATACCCTGGCCACCGCCGATATTCCCTACACCGTTGAACCCAACTCCGGTGCCTTGCTGGTCAAGGCCGATGACCTGTCCCGTGCGCGGCTCAAGCTCGCGGGCGCTGGTGTCACTCCCAGCGATGGCAACATCGGTTTTGAAATCCTCGACAAGGACCAGGGCCTGGGGACCAGCCAGTTCATGGAAGCGACCCGTTATCGTCGCGGCCTCGAAGGTGAATTGGCCCGGACCATTTCCAGCCTGAACAACGTCAAGGGTGCCCGCGTGCACCTGGCGATTCCGAAAAGCTCGGTGTTCGTGCGTGACGAACGCAAGCCAAGCGCTTCGGTGCTGGTTGAACTGTATTCCGGTCGCTCGCTGGAGCCGGGTCAGGTGGTGGCGATCATCAATCTGGTCGCGACCAGCGTTCCCGAGCTCAGCAAATCCCAGATCACCGTGGTCGACCAGAAAGGCAACCTGCTGTCGGATCAGGCGGAAAACTCCGAACTGACCATGGCCGGCAAGCAATTCGATTACAGCCGTCGCATGGAAACCATGCTGACCCAGCGCGTGCACAACATCCTGCAACCGGTGCTGGGCAACGACCGCTATAAAGCCGAAGTCTCGGCCGACGTGGACTTCAGTGCCGTCGAGTCGACCTCCGAGCAGTTCAATCCGGATCAACCGGCGTTGCGCAGCGAGCAGTCGGTCAACGAACAACGCACCGCCAGCAATGGCCCGCAAGGTGTGCCGGGTGCCTTGAGCAACCAGCCGCCATCGCCAGCCTCCGCGCCGCAAACCACCGGTGGCAGCACCGCGGCGGCCGGTATGGTTCAGCCAGGCCAGCCGTTGATCGATGCCAACGGTCAGCAAATCATGGACCCGGCCACCGGTCAGCCGATGCTGGCGCCGTACCCGGCGGACAAGCGTCAACAATCCACCAAGAACTTCGAGCTCGACCGTTCGATCAGCCACACCAAGCAACAGCAGGGCCGATTGAATCGCCTGTCGGTGTCGGTCGTCGTGGATGATCAGGTCAAGGTCAACGCCGCCAATGGCGAGACCACTCGTGCGCCGTGGAGCGCCGATGAATTGGCGCGCTTCACTCGCCTGGTGCAGGACGCCGTCGGTTTCGACGCCAGCCGTGGTGACAGCGTCAGTGTGATCAACATGCCGTTCTCCGCCGAGCGCGGTGAAGTGATTGCCGATATTCCGTTCTACTCCCAGCCATGGTTCTGGGACATCGTCAAGCAAGTGCTGGGTGTCTTGTTCATCCTGGTGCTGGTGTTCGGTGTGCTGCGTCCGGTGCTCAACAACATCACCGGTGGCGGAAAAGGCAAGCAGCTGGCCGGCATCGGCAGCGACGTGGAGCTTGGTGGCATGGGCGGCCTGGACGGCGAACTGGCCAACGACCGCGTCAGCCTCGGTGGTCCGCAAAGCATCCTGCTGCCGAGCCCGAGCGAAGGCTATGACGCACAGTTGAATGCAATCAAGAGTCTGGTGGCAGAAGATCCGGGTCGCGTGGCCCAGGTCGTGAAAGAGTGGATTAACGCAGATGAGTGATAACCGAGCCGTTGCCGCCAAACTGACCAAGGTCGACAAAGCCGCGATTCTGCTGCTGTCCCTGGGTTCGACCGATGCTGCCCAAGTGTTGCGCCACATGGGGCCCAAAGAGGTCCAGCGTGTGGGTGTGGCCATGGCGCAGATGGGCAACGTCCATCGCGAGCAGGTCGAGCAGGTCATGAGCGAGTTCGTCGACATCGTCGGCGACCAGACCAGCCTGGGCGTCGGCTCCGACGACTACGTGCGCAAAATGCTCACCCAGGCGCTGGGCGAAGACAAGGCCAATGGCCTGATCGATCGCATCCTGCTGGGCGGCAACACCAGCGGCCTCGACAGCCTGAAGTGGATGGAACCGCGCGCCGTCGCCGACGTGATCCGTTACGAGCACCCGCAGATCCAGGCGATCGTCGTGGCGTATCTCGACCCGGACCAGGCCGGTGAAGTGCTTGGCAACTTCGACCACAAGGTGCGTCTGGACATCATTCTGCGGGTTTCCTCGCTGAACACCGTGCAGCCAGCCGCCCTGAAAGAACTCAACCAGATTCTCGAGAAGCAGTTCTCCGGCAACTCGAATGCCTCGCGTACCACCCTGGGTGGCATCAAGCGTGCGGCCGATATCATGAACTTCCTCGACAGCTCGATCGAAGGTCAGTTGATGGACTCGATTCGCGAAGTCGACGAAGACCTGTCCGGTCAGATCGAAGACCTCATGTTCGTGTTCAACAACCTGTCCGATGTCGACGACCGCGGAATCCAGGCGTTGCTGCGCGAAGTGTCCTCCGACGTGCTGGTACTGGCCCTCAAGGGGTCGGACGAAGGCGTCAAGGAAAAGATCTTCAAGAACATGTCCAAACGAGCGGCCGAACTGTTGCGCGACGACCTCGAGGCCAAAGGCCCGGTGCGCGTCAGCGACGTGGAAACCGCGCAGAAAGAAATCCTCACCATTGCCCGCCGTATGGCCGAAGCCGGAGAAATCGTTCTCGGCGGGAAGGGCGGCGAAGAGATGATCTAAGGTCACTATGTCGTCCAAACATGATGAGTCCCAGACCGACCTGATCCGAGGCAAGGCCGTCGCCGGTTTCGACGTCTGGGCGTTGCCCAGTTTCGATCCTTTTGTGCCGGAGCCCGAGCCGGAACCTGAGCCCGAACCGCCGGAAATGGAAGAAGTGCCGCTGGATGAAGTCCAGCCACTGACCCTCGAAGAACTCGAAAGCATCCGTCAGGAGGCTTACAACGAAGGCTTCGCCATCGGCGAGAAAGAAGGCTTCCACAGCACCACGCTCAAGGTCCGTCAGGAAGCCGAAGCTGTCCTGGCGCCGAAGGTCGCGGGCCTGGAACAGCTGATGGCCAACCTGTTCGAGCCCATCGCCGAGCAGGACACCCAGATCGAAAAGTCCATGGTCGACCTCGTGCAGCACATCACCAAACAGGTGATTCAGCGCGAACTGGCCATCGACTCGACGCAAATCGAACACGTCATGCGCGAAGCTCTCAAGCTCTTGCCGCTGGGCGTGGGTAACGTGCGGCTGTACATCAATCCGCAGGATTTCGAACAGGTCAAAGCCCTGCGCGAGCGCCATGAAGAAACCTGGCGCATCGTCGAAGACGAATCCCTGCTGCCCGGGGGTTGCCGGGTCGAGACCGAACACAGCCGCATCGACGCCACCGTTGAAACCCGCGTTGCCCAAGTCATGGCCAAGCTCTTCGATCAGTTGCACGACCAGGCCTTGCACCCGGCCGCACCGGATCTGAGCCTGGAACTGCCGGTCGACGAAAAGCCTGCGGTCGCTCCGACACTGGACGACCCCGATGCGCCTTGATCGCACCAGCTTCGCCAAGCGCCTGGGCAGTTACGCCGAGGTCACTACGCTGGCGGGGGCGCCGATCCTCGAAGGCCGTCTACTGCGCATGGTCGGCCTGACCCTCGAAGCCGAAGGCTTGCGCGCCGCCATGGGCAGCCGCTGCATGGTCATCAACGACGACAGTTATCACCCGGTGCAGGTCGAAGCCGAAGTCATGGGCTTCTCCGGCAGCAAAGTGTTCCTGATGCCGGTCGGCAGCGTCGCCGGCATTGCGCCCGGTGCCCGAGTGGTTCCTATGGCAGACACTGGCCGCTTGCCGATGGGCATGAGCATGCTCGGGCGGGTGCTGGACGGCGCCGGTCGTGCGCTGGATGGCAAGGGCGGCATGAAGGCTGAAGACTGGGTGCCGATGGACGGCCCGACCATCAACCCGCTCAAGCGCGAACCGATCAGTGAACCGCTGGATGTAGGCATTCGCACCATCAACGGTTTGTTGACGGTCGGTCGCGGTCAGCGTCTCGGTCTGTTCGCCGGTACCGGCGTGGGTAAATCCGTGCTGCTGGGCATGATGACCCGCTTCACTGAGGCCGACATTATCGTGGTCGGGCTGATCGGTGAGCGGGGTCGTGAAGTTAAAGAGTTCATCGAGCACATCCTCGGTGAAGAAGGGCTCAAGCGTTCGGTGGTCGTCGCCTCGCCGGCGGACGATGCGCCGCTGATGCGTCTGCGCGCCGCCATGTACTGCACACGCATCGCCGAATATTTCCGCGACAAGGGCAAGAACGTCTTGTTGCTCATGGATTCGCTGACCCGTTTCGCCCAGGCCCAGCGGGAAATCGCCCTGGCCATTGGCGAACCGCCCGCGACCAAAGGCTATCCGCCGTCGGTGTTCGCCAAGTTGCCTAAACTGGTGGAACGGGCCGGTAACGCCGAGAAGGGCGGTGGTTCGATCACCGCGTTCTACACCGTATTGTCCGAAGGCGATGACCAGCAGGACCCGATTGCCGACTCGGCGCGAGGCGTGCTCGACGGGCACATCGTGCTGTCCCGACGCCTGGCGGAAGAAGGTCATTACCCGGCCATCGATATCGAAGCCTCCATCAGCCGGGTCATGCCGTCGGTGGTCAGCCCCGAGCACATGGCGCGCGCGCAGATGTTCAAGCAGTATTGGTCGCGCTATCAGCAAAGCCGCGACTTGATCAGCGTCGGTGCCTACGTGCCGGGCGGTGATCGAGAAACCGACGTCGCGATTTCCCTGCAGCCAGCCATGACCACTTATCTTCGTCAGGGCTTGAACGACAACATCGGCATGGGCGCCAGCGAAAACCATCTCGCCTCGATCTTCGCCCCGGCAGCGGGCGGCTAACCGGCCATGGCCCTGAGCCGCGCGGCACGCCTGGCACCCGTAGTGGAAATGGCTGAAAAGGCCGAAAAAACCGCGGTTATGCGCCTCGGGCACTTCCAGGGCCAGGTTCGAGTGGCGGAAAGCAAACTCGCCGACCTCGAAAACTTTCGCCTCGAATACCAGGAACAATGGATCGTGCGTGGCAGCACGGGCGTTTCCGGCCAGTGGCTGCTCGGCTATCAGGGCTTTCTTGCACAACTGGGCACCGCCATCGATCAGCAGCGCCAAAGCCTGAACTGGCACCAGAACAACCTGAACAAGGCGCGCGATTCCTGGCAGCAGGCGTTTGCCCGGGTCGAAGGCCTGCGAAAACTTGTACAGCGCTACATGGACGAGGCGCGGAAGCTGGAAGACAAGCGCGAGCAGAAGCTGCTGGACGAGTTGTCCCAGCGTTTGCCGCGGCATGATCCGTATTGAGTCAGTCGGACCGCGTTATCGTTCTTCGCGGGCAAGCCTCGCTCCTACAGGATCCGTGTCGTTCGTAATTGCTGTGTACGACACAAAACCTGTAGGAGCGAGGCTTGCCCGCGAAGGCGGTCTGACAGACGCCACAATTTCCCGCCTTGCTCCCGTCCCCGCCAAGTGCTAAACCTTGTACACGTACGTTTACCCATGACAAGGAAGCCGATAAATGCCAGTCGTTACAAAAGTCTCCCGGGATGGGAAAAAGCTGACGATTTCGGTCGAAGGTCGATTCGATTTCGCCAAGCATCAGGAATTCCGTGAATCCTACGAGAGGCTTGAGCAAAAGCCCGAATCGTTCGAGGTGGATCTTAAAGCAGCCACCTACCTCGACAGTTCCGCGCTCGGCATGCTCTTGCTGTTGCGTGATCACGCCGGCGGCGAGAATGCCGAAATCACGTTGACCAACGCCAACGCCGATGTGCGCAAGATTCTCGCCATCTCCAATTTCGAACTAATCTTCGACGTTGCATGACCGCCATGCAGCCGCTCGAACCGCTGACGATCCTCATCGCCGAAGACAGCGCGGCCGATCGCATGCTGTTGTCGAGCATCGTCCGTCGCCAGGGCCATCAGGTGCTGACGGCCGCCAACGGTGCCGAAGCGGTCGAAGCGTTTCGCGAGCAACGGCCGCACTTGGTGCTGATGGACGCCATGATGCCGGTGATGGACGGTTTCGAAGCGGCTCAGCAGATCAAGGCGCTGGCTGGGGAAACCCTGGTGCCGATCATCTTCCTGACGTCGCTGACCGAAAGCGAGGCCCTGGCCCGCTGTCTGGAGGCGGGTGGTGACGATTTTCTGGCCAAGCCTTACAACCAGGTGATTCTCGCCGCCAAGATCAAGGCCATGGACCGCTTGCGCCGGTTGCAGGCCACGGTGCTGCAGCAGCGTGACCTGATCGCCAGGCATCACGACTACTTGCTCAACGAGCAGCGGGTTGCCAAGGCCGTGTTCGACAAGGTGGCGCATTCGGGCTGCCTGAGTGCGCCGAACATCCGCTACCTGCAATCCCCGTATGCGCTGTTCAACGGCGACCTGCTGCTCGCGGCGTTCACTCCGGCTGGCGACATGCACGTGCTGCTGGGTGATTTCACCGGTCACGGTTTGCCGGCTGCGGTGGGCGCCATGCCGCTGGCTGAAGTCTTCTACGGCATGACCGCCAAGGGCTACGGCCTGGCCGAGACCCTGCGCGAGATGAATGCCAAGCTCAAGCGCATCCTGCCGGTGGACATGTTCTGCTGCGCCACCTTGCTGTGCCTGAGCTTTCAGCGACGCTCGGTGGAAGTCTGGAACGGCGGGATGCCGGACGGGTACTTGCACAGCATCGCCAGCGGTGAGCGCACACCGCTGAAGGCGCGGCACTTGCCACTGGGCGTGCTCAGCCCGCAAACCTTCAATGACCGCACCGAAGTATTCCCGATGGCCGTTGGCGATCGAGTGTTTTTGCTGTCGGACGGGGTCATCGATACCTGCGATGCCAACGAACAGTTGTTTGGTGTGGAGCGGTTGCAGCGGGTGTTTGCGGCCAATCGCCAGCCAGACGCGCTGTTCGAAGAGATAGAGCAAGCGCTGCGGGATTTTCGTGGCGAGGCGCGCGATGACGTGAGCATGGTCGAGGTCAGTCTGCTGGAGGCCGCGCAACTGATCCCGCCGGCGCCGGTGTATTCCGACAGTGGCCAGTCCTGTCCGCTGGACTGGTCGGTGAGTTTCGAATTTCGTGCCGCGACCCTCAAACGTTTCAATCCGCTGCCGTACCTTTTGCAATTGTTGCTTGAGGTCCACGGTCTGCGGGCTCAGAGTGGCGCACTCTACAGCGTGTTGGCAGAGCTTTATTCCAATGCCCTCGAGCACGGCGTGCTGGGTCTGGACTCAAGCCTCAAGCGCGATGCTTCGGGGTTTGCGCGCTATTATCAAACGCGCAATGAACGACTGGAAGCGTTGCAAGACGGCTATGTGCGGGTGCATTTGCAGGTCGAGCCGACGGACAAGGGCGGGAGCCTGATTGTGCGGGTCGAAGACAGTGGCAAAGGCTTTGATGTGGCGCGGGTGATGGAGCGTCCCGTTGAGGGTGGCCGTCTGTCGGGACGCGGCGTCAGTCTGATCCGTCAATTGAGTCGTAGCGCGAGCTGGTCCGACGATGGTCGAAGTGCCCGCGTGGAATTTTTCTGGGAGGCTCTGGCATAATTCACCCATTCTTGATCAAGGAGTGAGCAAGTGGCTGACACACATCTGGACCGCGACGTGCTGAGTGCGTTGCAGGAAGTCATGGAGGATGAGTATCCGACGTTGCTGGATACGTTCATCGCCGACTCCGAAGAGCGCTTGCGCATTTTGCGAAAGGCTGAAGATGCCGCGCAACTCATGAATGCCGCCCATAGTTTCAAGGGCAGCAGCAGCAATATGGGCGCCGTTCGCCTCGCCGAGCTGTGCAATGAGCTTGAGCAGCGCGCCAGGCAAAAAAGCCTTGCGGGTATTGAAGCGCTTGTCGGAGAAATCGACGGCGAATTTGCCATTGTCCGACCGCTTTATGAAGCAGAGCGACAGCGCTCTCTCGCGGACTGACGCGACCGTCCGGCGCTTTTAGCCTCTGTCGAGCCAACCTGGCTCGACCTTTGCATTCATCTCACTCAACTGTACCTACGATCCCAGTGCAGCGGAGACCGTTTTATGCCCGTTACCCCCAATTCGCTTCTGCAGGCCGTCGCGACGGCCAAGACTCAAGTCGCCCCCGCCAATACCCCGGCGCAGGGCTCTGAGCCAGGGGACAAGGCGTCCAGCTTCGCTGATGTTTACGCCGATCAAACCCAGAACAAGCCTTCTGTGGTTGCTGATAAATCGGCTAAACCGGCTACCGAAAATGCCTCGCAAACCCCCGGCAAACCGGATGTCAGCGGCGAGAAACCTGCCGCCCCGGAACCGGCGGTTGCCGATAGCGGCAATTCCTTGCCCGCCGATAAACCGGCGCCGACCGATGACACAGCTGCCAGCGACGACCAGCCCGAGACCGCTGAAACGCCGGTGGCCGATACGGCGCCTGTTGATCCGAGCCTCGACCCGGCCCTGGATCCTGCGTTGATGCAGGCGGTACAGCCGTTGGTAACCGTGCCGGCCGTGCAAACCGCTGCGCCCGTTGTCACGACCGCACAGCCACAGGCTGAAACGCCGGTTGCCGCCGCCGTTGTGGCCGCGTCTGCGCCAGTGGCGACGGCCACCGATAGCGATTTCGATCCCGAAGCTGATCCGCTCGACGCATTGCCCGCCGTGCGCATGGCCATGGAGCAGAGCGGTCACGTATCCGCCAGCAGCCAGGCCCAGCCAAAAGCCAGTTCTGCCCAAGCCCAGGCTGACGGTGAGCTGACGGCGGCGCAGAATTTTGCCGCCGGCATGGCCAGCATGCTCGACGTGCAAGCCGACAAGGACAGCACCAGCCAGGGTGGTGAGAAAGCCTTCAGCGGCCTGATCGATAGCGGCCTCAAGGATCTGACCTCCGCCAGCAGCGATACCCGTGTCGATGACTTCGCCAACCGTCTGGCGGCACTGACCCAGGCGGCCACCCCGAAAACCGCCAATGCCTTGCCGGTGAACCAGCCTATCGCCATGCATCAGAGCGGGTGGACCGAGGAAGTGGTCAACCGCGTCATGTATCTTTCCAGCGCCAACCTCAAGGCGGCTGACATCCAGTTGCAACCGGCTGAACTGGGGCGTCTCGATATCCGGGTGAACATGGTTCCGGACCAGCAGACTCAGGTCACCTTCATGAGCGCCCATCCAAGCGTTCGCGAAGCGCTGGACAGTCAGATGCATCGCCTGCGTGACATGTTCTCGCAGCAGGGCATGGGCCAGGTCGACGTCAATGTGTCCGACCAGTCTCGTGGCTCGCAAGGTCAGGGCCAGGATCAGGCTCAACAGGGGCAGGGCGGTCGGACCAATTCCAATGGAGGTCGTCTTGACGCCATGGATGAAGAGGTCGCGCCAAGCGTCGCCGAAGTGGCGGCAACCACTACCAGCGTGATCGGCTCCAGCGCGGTCGACTACTACGCCTGATCCCACGCGTTCCCTGTAGGAGCGAGGCTTGCCCGCGAAGAACGATAACGCGGTCTGGCTGATACACCGCGGCGCCTGTTTCGCGGGCAAGCCTCGCTCCTACAATTGATCGCCATTCGCTGTCTCCCTACCTCCCGACACTTCTGGCATAACACTTGCTCTTGCCTTGCCGTGCGACTGTGAAAACTAGAATAGTGACGGATTATTGGCATGGCGAAGAGCGACGCAGTAGTAAAAGACCCCGCAACCAAAGGCAAGGTCAAGCTGATCATTGTGATCGTGGTGGCCCTGTTGCTGGCGGTCGGCATGTCCGTGGGGGCGACCTGGTTCTTCATGCACAGTGCCCAGAGCAAGCCTGCCGCCGCTGAAACCGCTGTGGTCGGCAAGCAGCCAGCGATTTTCGAGCCCATGGCCCCGGCCTTCGTGGCCAATTACAACGTGAACGGTCGCCAGCGCTACATGCAGGTGAGCATCACCCTGCAAGGCCGCAATCAGGTTGATCTGGAAGCGCTCAAAGTGCACATGCCGGTGATCCGCAACAACCTGGTCATGCTGTTCTCCGGCCAGGACTTCGCCACACTGGCGACCCCGGTCGGTCAGGAGATGTTGCGTCAGAAGGCCACGGCCAGCGTCCAGGAAGTGGCGCAGAAAGAACTCGGCAAAGTGGTTATCGAACAGCTGCTTTTTACTAATTTCGTACTGCAGTAGGAACACGACATGGCCGTGCAGGACCTGCTGTCCCAGGATGAGATCGATGCGCTGTTGCATGGCGTCGACGATGGTCTGGTACAGACCGATAACGCTGCCGAACCCGGCAGCGTCAAAAGCTACGACCTGACCAGCCAGGATCGCATCGTCCGCGGACGCATGCCGACCCTGGAAATGATCAACGAGCGTTTCGCCCGCTACACCCGCATCAGCATGTTCAACATGCTGCGCCGCTCGGCGGACGTTGCCGTCGGTGGCGTGCAGGTGATGAAGTTCGGCGAATACGTGCACTCGCTGTACGTGCCGACCAGCCTCAACCTGGTCAAGATCAAGCCGTTGCGCGGCACCGCGCTGTTCATCCTCGACGCCAAACTGGTGTTCAAGCTGGTGGACAACTTCTTCGGCGGCGACGGCCGTCACGCCAAGATCGAAGGGCGTGAATTCACCCCCACCGAACTGCGCGTGGTGCGCATGGTGCTGGAGCAGGCCTTCGTCGATCTGAAGGAAGCCTGGCAGGCGATCATGGAAGTGAACTTCGAGTACATCAACTCGGAAGTGAACCCGGCCATGGCCAACATCGTTGGCCCGAGTGAAGCGGTTGTCGTGTCCACCTTCCACATCGAACTCGATGGCGGTGGCGGCGACCTGCACGTGACCATGCCGTACTCGATGATCGAACCGGTGCGCGAAATGCTCGACGCCGGCTTCCAGTCGGATCTGGACGATCAGGACGAGCGCTGGGTCAACGCCCTGCGCCAGGACGTGCTGGACGTAGACGTGCCGATCGGTGCCACGGTTGCCCGCCGCCAGTTGCGCTTGCGCGACATCCTGCACATGCAGCCGGGGGATGTGATCCCGGTCGAGATGCCGGAAGAGATGATCATGCGCGCCAACGGCGTGCCGGCCTTCAAGGTCAAGATGGGCTCGCACAAAGGCAACCTCGCGTTGCAAGTGATCGAGCCGATCGAGCGCCGCTGACCGGCGCTCCAACCCCCCTATTAATTGGCTGCTCTTGATTGAGCAGTTGCCCGCCGAGGACAAATGATGAACGACGATATGAACGCCCAGGACGACCAGGCACTGGCTGATGAATGGGCTGCCGCCCTGGAAGAAACCGGTGATGCCGGCCAGGACGACATCGACGCCTTGCTGGCTGCCGACGCCGCCGGTTCGCCGTCCAATCGTCTGCCGATGGAAGAGTTCGGCAGCGTGCCGAAGAACCACGACCCGGTCACCCTGGACGGTCCGAACCTCGACGTGATCCTCGACATCCCGGTGTCGATTTCCATGGAAGTGGGCAGCACCGACATCAACATCCGCAACCTGCTGCAACTCAACCAGGGTTCGGTGATCGAGTTGGATCGCCTGGCCGGTGAACCGCTGGACGTGCTGGTCAACGGCACCCTGATCGCCCACGGCGAAGTGGTCGTGGTCAACGAGAAGTTCGGCATCCGCCTGACCGACGTGATCAGCCCAAGCGAACGTATCAAGAAGCTGCGCTAAGTGAAAAGGGTTCTGGGGTTTGCATTGGCGTTGCCGTTCAGCGCTCTGGCCGCCGAGCCGGTTGCGACGGCGACAGCCGCCGCGCCGGCAGTCAGTAGCGGTGTGGCCGGGCAATTGACGCAGTTGGTGTTCGGCTTGCTGCTGGTGCTGGGGTTGATCTTTTTCCTCGCCTGGCTGTTGCGCCGGGTCCAGCAGGCCGGGCCGGCCGGCAAGGGGCAGGTGATCGAGATTGTCGGTTCTCGTGCCTTGGGTCCCCGCGACCGTTTGATGCTGGTGCAAGTCGGCAACGAGCAGATTCTGCTTGGCCTGAGCCCCGGCACGATCACTGCACTGCATGTGCTTAAAGAGCCGATTGAAGTGCCGACCACCACCGAGAAAGCGACTCCGGAGTTTGCCCAGCATCTGCTGAAGATACTCGGCAAGGATCAGAAGGATAAGAAGTAATGGGTGCGTTACGCATCGTCTTGACGCTGGCCCTGATGCTGGTCGCGCCGCTGGCGTTCGCCGCCGATCCGTTGTCGATCCCGGCGATCACCCTGGGCACCAACGCCAATGGCGCTCAGGAATACTCGGTCAGCCTGCAAATTTTGCTGATCATGACCGCGCTGAGTTTCATTCCGGCGTTCGTCATGCTGATGACCAGTTTCACCCGGATCATCATTGTGTTCTCGATCCTGCGTCAGGCCCTGGGCCTGCAGCAGACGCCATCGAACCAGATTCTCACGGGCATGGCGCTGTTCCTGACCCTGTTCATCATGGCGCCCGTATTTGACCGGGTGAATCAGGACGCCTTGCAGCCGTATCTGGCGGAAAAACTCACCGCTCAGGATGCCGTGGCCAAGGCCCAGGTGCCGATCAAGGACTTCATGCTGGCGCAGACGCGCAGCAGCGACCTCGAGCTGTTCATGCGCCTGTCCAAGCGCACTGACATCGCGTCGCCGGATCAGGCGCCGCTGACTATTCTGGTGCCAGCCTTCGTCACTTCCGAGCTGAAAACCGCGTTCCAGATCGGCTTCATGATCTTCATTCCGTTCCTGATCATCGACCTGGTCGTGGCCAGTGTGCTGATGGCGATGGGTATGATGATGCTCTCGCCGCTGATCATTTCCCTGCCGTTCAAGATCATGCTGTTCGTGCTGGTGGATGGCTGGGCGTTGATCATCGGCACTTTGGCGAGCAGCTTCGGCGGCGTGTCGCCATGACGCCGGAAGTCGCGGTAGACATCTTTCGCGAAGCGCTGTGGCTGACCACGATGATGGTGGCCGTGCTGGTGATTCCGAGTCTGCTGGTGGGCCTGTTGGTGGCGATGTTCCAGGCCGCCACGCAGATCAACGAACAGACCCTGAGCTTCCTGCCGCGCTTGCTGGTCATGCTGGTGACGCTGATCGTTGCCGGGCCCTGGATGGTGCAGACTTTCATGGAATACATCCTGCAGTTGTACGGCAGTATTCCTCAGGTCATCGGCTAAACCATGTCGCTGCTGCAGCTGACCGATACCCAGATCAGTACCTGGGTGGCGACGTTCATGTTGCCGCTGTTTCGCATCGGTTCGTTGCTGATGGTCATGCCGATTTTCGGCACGACGCTGGTGCCCACGCGCGTTCGTCTTTACTTCGCCTTGGCGATCACCTTCGTGATCGCTCCGGGCTTGCCGCCGATGCCGCCGGTCAACGCACTCGATCTGAGCGCGCTGCTGCTGATCGCCGAACAAATCATCATTGGCGCGGTGTTGGGCTTTTCCTTGCAGCTTTTTTTCCAGGCTTTCGTGGTCGCGGGACAAATTGTCGCGATCCAGATGGGTATGGGCTTCGCCTCGATGATCGACCCTACGAACGGTGTATCGGTGGCGGTGATCGGGCAGTTTTTCACCATGCTGGTGACCCTGCTGTTCCTGTCGATGAACGGCCATCTGGTGGTGTTCGAAGTCCTCACCGAAAGCTTCACCACGCTGCCGGTCGGTGGTGGGTTAATGGTTCATCATTTCTGGGAACTGGCCGGCAAACTCGGCTGGGTACTCGGTGCGGCGTTGTTGCTGGTGTTGCCGGCGATCACGGCGTTGCTGGTGGTCAACATTGCGTTTGGCGTGATGACCCGGGCAGCGCCGCAGTTGAACATCTTCTCGATCGGCTTCCCACTGACCCTGGTGCTCGGACTGTTCATTGTCTGGGTCGGCCTGGCGGACATTCTCAATCAGTATCAACCGCTGGCCTCCGAGGCCTTGCAGTTGTTACGCGAACTGGCACGGGCGCGCTGAGTCATGGCTGAGAGCGAAAGCGGTCAGGACAAAACAGAAGACCCCACGGAGAAACGTAAAAAGGACTCCCGGGACAAGGGCGAGATTGCGCGCTCCAAGGAGCTCAACACCCTGGCGGTCATGCTGGCCGGTGCTGGCGGGCTGCTGATTTTCGGTGGAGCCCTGGCGCAGGACATGATGGAGCTGATGCGGATGAACTTCACGCTGTCGCGGGAAGTGATTCTGGATCAGCGCAACATGGGCACTTTCCTGCTGAACTCGGGGCTGATCGCCCTGCTGTCGATTCAGCCGGTGATGATCACCTTGTTGCTGGCCGCGTTGCTCGGTCCGATTTCCCTCGGTGGCTGGCTGTTCGCGGCGGGCTCCCTGGCGCCGAAATTCAGTCGCATGAACCCCGGTGCGGGGCTCAAGCGAATGTTCTCGGCCAAGGCGCTGGTCGAACTGCTCAAGGCGTTGGCGAAGTTTTTCATCGTGCTGTTCGTGGCGCTGGCGGTGTTGTCTTCCGACATCGACGATTTGATGCGCATTGCCCATGAACCGTTGGACATGGCGATCATTCACAGCCTGCAAGTGGTCGGCTGGAGCACTTTGTGGATGGCTTGCGGGCTGATCATCATCGCCGCCGTCGACGTGCCGGTGCAGCTGTGGGAAAGCCACAAGAAACTGCTGATGACCAAGCAGGAAGTGCGCGACGAACACAAGGATCAGGAAGGGCGGCCGGAGGTCAAACAGCGCATTCGCCAGTTGCAGCGCGAGATGTCCCAACGCCGGATGATGGCGGCCATCCCCGAGGCCGACGTGGTCATTACCAACCCGACGCACTACGCCGTCGCCCTCAAGTACGATCCCGACAAGGGCAGTGCGCCGGTGCTGCTGGCGAAGGGCAGTGACTTCCTCGCCCTGAAGATTCGTGAAATCGCCGTGGCCAATAATGTGCTGTTGCTAGAGTCGCCAGCCCTGGCACGTTCGATTTACTACTCCACCGAGCTGGAGCAGGAAATCCCCGGTGGGTTGTATCTGGCGGTTGCCCAGGTATTGGCCTACGTCTACCAGATCCGCCAGTACCGGGCGGGCAAGGGCAAGCGTCCGGATCCGCTGAAGGATGATTTGCCGATCCCGCCGGATTTGCGGCGTGATTCCTGAGTTTTGTGCGGGTAGTGCCGGCCTCTTCGCGGGGAAGCCTCGCTCCTACCGTTTTTGAGTCGGTCGCGGCATATGTGAACGACACGGGACTGTAGGAGCGAGGCTTGCCCGCGAAGAGGCCGGCACAGACGACGCAAATCCTCAAAACAACCCTCTATGTCCCACCTCTGCAAAAGTTGGAAGGCTTCTTGCAGTAGCCGCCCTGCGCCTCTTTCAGGCGTCAAAAGTTTGCTTTAAAGGAACGGGGAAAACCGGTGGATCGCTCTCAGTTACTCAACACTGCCCGCACAAACGTTGCCGACTTGAGTCGGGGCAACCTGGGTGTGCCGTTGTTGCTGCTGGTCATGCTGGCAATGATGATGTTGCCGATCCCGCCGTTCCTGCTGGACGTGTTTTTCACGTTCAACATCGCGTTGTCGATCGTCGTCTTGCTGGTCTGCGTCTACGCCTTGCGGCCGCTGGATTTTGCGGTGTTCCCGACCATTCTGCTGGTGGCGACGCTGTTGCGACTGGCGCTGAACGTGGCCTCCACCCGGGTGGTGATGCTCCACGGACAGGACGGTCACGCTTCCGCCGGTAAGGTGATCCAGGCCTTCGGCGAGGTGGTGATCGGCGGTAACTACGTGGTTGGTATCGTGGTCTTCGCGATCTTGATGATCATCAACTTCGTCGTGGTAACCAAGGGTGCCGGGCGGATTTCCGAGGTGAGCGCACGTTTCACCCTCGACGCGATGCCCGGCAAACAAATGGCGATTGACGCCGACTTGAACGCCGGCCTGATCGACCAGAACCAGGCCAAACTGCGCCGAATGGAAGTCGCCCAGGAAGCCGAGTTCTACGGTTCCATGGACGGTGCCAGCAAATTCGTGCGCGGTGACGCCATCGCCGGCCTGCTGATTCTGTTCATCAACCTGATTGGCGGCATGGCGGTCGGTATCTTCCAGCACGGTATGACCTTCGGCGATGCCGGCAGGGTTTATGCGCTGTTGACCATCGGTGACGGTTTGGTGGCGCAATTGCCATCACTGCTGTTGTCGACAGCGGCGGCGATCATGGTGACCCGTGCTTCCGGTTCGGAAGACATGGGCAAGCAGATCAATCGCCAGATGTTCGCCTCGCCGAAAGCGTTGGCCGTGGCGGCAGGTTTGATGGCGGTAATGGGCCTGGTGCCCGGCATGCCGCACTTCTCCTTCCTCAGCATGGCGGCCCTGGCTGCTGGCGGCGCGTACCTGTTCTGGAAGAAGCAGAACGTGGTCAAGGTTCAGGCCCTGCAAGAGGTCAAGCGTCAGCAGGAGCTGCTGCCGTCGCCGGCTCGCGCCATGGAAACCAAGGAGCTGGGCTGGGACGACGTGACGCCGATCGACATGATCGGGCTGGAAGTCGGCTATCGCCTGATTCCGCTGGTGGATCGCAACCAGGGCGGTCAGTTGCTGGCGCGGATCAAGGGCGTGCGCAAGAAGCTGTCCCAGGATCTGGGCTTCCTGATGCCGACTGTGCACATTCGTGACAACCTCGACCTGGCGCCGAGTGCTTACCGCCTGACCCTGATGGGTGTGATCCTGGCAGAAGCCGAGATTTACCCGGATCGCGAACTGGCGATCAACCCGGGGCAGGTCTACGGCACGCTGAACGGCATAACCGCCAAAGATCCGGCTTTTGGCCTTGAGGCGGTCTGGATCGAAATCAGCCAGCGTGCCCAGGCGCAATCGCTTGGTTACACCGTGGTCGACGCCAGTACGGTCGTGGCGACGCACTTGAACCAGATTCTGTACAAGCACTCCAGCGAACTGATCGGTCACGAAGAAGTCCAGCAACTCATGCAATTGCTGGCCAAAAGCTCGCCGAAGCTGGCCGAAGAGCTGGTGCCGGGCGTGGTCTCGCTGTCGCAGCTGCTCAAAGTGCTTCAAGCGTTGTTGGCCGAGCAGGTGCCGGTGCGGGACATTCGCAGCATCGCCGAGGCCATCGCCAACAATGCTGCCAAGAGTCAAGATACTGCCGCTTTGGTGGCCGCGGTGCGCGTCGGCGTGTCCCGCGCCATCGTCCAAAGCATTGTAGGGACTGACTCCGAGCTACCAGTTATCACCCTGGAGCCAAGGTTGGAACAGATATTGCTCAATAGTCTTCAGAAGGCAGGACAAGGCTCGGAAGAGGGCGTTCTGCTGGAGCCAAGCATGGCTGAGAAACTGCAACGCTCGTTGATCGATGCGGCGCAGCGTCAGGAAATGCAAGGTCAACCGGTGATTCTGCTGGTAGCCGGTCCGGTTCGCGCGATGCTTTCGCGATTCGGCCGACTGGCAGTCCCGGGTTTGCATGTGTTGGCTTACCAGGAAATTCCTGACAACAAGCAAGTGACCATCGTTGCGACAGTAGGGCCCAACGGCTGAGGTAGTGGTTTATGCAAGTTAAGCGTTTTTTCGCCGCCGATATGCGTCAGGCCATGAAACTGGTTCGTGATGAGCTGGGCGCTGATGCCGCCATTATTGGCAATCGCCGGATCGCCGGTGGTGTCGAGCTGACGGCTGCCCTGGATTACAAATTGTCGGCGCTGGCCCCGCGTGTTCCGAACATGGAACTCGAGGATGAGCTGCGCAAGACTCAGTCGCGGATCGTCACCGCCCAGGCCGAATTGAGCCTGCGTGGCGAAGGCGAAACCGAAGGCGACAAGACCACCAATCGCCAGTTGTTCGCCGGCTTGCCGTTGACCGCCGCCGAGCCGCTGATCGAGCCGACGTATGCCGAACCTCGTCGCTCGGCACCAGCCCCGGCACCTGCCGCTGGCGGTGTTGATCCACGGGCGTTCGATTCGATGCGTTTTGAGCTCAACAGCCTGCGCGAACTGATGGAAGTACAACTCGGTTCCCTGGCCTGGAATCAGCTGCAAGGCAGCCGTCCAGCCCAGGCCAACCTTTGGCGTCGCCTGCAACGCATCGGCCTGTCCGGCCCGTTGTCCCGCGACTTGCTGGCGATGATTACCGACATTGACGAACCCCGTCAGGCCTGGCGCATGTTGCTGGCGCACCTGGCGCGGATGATTGCCACGCCGGAAGTCGAGCCGCTGGAAGAGGGCGGGGTGATTGCCATGGTCGGCCCGGCCGGCATGGGCAAGACCACCACCCTGGCCAAGCTCGCGGCCCGCTATGTGCTTAAATACGGCGCGCAAAACATCGCGCTGGTGAGCATGGACAGCTACCGTATCGGTGCTCAGGAACAATTGAAGACCCTGGGCCGGATCCTCAACGTGTCGGTAACCCACGTCGATCCGGGCCAATCGCTGGTGCAGGCGCTGGATCCCTTGCTGCGCAAACGCGTGGTGCTGATCGATACCGCGGGCCTTCAGGCCAGCGATCCAGCTCTGCGTATGCAGCTCGAAAGCCTGGCCGGTCGTGGCATCAAATCGAAAAATTATCTGGTTTTGGCAACCACCAGCCAGAAACAGGTTCTAACGGCCGCTTATCACAGTTACAAGCGTTGTGGGCTCGCTGGCTGCATCCTGACTAAACTGGATGAAACGGCAAGTCTGGGCGAGGTGTTGAGCCTGGCGATCAGTCATGAATTGCCGGTGGCTTACCTGACCGATGGCCCGCGTATTCCGGATGATTTGCATCTGCCGCGTCGTCATCAGTTGGTCAGTCGCGCCGTAAGCGTGCAAATGCAAGAAGAACCCAGCGAAGAAGCCATGGCTGACATGTTCGCTGATATTTACCACAGCCCGACCAAGCAGGTTGGCTGAGGTACTAATGAACAGTTTTTGTACCTACATCGATGGTCTGCCATGCATTGTTCAGTTATTGAGCGCGCAGCCAGTAATGTGGCCTCCGTCTATGCAAGACAAGGTAAAGAAATAACATGGGCAGCATGCATCCCGTACAGGTGATCGCGGTGACCGGCGGCAAAGGTGGCGTCGGGAAGACTAACGTGTCAGTGAACTTGTCCCTGGCTCTAGCTGAACTCGGCCGGCGCGTCATGCTGCTGGACGCCGATCTGGGGCTGGCGAACGTCGACGTCCTCTTGGGGCTGACACCCAAACGTACCCTGGCCGACGTGATCGAAGGCCGCTGTGAGCTGCGCGACGTTCTGTTGCAGGGCCCCGGCGGTATTCGCATCGTTCCGGCCGCGTCCGGCACACAGAGCATGGTTCATCTGAGCCCGGCCCAGCACGCCGGCCTGATCCAGGCTTTCAGCGATATCGGCGACAACCTCGACGTCTTGGTGATCGACACCGCTGCGGGTATTGGTGACTCGGTAGTCAGTTTCGTTCGCGCAGCGCAAGAAGTCTTGCTGGTGGTGTGCGACGAGCCGACCTCGATTACCGATGCCTACGCGCTGATCAAACTGCTGAACCGCGATTACGGCATGAACCGCTTCCGCGTCCTGGCCAACATGGCCCAGAGCCCGCAGGAAGGTCGCAACCTGTTCGCCAAGTTGACCAAGGTCACGGACCGCTTCCTCGACGTCGCCTTACAATACGTCGGTGCGGTGCCTTACGACGAAAGCGTGCGCAAGGCCGTGCAGAAGCAGCGCGCCGTCTACGAAGCCTTCCCGCGTTCCAAGTGCGCCCTGGCGTTCAAGGCGATCGCGCAGAAGGTCGACACCTGGCCGCTGCCTGCCAACCCGCGTGGGCACCTGGAGTTTTTCGTCGAGCGCCTCGTGCAACAGACCGCAGGACCCGTCCTATGACAGCCAGTGGCTACAACCTCTACAAGAAGTCGGCACGTGACGCGCAGTACGAGCTGATCGAGCGTTACGCGCCACTGGTCAAACGCATTGCTTACCACTTGCTGGCCCGTCTGCCGGCCAGTGTTCAGGTTGAAGACCTGATCCAGGCCGGGATGATCGGCCTGCTTGAAGTATCGACCAAATATGACGCCAGTAAAGGCGCGAGTTTCGAGACGTACGCGGGCATTCGAATCCGCGGCGCGATGCTCGATGAAGTACGCAAGGGGGACTGGGCGCCACGTTCGGTTCACCGCAATACCCGCATGGTCAGCGACGCAATTCGCTCGATTGAAGCTAAAACCGGTCGTGACGCTAAAGATCATGAGGTTGCGGCCGAACTCCAATTGAGTCTCGACGATTATTACGGGATTTTGAACGACACCCTGGGCAGCCGGTTATTCAGTTTCGACGATCTGTTGCAGGACGGCGAACACGAAGGGCTGCACGAGGATGGCGCGAGTGCACATCTGGAGCCGTCACGCGATCTGGAAGATGAACGCTTCCAGGCCGCGCTGGCGGACGCGATTGCCAATTTGCCGGAGCGTGAGCGACTGGTGTTGGCGCTGTACTACGACGAAGAGCTGAACCTCAAGGAAATCGGTGAGGTCCTGGGGGTCAGCGAATCGCGGGTCAGCCAGTTACATAGCCAGTGCGCGGCCCGTTTGCGGGGGCGTTTGGGGGAGTGGCGAGCGCGCTGAAGGCAGTGTGGGGACACTGCGAACGAGGCCGGTGGGGTGTTGAACTGCACCGGTCGCGATCTGTTGTGCTCCAGACAGTCATCGAATGCATTGCCGGATTGATTGAAATGGCGCGTCCAGGTGCTGGGCGCGTTTAAGACTGCTTGGAGGTCGAATTGGACAAGAACATGAAAATCCTCATCGTTGATGACTTCTCAACGATGCGGCGGATCATAAAAAACCTGTTGCGTGACCTTGGGTTCACCAACACGGTCGAGGCTGACGATGGCACTACTGCCATTCCGGTTCTCAACAGCGGGAGCATCGACTTTCTGGTAACGGACTGGAACATGCCTGGCATGACCGGTATCGATCTGCTACGTCACGTGCGCGCCGATGAAAAGCTCAAGCACCTGCCGGTGCTGATGGTGACTGCCGAAGCCAAGCGCGAGCAGATTATCGAAGCGGCCCAGGCCGGTGTTAACGGCTATGTGGTCAAACCCTTCACGGCCCAGGCGTTGAAAGAAAAAATCGAGAAGATTTTCGAACGCATCGGTTGATCCACTGCGCCACGGGGGAGCTATGGAGCATAAAGAATCTTCACTGGGCGATTTTGAATCGACCCTGAAAAAACACGCGGTCGAACTGGTCGAAAGCCTTGAAAAAGGCAGGTTCGGCGACGCTGTGCAACTTATCCATGAGCTCAATCAGACCCGTGACCGCGGCCTGTATCAGGAAGTGGGCAAGCTCACTCGCGAGCTGCATAGCGCGATCGTCAATTTCCAGATTGACCCGAACATGCCGCAAGCCGAGGAAGTGTCGCAGATCACGGACGCCACCGAGCGTCTGGGGTATGTGGTCAAGCTGACCGAGGCCGCCGCCAACCGCACCATGGACCTGGTGGAAAACGCCACGCCGCTGGTCAACAGCCTGAGCGAAGAAGCCCAGGCGTTGAGCACGGATTGGGGGCGGTTCATGCGTCGCGAAGTCGGGGCTGAAGAGTTCCGCGAACTGGCTCGGCGCGTCGACGGTTTCCTGACACGCAGCAGCGAAGACAATCGCACGGTGTCGAGCAACCTCAACGACATTCTGCTGGCCCAGGATTACCAGGACCTCACCGGTCAGGTGATCAAACGCGTGACCCAATTGGTCACCGAAGTTGAAAGCAACCTGCTCAAGCTCGTGCTCATGGCCAGCCAGGTAGACCGCTTTGCGGGTATCGAACATGACCGTGATGCGATGCTCGCTGAAAAAGATCCGCAAAAACATCTCTCTCAGGGTGAAGGTCCGCAGATTCATGCCGATAAAAGAGAAGACGTTGTGTCCGGTCAGGACGATGTGGACGATTTGTTATCCAGCCTAGGATTTTAGAGTTTTAGCATTTTAGGTTTTTTAGGTTTTTAGACCTCAGGAGCACCCCCTTAATGAGCTTCGGCGCCGATGAAGAGATCCTTCAGGATTTCCTGGTTGAGGCCGGCGAGATTCTAGAGCAACTGTCCGAACAGCTGGTCGAGCTGGAAAGCCGACCGGATGATGCGGACTTGCTCAATGCAATTTTTCGCGGTTTTCACACTGTAAAAGGGGGCGCCGGCTTCCTCCAGCTCAACGAGCTGGTGGAGTGCTGTCACATCGCCGAGAACGTGTTCGACATCCTGCGCAAGGGTGAGCGTCGCGTCGACTCGGAACTGATGGACGTGGTTCTCGAAGCGCTGGATGCGGTGAACAGCATGTTCACCGAAGTGCGCGAACGCAGCCCGATTACGGCTGCCACGCCTGAATTGCTCGCGGCATTGGCCCGTCTGGCCGAGCCGCAAACGGCTGATGAAGCCGCACCGGTTGCTGAAGTGGTTGAAGCACCCGCCGCTGAAGAATCGGGTGACATCACCGATAACGAATTCGAACAACTGCTGGATTCGCTGAACGCCGTCAAGGCTCAAGCCGAAGCGCCAGCCGTTGCTCCAGTGGCTGCTGCCGATTCGGCGGCCAGCGACGAAATCACCGATGCCGAGTTCGAGTCGTTGCTCGATCAACTGCACGGCAAAGGCCAGTTCGCTGTCGACGCAGTGGCAGCGCCCGCTGCACCGGCTGCCCCGAAAGCGGCAGGCGACAGCTCCGACATCACCGACGACGAATTCGAAGCATTGCTCGATCAGCTGCACGGCAAAGGCAACTTTGCTGTCGATGCGCTGGAATCGGCCATTGCTGCCGTACCTGCGCCGGCTGCGCCAACCGCTAAAGCGGCCGGCGGTGATCTGATCTCCGATCACGAGTTCGAATCGCTGCTCGACGAATTGCACGGCAAAGGCAAGTTCACCGAGGTTGGCACTGGCGCAGTGGTTTCTGCTCCTGTCGCCAAGGCGCCAGCACCGGCTGCGAAACCTGCGGCCAAAGCACCCGAGCCAAAAGCCGAAGCACCGAAACCGGCCGCTGCTGCCCCGGCCCGTGCCCCGTCTGCGCCGCCACCAGAAAAACCGGCCAGTGAAGCCGAGACCACCGTGCGGGTCGATACCGCGCGTCTCGACGAAATCATGAACATGGTCGGCGAACTGGTACTGGTGCGTAACCGCTTGGTCCGTCTGGGCCTCAATAGCGGTGACGAAGCCATGTCCAAAGCCGTGTCGAACCTCGACGTGGTCACGGCCGACCTGCAAACCGCGGTCATGAAGACCCGGATGCAACCGATCAAGAAAGTTTTCGGGCGCTTCCCGCGTCTGGTTCGCGACCTGGCTCGCCAGCTCAAGAAAGAGATCAACCTGGAGCTGGTCGGCGAAGAAACCGACCTCGACAAGAACCTCGTCGAGGCCCTGGCCGACCCGCTGGTCCACTTGGTGCGCAACTCGGTCGATCACGGCATTGAAGAGCCGGCCGAGCGCGAAGCGATGGGTAAGCCTCGCAGCGGCAAGGTGATCCTGTCCGCTGAACAGGAAGGCGACCACATCCTGCTGTCCATCTCCGATGACGGCAAGGGCATGGACGCTGATGTTCTGCGCGGTATTGCCGTGAAGAAAGGCTTGATGGACAAGGATGCCGCGGATCGCCTCAGCGAGTCCGACTGCTTCAACCTGATCTTCGCACCGGGTTTTTCGACCAAGACCGAAATTTCCGATGTCTCCGGACGCGGCGTGGGCATGGACGTGGTGAAAACCAAAATCGCCCAGCTCAACGGCACCATCAATATTTATTCGACCAAGGGCAAGGGCTCGAAGATCGTCATCAAGGTCCCGTTGACCCTGGCGATCATGCCGACGCTGATGGTCATGCTCGGCAACCAGGCGTTTGCGTTCCCGCTGGTGAACGTCAACGAGATCTTCCACCTCGACCTGTCGCGCACCAACGTGGTGGACGGCCAGGAAGTGGTGATCGTGCGGGACAAGGCACTGCCATTGTTCTACCTCAAGCGCTGGCTGGTCAGCTCCGCCGCTCACGAAGAGCAGCGCGAGGGCCATGTGGTGATCCTTTCGGTGGGCACTCAGCGGATCGGCTTCGTCGTCGACCAGTTGGTGGGCCAGGAAGAAGTGGTCATCAAGCCATTGGGCAAAATGCTCCAGGGAACCCCGGGCATGTCGGGCGCCACCATTACCGGTGACGGTCGCATCGCGCTGATTCTCGATGTTCCGAGCATGCTCAAGCGTTACGCCGCACGGCGTATTTGATTCTGGTGGAGCGGGGCGACTGAGCCTCGCTCCGTCCTAACGGAGTGTTTATGGCAGTCAAAGTCCTGGTGGTGGACGATTCGGGGTTTTTCCGCCGCCGCGTCTCGGAAATTCTTTCAGCGGATCCGAATATCCAGGTCGTCGGTACGGCGACCAACGGAAAAGAGGCGATCGATCAGGCGCTGGCCCTCAAGCCAGACGTGATCACCATGGACTACGAGATGCCGATGATGGACGGCATCACAGCGGTGCGGCACATCATGCAGCGCTGCCCGACCCCGGTGTTGATGTTCTCCTCGCTGACCCATGAAGGCGCTCGGGTAACCCTCGATGCGCTGGACGCCGGCGCAGTGGATTTCCTGCCGAAGAATTTCGAAGACATCTCCCGCAACCCGGAGAAGGTCAAGCAACTGCTGTGCGAGAAGATTCTCAGCATCTCGCGCAGTAACCGTCGTGCCAACACCTACAGCGCACCGGCCCCGGTCGCCGCGCCAGCCCCGACGCCTGCGCCTTCGAGCGTCAGCAGTTATGGCAGCAGCGCGCCTGCGCGTCCGGCAGCGGCACCGATTCCGGCGCGTAGCTACGTCCCGACACCGGCCCCGACATCGTCCGGCCCGTCGTCGCCCGCGCCAAAACGCAAAGCCTACAAACTGGTGGCCATCGGCACGTCCACGGGCGGTCCGGTTGCCCTGCAACGGGTGTTGACTCAGTTGCCGGCGAACTTCCCGGCGCCGATCGTGCTGATCCAGCACATGCCGGCGGCCTTCACCAAGGCCTTCGCCGAGCGCCTCGACAAGCTGTGCCGCATCAGCGTCAAGGAAGCCGAGGATGGCGACATCCTGCGTCCGGGCCTGGCGCTGCTGGCACCGGGTGGCAAGCAAATGATGATTGACGGCCGTGGCGCGGTGAAAATTCTGCCGGGCGACGAGCGTCTGAACTACAAACCGTGCGTGGACATCACCTTCGGTTCGGCAGCCAAGTCCTACGGCGACAAAGTTCTGGCGGTCGTACTGACCGGCATGGGCGCCGACGGTCGTGAAGGCGCACGCCTGCTCAAGCAGGGCGGCAGTGCGATCTGGGCTCAGGATGAAGCCAGCTGCGTGATCTACGGCATGCCGATGGCCATCGTCAAAGCCGACCTCGCCGACGCGATCTACGGTCTGGACGATATTGGCAGGCACTTGGTCGAGGCGTGTATCTGATGGATGTTTTAAGCCTTATCGGGATCATCATGGCGTTTGTCGCCATCATTGGCGGCAACTACCTTGAAGGTGGTCACCTCGGCGCATTGGCCAACGGCCCGGCGGCGCTGATCGTACTCGGTGGGACCATCGGCGCGGCATTGCTGCAATCGCCGATGAGCGCCTTCAAGCGTGCCATGCAAATCATTGGCTGGATTCTGTTTCCGCCTCGCGTTGACCTGGCCGGCGGCATCGACCGCGTCGTCAACTGGAGCCTGACCGCACGCAAGGAAGGTCTGCTCGGACTGGAAGGGGTGGCCGACGCCGAACCCGACGCCTATTCGCGCAAAGGCCTGCAACTGCTGGTGGATGGCGCCGAGCCGGAAGCGATTCGCAGCATTCTGGAAGTGGACTTCTACACCCAGGAAGCCCGCGACATCGAAGCGGCCAAAGTCTTTGAAAGCATGGGCGGCTACGCGCCGACCATCGGCATCATCGGTGCGGTGATGGGCCTGATCCATGTCATGGGCAACCTGGCCGATCCGACGCAACTGGGCAGCGGCATCGCCGTCGCCTTTGTCGCGACCATCTACGGCGTGGCCAGTGCCAACCTGGTGTTGCTGCCGATTGCCGCCAAGCTCAAGTCCGTCGCCTTGCGCCAGTCGCGTTATCGCGAAATGTTGCTGGAAGGGATCCTGTCGATCGCCGAAGGTGAAAACCCTCGCTCTATTGAGTTGAAGCTTCAGGGCTTCATGGATTGATGGGGGATATGGACCATGGCACGTCGCAGGCAACCTGAAGAACATGTAAACCATGAACGCTGGCTCGTTTCCTACGCCGACTTCATCACGTTGCTGTTCGCATTCTTCGTGGTCATGTACTCGATCTCTTCGATCAACGAGGGTAAGTACAAAATCATTTCCGAGGCGCTGATCGGGGTCTTTACCGACAGCGACCGCGCCCTCAAGCCGATTCCGATCGGTGAAGAGCGGCCGAAGACCGTGACCCCGGCCAAGCCCCTGGTCAAGGACAGCGAGCAGGTCGATGCCGGTGTGGCCGGTGCCAGCGATCCGCTGAAAAGCATCGCCGATGACATCAGCGCGGCGTTCGGCGACTTGATCAAGTCCAACCAGATGACCGTGCGCGGCAATGAGTTGTGGGTCGAAATCGAACTCAACTCCAGCCTGTTGTTCGGCAGCGGCGACGCCATGCCCAGCGACATGGCGTTCAGCATCATCGACAAGGTTGCCGGCATTCTGAAGCCGTTCGACAACCCGATTCACGTCGAAGGCTTCACCGACGATCAACCGATCCGCACCGCGCAATACCCGACCAACTGGGAGCTGTCCTCGGCCCGTTCGGCGAGCATCGTGCGTATGCTGGCGATGCAGGGCGTGAACCCTGGGCGCCTGGCGTCGGTGGGTTACGGCGAATTCCAGCCGGTAGCCAATAACGCCACCGCCGAGGGTCGGGCGCGCAACCGTCGTGTCGTGCTGGTCGTGTCACGCAATCTCGATGTACGCCGCAGCCTCACCAGCACCGGGACCGCCCATGCGCAACCGGATGCCGCGTTGAAGCGTGCTGGCACACAAACTGCACCGACCCCGGTCAAGTCGCCGGGACGAGAGAGCGCCGTCAATTCTCCGTCGCCTGCATCAACACGTTGAGCTATTTCTCGGTCGAGTGTATCGACCGGGAGGAACATTTCGAATGAGAGTCTGGGCCGTTGCCAATCAAAAGGGTGGTGTTGGTAAAACCACTTCCTCTATCGCTTTAGCCGGTTTGCTGGCCGAGGCGGGCAAGCGCGTGGTCGTGGTCGATCTCGACCCCCACGGCTCCATGACCAGCTACTTCGGCTACGACCCCGACAGCCTGGAACACAGCAGCTACGACCTGTTCCTGCACAAGGGCAGCGTGCCGCAAGGCTTGCCCGGTCAGTTGCTGCTGCCCACCAGTGACGAACGCATTTCGCTGTTGCCGTCGAGCACCGCTCTGGCCACGCTTGAACGTCAGTCGCCGGGCCAGAGTGGTTTGGGCCTGGTGATTGCCAAGAGCCTGGCGCAACTGTGGCAGGACTTCGATTACGCCGTGATCGACAGCCCGCCGTTGCTCGGCGTACTGATGGTCAATGCCTTGGCGGCGAGCCAGCAGTTGGTGATTCCGGTGCAGACCGAGCACTTGGCCGTCAAAGGCCTGGAGCGCATGGTCAATACGCTGGCGATGATCAACCGCTCACGCAAAGTGGCGTTGCCGTTCACCATCATTCCGACCCTGTTCGACCGCCGTACCCAGGCATCCCTCGGGACCCTTCGCGTGCTGCGCGACAAATACCCGGAAGAAATCTGGCAAGGCTACATCCCGATCGACACGCGCCTGCGGGATGCGAGCCGGGCCGGGCTGACGCCTTCGCAATTCGACGGCAAGAGCCGCGGCGTTCTGGCGTATCGCGCACTGCTCAAGCATTTGCTCGCGGCACAACTTGTCCCGCAGGTGGCCTGAGATGAACCTAGCCCTTGTAGGAGCGAGGCTTGCCCGCGAAGGCAGCACCGCGGTCTTAACCGTTAAATCGCATTATCGTTCTTCGCGGGCAAGCCTCGCTCCTACAGGGGCGCGTCTTTCATGAGTCGGCCGGTGAAAATCACCTCGCGTCCGCAACTGGCGCTCCAGTCTTATCTGGACAACTTGCTGATGGAGGCGACTGAAGAGTTGCCGCTGGAAGCCGAAGCGGTGGCTGAAGTCATTGAGGTCGTTGAAACGATCGAGGTCGAAGCGGCACTGGACGAGTTCCAGGCAGCAGTGCTTGAAGAGCAGGCGCGTGATGCGCAGAAGTCCGTTGTGGCCGCCGCGCCTGTCGTCGCGCCAGTGGTTGCTCCGGTCGCAAAATCCCCGGTGGTGATCGAAGAAGCGCCGGCACCGATTCTGGCGCCGGTCTCGACCATTGCACCATTGCTGCAAGCCCTCGTACCGCCGCTGGTCGAAGTCCATCTGCCGCCGAGCAACACGCCGCCACCGGTCGAAACCGACGGTCGTCCGGCGTGGGCCGCCGAGCCGTTCGAATGCCTGCTGTTCGATGTCGCCGGGTTGACCCTGGCGGTGCCGCTGGTGTGCCTGGGCTCGATTTACTCCCTGGCCGGTCACGAGCTGACGCCGCTGTTTGGCCAGCCGGAATGGTTCCTCGGAATCCTGCCGAGTCAGGCCGGTAACCTGAAAGTCCTGGACACCGCGCGCTGGGTCATGCCCGACCGCTATCGCGACGATTTCCGTCAGGGCCTGCAATACGTTATTTCGGTCCAGGGCTACGAGTGGGGGCTGGCGGTGCATCAGGTCAGCCGCTCGTTGCGCCTGGACCCGAACGAAATCAAATGGAGAAGTCACCGAGGTCAGCGGCCATGGCTCGCCGGCACGGTGATTGAGCACATGTGTGCGCTGCTGGACGTTTCCGCCCTGGCCGAGTTGATCGCCAGCGGCGGGGCAAAGCACATGGGCGGCAGCAAGCCGCTACACAAACCGACATAGCTGCCGACATAACAATCATGCGACGGCATTGTTGAATGCCGCCACACAGAACACACACCGCCAGAAGCGGTTTTTCGAGGGGTCAGGGTATGAGTAGTCAAGCGACGAATGCAAAAGGTTCCGAAGATCCGATCCTGCAATGGGTAACCTTCAAGCTGGACAATGAAACCTACGGCATCAACGTGATGCGCGTTCAGGAAGTCCTGCGTTACACCGAAATCGCCCCGGTCCCGGGTGCCCCGAGCTACGTGCTGGGCATCATCAACCTGCGCGGTAACGTGGTCACCGTGATCGACACCCGTCAGCGCTTCGGCCTGATGAATGCCGAGATCAGCGACAACACCCGTATCGTCATCATCGAAGCCGACAAACAAGTGGTCGGGATCATGGTCGACAGCGTGGCCGAAGTGGTTTACCTGCGTCAGTCGGAAATCGAGACCGCGCCGAACGTCGGTAACGAAGAGTCCGCCAAGTTCATTCAAGGCGTGTGCAACAAGAACAACGAACTGCTGATCCTGGTCGAACTGGACAAGATGATGAGCGAAGAAGAATGGTCGGACCTGGAGAACATCTGATTGATTCTTGAGGTAGCGGTCATTGTCCTGTTCCTCTTCTGGGCAGGCACGCTGGCAATGTTCCTGGCGTACATTCGCGCTCAACGGCAAATCGCCGCGCAACAGGCCCAGGGCGATGCGTTGTGCGATCAGCGCATCAAAGACCTGGCCAAGCGCGTCGACGACTACCAGAGCGGCAACGTGCGCATGGGTGAAGACCTGCACGAACTGCGCGCCGTCGTCGGCCCCTTGCCGGACAAACTGGCTCAGCTGGAACAGCGCGATCCGTCGAGCCTGTCGTTTGCCCAGGCGGCACGATTGGTCGGGATGGGGGCTACCGTTGATGAACTGACCCAGTCTTGCGGGTTGACCCAGGCTGAGGCGGAATTGATGCGCAAGCTTCACCGGAGCTGAGATCGTTCCCACGCTCTGCGTGGGAATGCCTCTTGGGACGCTCCGCGTTCCGCTGTTGAATGTGATGCGGAGCGTCACGGGCTGCATTCCCACGCAGAGCGTGGGAACGATCAATCACGATCAATCAACACAGATCAATAGTCGTCCCCGCGATCGGTAACGTCCTTCTCCACCATCCCCGCCTCCGGATCATGCCCCGCCGGAAACTTGCCCTTCAGGTTCCACGCAAACGCAATAATCTCGGCAATCGTCCGATACAACTCTTCCGGAATACTTTCCCCCAGTTCCATCCGCGCCAGCAGCTTCACCAGCTCGGCGTTTTCATAGATCGGCACTTCATAATCACGGGCAAGCTTCAGGATGGCTTCGGCCAGTGCTTCGTCGCCTTTGGCCGTGAGGGTCGGGGCGTGGGTGCCGTCGTATTTGAGGGCGATGGCCTGGCGTGGGGTGTTGGGGTTTCTCATGCGGTTTCGTCGACCCAGCGTTGTTCGAGGCGGGTTTGCGGGCCTTGCGGCGGCGTGCCGAGGTGGCAATCCAGATCGCCGACGTTCAGCCCGGAATCCAGCAAGCGCTGGCGCAGTGCGGCCAGATTGCTTTCGATCAGGCTGGCGGTGTACGGGCGTTCGGCCCACAGCTGGCTGGACAGGCTGCCCTTGATAAGCTGCGCCTGAACCTGCAACGGGCCCAGTTGCTCCATGTCGAACGCCAGGTCCACGCGCCACAGTTGTTGTTTCGGTTCGCGTTCGTCCCGGCGTTCATGGGGTTGTTCTTTCTCGGGCGCTTCTTCGCGCTGGAATTTGACCTGCAACGGTACGATGTCCTGCAAATTGCGCATCGGGATTTCCAGCTGCCAGGTGCTGAGCAGTCGTCCATCGTCAGTGACGCCGGTTTGCTCAAGACTCGACAATTGATGGCTTTGCAGGCGCGAAACGGCCGCCGCCGCCAGGCGCAGCAACTGCTCCAGATCGTTTTCACCGTCCTGGCTTTGCAGCAGCCGTTCGGGCAGCGGGAAACTGGTCGGCAACGGTTTGGCGCTGACCTGGCCGAGCATGCCGAGGGCGCTGCGCACGAAACTCGGCATGGATTGGACCAGCGTGTTGGCCGCAATAATCGCGTTGAGATTGGTGTTGGCTGGCAATCCCGGCGTCAGTTGCGCGATCAACTTGAGCAGGTCGCCTTTCATGTCCGGCGCCAGTGTCGGGTTCTGCCCCATGAGCAGTTTCGCTTCGAGGAACACACCGCTATTGGCCAGCGCTTGAGCCAAACCCTTTGGCGTACTCAGTTGTTGAACGTCCGGCAAACCGGCCAGCAGTTTTTCCACGGCCACCCGCAGGTCGCTGGAGGTCTGATCCGACGGTGGCAGGTTTTGCAAAACCTTTATCAAACCATCCAGCGAGCCTTGGCGGCTCTGCTGACTGACCAATTGCTGGGTAACCGCCAACTGCTCCTGACGATTGCTCAGCGGCACGAATTTCAAGGTTTGCGTGTCCTGCACCAAGGCGCTCAACAACGTGCCGATGCGCAGTGGCGTCGGGCTGTCGATGCTCAGCGTGCTGCCGCTCAACGCGGTGTTGAGCAGGCTCACCATCGAACGAAACACCGTCGGCTGGCCTGGCACCTGCGGCAACACTTGCGAGGTCAGCACTTTACCCTGCAACAACGTCCCGACCGGCAATTGCGCCGTGTCGATGCGGGTGAGGGTGGCGACGCTGGAAGCGATGGCCTGCTGCACCGTGATCGCCAGATTGCTCGCTGATGGCTGGGTGATCGCCAGGCTGGTGCCTTGGGGCAGCGGCTGGGTGCTGGTGGCCTGGACCGTGGTCTGGCGACCGCTGTCGAGGGTGACTTTGAGCAACAGTTGAAAGGTCTGATCCGCCTGCTTGAGCGACAGCACTTCGGCCTTGGCGGTCTGACCGGGTGTGATCAGGCCCTCCATCGGCGTCAGCAGCTTGAGCAGGTCGCCACTCAGCACCAGCGGCCGCGAAGTCGCGGGCGTGGTCTGCGGTAGCGGGAGGATGTTCATTTCGCCTGTCATACGCGGTCACAACCTGAGGAAAATGCACTCTTTAGAGTAGGGCATGGCATGTATAATGCCGCCCGTCTTTCGGGGAGTGGCGAAAACATTGCATTTGTTTGACGCAGCTCTCTAGAACAAGCCGCCAATGCATCTATGCTGCATCTCTTTAGCGGCCGCTCCGCCGCCGACTTGAACCGCAAAAGGCCCGTGATCTCTTGACCAGTCCTGTCCTGCAAACCGTTGCCCTCGCTTGTGAGCGAGACCTTCGGCTGCTCTTCGAAAATCTCGAATTGAGACTGGCCAGTGGCGAAATGGTGCAAATCAGCGGCCCCAACGGCAGTGGCAAGACCAGCCTTTTACGGCTGCTGTCCGGCCTGATGCAGCCGACCGCTGGTCAAGTGCTGCTCAACGGCCAGCCGCTGAACGATCAGCGCCTTGAACTGGCGCGCAACCTGCTGTGGATCGGGCATGCCGCCGGGATCAAGGACTTGCTGACGCCGGAGGAGAACCTGGTCTGGCTCTGCGCCCTGCATCAACCGGCCTCCCACGAGGCGATCTGGCAAGCGCTGGCTGATGTCGGACTGCGCGGTTTCGAGGATGTTCCCTGTCACACGTTGTCCGCCGGACAAAAGCGCCGCGTGGCGTTGGCGCGACTGTATCTGGACAGCCCGCCGCTATGGATCCTCGACGAGCCGTTCACCGCACTCGACAAACAAGGCGTGGCGCAACTCGAAGAACACCTGGCCGCCCACTGTGAGCGCGGCGGCATGGTGGTGCTGACCACGCACCACACGCTGAGCCGGATGCCGGCCAGCTATCGCGATATCGATCTGGGGAAGTGGGCCGTATGAGTGTTTTCGGCCTGTTGGTCGCCCGCGAGGCCCGTCTGCTGTTCCGCCGTCCGGCTGAACTGGCCAATCCGCTGGTTTTTTTCGCGATCGTCGTTTCGCTGTTCCCTTTGGCGGTCGGTCCCGAGTCTCAATTGTTGCAAACCTTGTCTCCGGGACTGGTCTGGGTCGCGGCCCTTTTATCGGTCCTGCTCTCGCTGGACGGGCTCTTCCGCAGTGATTTCGAAGATGGATCGCTTGAACAGTGGGTCCTTTCGTCGCACCCCCTGCCTCTTCTGGTTTTGGCCAAGGTACTGGCACACTGGGCCTTCTCTGGCCTGGCACTGGTTTTGCTCGCTCCGCTGCTGGCGTTGATGCTCGGTTTGCCAACCGCCTGTCTGCCGGTGTTGCTGCTTTCTTTATTGCTGGGTACACCGGTGCTGAGCCTGCTCGGTGCGGTGGGCGCAGCCCTGACGGTAGGATTGAAACGCGGCGGCCTGTTGCTGGCGCTGCTGATTCTGCCGCTGTACATCCCGGTGTTGATTCTCGGCAGTGGCGCCTTGCAGGCGGCTTTGCAGGGCATGCCGGCGACCGGTTATCTCTTGTGGCTTGGTAGCCTGACCGCCCTGGCGATAACCCTGACACCGTTTGCAATAGCTGCTGGCCTGAAGATTAGCGTCGGCGAATAATGAGGTCTGGTCAAAATTTGATCAGTAAAGACCCTTGGCTCTTCACAGCGAAGAGCAACCGTGATGGAAACAGTAATGAACTGGACCTGGTTTCATAAGCTCGGCTCGCCCAAATGGTTTTACGGCATCAGTGGAAAATTGCTGCCGTGGCTGAGCATCGCCGCGTTATTGCTGATCGGCATCGGTGTCGTTTGGGGCCTGGCCTTCGCGCCGCCTGACTACCAGCAAGGCAACAGCTTTCGCATCATCTATATCCACGTTCCGGCCGCCATGCTGGCGCAGTCCGTCTACGTCATGCTCGCCGTGTGCGGCATCGTCGGGCTGGTCTGGAAAATGAAACTGGCCGACGTCGCCCTGCAATGCGCTGCACCCATCGGTGCGTGGATGACTGCGGTGGCGCTGGTCACCGGCGCGATCTGGGGCAAACCGACCTGGGGCTCTTGGTGGGTCTGGGATGCGCGACTTACGTCCATGCTTATTCTGCTGTTTCTGTACTTCGGTCTCATTGCACTGGGCAACGCGATCAGCAATCGTGACAGCGCGGCCAAGGCCTGCGCGGTCCTGGCGATTGTCGGCGTGATCAACATCCCGATCATCAAATACTCGGTGGAGTGGTGGAACACCCTGCACCAGGGCGCGACGTTCACCCTCACCGAAAAACCGGCGATGCCCGCCGAGATGTGGCTGCCACTGCTGCTGACGGTGCTGGGTTTCTACTGTTTCTTCGGCGCGGTGCTGTTGCTGCGCATGCGCCTTGAAGTGCTCAAGCGCGAAGCCCGGGCCAGTTGGGTGAAAGCTGAAGTGCAGAACAGTCTGGAGGCCGTTCGATGAGTTTTGCTTCATTCGGCGACTTCCTCGCCATGGGCCATCACGCCCTGTATGTCTGGTCAGCCTATGGCATCTGCCTGGCGGTGCTGGCCCTCAACGTGGCGGCGCCGATCCTGGCCCGCAAGCGGTATCTGCAACAAGAGGCGCGTCGTTTGCGCCGGGAGAACGGCAAGTGAATCCGCTGCGCAAAAAGCGTCTTATCATCATTCTCGCGATCCTGGTGGGTGTCGGCGCTGCCGTCGGCCTGGCCCTGAGCGCCCTGCAGCAGAACATCAATCTGTTTTACACCCCGACCCAGATCGCCAACGGCGAAGCCCCGCAAGACACGCGCATCCGCGCCGGTGGCATGGTCGAGAAGGGCTCGCTGCAACGTTCCGGCGATTCGCTGGACGTGAAATTCATCGTCACCGACTTCAAAAAATCCGTGACCATCAGCTATCGCGGCATCCTCCCGGACCTGTTCCGCGAAGGGCAGGGCATCGTCGCCCTGGGCAAACTGAACGCCGACGGCGTGGTGGTGGCCGACGAAGTGCTGGCCAAGCACGATGAGAAGTACATGCCGCCGGAAGTGACCAAGGCTTTGAAAGACAGCGGTCAATCTGCTCCAACGCCCGCGAAGGAGGGTTGATCGATGACATCCGGACTGTTTATTCCTGAACTCGGCCACCTGGCCATGATTCTGGCGCTGTGTTTCGCGCTGGTCCAGGCCATCGTGCCATTGCTCGGCGCCTGGCGCGGTGACCGCTTGTGGATGAGCCTCGCGCAGCCGGCCGCCTGGGGCCAGTTCGCCTTCTTGCTGTTCGCCTTCGGCTGCTTGACCTACGCGTTCATGGCCGACGACTTCTCCGTCGCCTACGTGGCGAGCAACTCCAACAGCGCCTTGCCGTGGTACTACAAGTTCAGCGCGGTGTGGGGCGCTCACGAAGGCTCGTTGCTGCTGTGGGCCTTGATCCTCGGCGGCTGGACCTTTGCAGTGTCGGTGTTCTCCCGGCAGTTGCCGCAAGTGATGCTGGCCCGCGTGCTGGCGGTGATGGGCATGATCAGCATCGGTTTCCTGCTGTTCCTGATCCTCACCTCGAACCCGTTTGCACGGATCCTGCCGCAGATTCCGGCGGACGGTCGCGACCTCAATCCCTTGCTGCAAGACATCGGCCTGATCGTTCACCCGCCGATGCTGTACATGGGGTATGTCGGTTTCTCCGTGGCCTTCGCTTTCGCCATCGCCGCGTTGCTGGGCGGTCGTCTTGATGCGGCGTGGGCGCGCTGGTCGCGTCCATGGACCATCGTCGCCTGGGCTTTCCTCGGGATCGGCATCACGCTCGGTTCGTGGTGGGCCTACTACGAACTCGGCTGGGGCGGCTGGTGGTTCTGGGACCCGGTGGAAAACGCCTCGTTCATGCCATGGCTGGTGGGTACGGCGCTGATTCACTCGTTGGCGGTCACGGAAAAACGTGGCGTGTTCAAGAGCTGGACCGTGTTGCTGGCCATTGCCGCGTTCTCGTTGAGCTTGCTCGGCACGTTCCTCGTGCGTTCCGGTGTACTGACCTCGGTTCACGCCTTCGCGTCCGATCCTGAGCGCGGCGTGTTCATTCTGATTTTCCTGCTGTTCGTGGTCGGCGGTTCGCTGACGCTGTTCGCCCTGCGCGCGCCGGTGGTGAAGAGCCACGTCGGCTTCAACCTGTGGTCCCGGGAAACCCTGCTGCTGGGCAACAACCTGGTGCTGGTGGTGGCGGCGTCGATGATCCTGCTCGGCACCTTGTACCCGCTGATTCTCGATGCGATGACCGGCGCCAAGCTGTCGGTCGGCCCGCCGTACTTCAATGCGCTGTTCATTCCGTTGATGGCGTTGCTGATGATGGTGATGGCCGTTGGCATGCTGGTGCGCTGGAAAGACACCCCGGTCAAATGGCTGATGAGCATGCTCACGCCGGTGTTGCTGGGCAGTGCTGCGTTGGCCGTGGTGGCTGGCGTCGCTTACGGCGATTTCAACTGGGCGGTGATCGCCACGTTCATGCTCGCCGCGTGGGTGTTGCTGGCCGGCGTGCGCGACATCCTCGACAAGACCCGCCACAAAGGTCTGATCAAAGGTCTGCCGACCCTGACCCGCAGCTACTGGGGCATGCAGATCGCGCACCTGGGCATCGCCGTGTGTGCCCTCGGTGTGGTGCTGTCGAGCCAGAACAGTGCCGAGCGCGATTTGCGCCTGGCGCCGGGCGAGTCCATGGACCTGGCCGGTTATCACTTCGTGTTCGAAGGCGCCAAGCACTACGAAGGCCCGAACTTCACCTCCGACAAGGGCACCGTGCGAGTGATCCGCGATGGCAAGGAAGTCAGCGTATTGCACCCGGAAAAACGCCTGTACACCGTGCAGAACTCGGTGATGACCGAAGCCGGGATCGACGCCGGTTTCACCCGTGACATCTACGTCGCACTCGGCGAACCGCTGGGCGATGGCGCCTGGGCCGTGCGCGTGCACGTCAAACCGTTCGTGCGCTGGATCTGGTTCGGCGGCCTGCTCACAGGTTTCGGCGGGTTGCTGGCGGCGCTGGATCGCCGTTATCGGGTCAAGGTGAAAAGCCGCGTGCGTGAAGCACTGGGCATGACGGGAGCCACTGCATGAGACGTTGGTTAATGCTGTTGCCACTGGCGATTTTTCTGGTGGTGGCTGTTTTCCTGTATCGCGGGTTGTACCTGGACCCGGCCGAGTTGCCTTCGGCGATGATCGGCAAACCGTTCCCGGCGTTTTCCCTGCCGACCGTGGAGGGCGACAAGACCCTGACCAAGGCCGACATTCTCGGTAAACCGGCGCTGGTCAACGTCTGGGCCACCTGGTGCATCGCCTGCAAGGTCGAGCATCCGGTACTGAACAAACTGGCCCAGCAGGGCGTGACGATTTATGGCATCAACTACAAGGACGTCAACGCCGACGCGAAGAAGTGGCTGGTGGAATTCCACAACCCTTACCAGCTGGGGATCAGTGACGCGGAGGGCTCGCTGGGCCTGAACCTCGGCGTGTATGGCGCGCCGGAAACCTTCTTCATCGACGCCAAAGGCATCATCCGCGACAAGTTCGTCGGCGTGATCGACGAACAGGTCTGGCGCGAAAAACTGGCGGCCAGGTATCAGGCGTTGGTCGACGAGGCCAAGCCATGAAACGCTGGATAGCCGCTGTTGTACTGGGTTTGAGCATGGCCGGCTTCGCGCACGCGGCCATCGACACCTACGAATTCGCCAAAGAAGGCGATCGCGAGCGTTTCCGCGAGCTGACCAAAGAGCTGCGTTGCCCCAAATGTCAGAATCAGGACATCGCCGATTCCAACGCACCGATCGCCGCCGACCTGCGCAAAGAGATTTTCCGCATGTTGGGCGAAGGCAAGGACAACCAGCAGATCATCGACTTCATGGTTGATCGCTACGGTGACTTCGTCCGCTACAAACCCGCTCTGAATGCCAAGACCGCCTTGCTCTGGTTCGGCCCCGCCGGCCTGCTGCTGGGCGGTTTTGTGATCATCGCCGTGATCGTCCGCCGTCGTCGCGTGCAACGCACGGACACCAAGGATGAGCTTTCTGCCGAGGAGCGCGAGCGCCTCGACCACCTGTTGGATAAAACCAAGAATGATTGATTTCTGGCTCGCTGCAGGTCTGCTACTTCTGGTTGCCCTGAGTTTTCTGCTGATCCCCGTTTTGCGTGGCCGTCGCGCACAGCTTGAAGAGGATCGTACTGCCCTGAACGTCGCGCTGTATCAGGAGCGCGTGGCTGAGTTGCAAACCGAGCAGGAAGAGGGCGTGCTCAACGCTGCGCAACTGGAAACCGGTCGCGCCGAAGCGGCCCGTGAGTTGCTCGCCGACACCGAAGGCGTCGAGGCACCGCGCGTGGCCCGCCTGGGCAAACCGTTGCCCTTGCTGGCGGCGATTCTGGTGCCGGTCCTGGGGCTGGGCTTGTACCTGCATTTCGGCGCCAGCGACAAGGTCGAACTGACCCGCGAATTCGCCCAGGCGCCGCAGTCGATGGAGGAGATGACCCAGCGTCTGGAGCGCGCGGTCGCGGCACAGCCGGATTCGGCTGAGGGCTTGTACTTCCTCGGTCGCACCTACATGGCTCAGGACCGTCCTGGCGACGCGGCGAAGATCTTCGAGCGCACGGTGAACCTGGCCGGTCGTCAGCCGGAGCTGCTCGGCCAATGGGCCCAGGCCCAGTACTTCGCCGATGGCAAAAAGTGGTCGGACAAGATCCAGGCACTGACTGACGAAGCGCTGAAAGCCGATCCGAAAGAAGTCACCAGCCTTGGTTTGCTGGGTATCGCGGCGTTTGAAAGCCAGCGGTATCAGGACGCCATCGACTACTGGAATCGCCTGTTGGCACAACTGCCACCGGAGGATAGCTCCCGTGCCGCACTGCAAGGCGGGATCACGCGGGCCACCGAGAAACTCGAAGCCAGCGGCGGCAAAGTCGCCCAGGCGCCAGCGGCCAAAGCGGCAGCGAAGCTTAAGGTCACCGTCGATCTGGCGCCCGAGTTGAAAGCCAAGGTCCAGCCCGGCGACAGCGTGTTCATTTTCGCCCGTGCCACCTCAGGTCCACCGGCCCCGCTGGCCGCCAAGCGTCTGACCGTGGCCGATCTGCCGGCCACCGTCGAACTGGGCGATGCCGACGCAATGATGCCGCAGTTGAAACTGTCGAACTTCCCTGAAGTCCAACTGGTTGCGCGTGTCTCCCGCGCCGGCCAACCGACTGCCGGCGAATGGATCGGTCGCAGCCAGCCCCTGGCCAGCAGCACCACCGCAACGCAAAAACTCACCATCGACAGCCCGGATAAATAACAGGAACCACCGCCATGACCGCCATCGCTCGTATCACCCTGCTCAGTCTGGTCCTGGGGTTAAGCGCCTGTGCGGTCCAGCGGCCCCCGGAGCAGCCGACCCCGCCACCGATCCCGCCGTCGCAGCCAAGCACCAAACCGGCGCCCTCGACGGCGCCGAGCAAACCGACCACCCCGGCCAAACCCGCCAAGCCGCTGCCACGCACCTCCGCCAGCTTCGCGCCGCCACCGGGTGGCAACAGCCATTGGGATGCCAAGCTTGGCGTCTACGTGCTTGATGACCAGCCCAACACCTTCTACCGCCAGCGCACCTATTACCGTTGGAACAACGGCTGGAGCCGGTCGATCAGCCCGAACGGGCCATGGGAAGAGACCAATATCCATGGCGTGCCGGGTGGCCTGGGACGGCAATTCGGGGAGTAATGCAAAAGGCGACTTTCGGGGTCGCCTTTTTTGTGGGCGCAGGAAAAGGAGGACCACCATGAAACTTGTGGGCGCGAGCCTGTTTGCGAAGACGGACTGACATTCACATTGATGTCGACTGATACATCGCTTTCGCGAGCAGACTCGCTCCCACAGAGGATTTGTGTTGTTGGTCAGAACGCGGCTTTGCCTATTGAAGATCCGCCGTCGACAAACAAGGTCTGCCCGGTGATAAACCCGCTTTGCTCGGACAACAAAAACGCAATGGCCGCCGCGATCTCTTGTGGCTGCCCCAGTCGCCCCATCGGCACACCCGCCAGATACCGCGCTTCACCTTCGCTGCCCGGCGGGTTGTTGGCGCGAAACAGCTCGGTTTCGGTCGGCCCCGGCGCCACGGCGTTCACGGTCACACCAGTTTGCGCCAGTTCCAGCGCCCAGGAGCGCGTGAAGCTGATCAGCGCTGCTTTGGCTGCCGCGTAGGCCGTGCGCTGGGTGATGCCGAGTACGGTCAGACTGGAAATATTGACCACCCGACCCCAGCCCTTGGCGCGCATGTTCGGCAGCAGCGCCTGAGTGGCCTGCAGCGCCGCATGTAGGTTGACGCGCATCACGTCATCAAACGTATCGAGGTCGATTTCGCCCAGCACTTGCGGGCGAACCAGGCCGACGTTATTTACCAGCCCATCAAACTCATACGTCCTGGACAGATCCGCCAGCACTTCCTGGGTCAGCGCTCGGTCACTCAAATCCAGCGGAAACAGAATGCCGGGGAACGACAGGTCAGGCGTCCGGGCAATCCCGACCACCCGATGCCCCGCACGGTCCAGATGTTCGGCTACAGCCCGGCCTATGCCTTTGCTGGCACCGGTAATGAGAAAGGTACGTCGGGTCATTGCACACTCCTTGAAAGCACATGCCGCCGGGGCAGGCGGCCGTTGAGCGGGTCAGCCGCGAATCGCATCAAGCATCGCTTCAGGCTTTGGACGCTGAGTGTAATTCGGGTTGGCCTTGGCGGTACCGAATCAGGTGAGACCCATCCTGGCCGCAGGGACGAAAGGCGCTCAGGTGAAGTTATAGGATTCATGCTTGGGGCATGAGGAATTCACATCCTGAAAAACAACGTGAACAGACCCTGCCTGGCTTCTATGGTGCAGTGGCGTTCCATTAAGGTGAATTTTGCTGGAGGAACCGCTGTGCACTATCCAATCATTATTGAGTGGGGAGATGAAAGGACTGCGACAGGTATTCAAATACCGGATATCCCGGGTGCTGTGACTGCCGGGGATACGTTCGAGGAGGCATACGACGCAGCCGTCGAAATCGCGCAGATACTTCTGCAACAAATGGAAGAACTGGGGATGGATATTCCGGCGCCCACATCGGTGAGCGAGCATCGAGGCAATCCGGAGTTTTCAGGCAGAGGCTGGGGAGTGTTGAAGATTTGATGTGCGGAACATCAGTCGCACATCAATCACGAGCAAACCAGATTCCTGTGGGCGCGTGGCTTACCCGCGAAGCTTTTGATGCCTTAAGCCGTCGCCAACGAAGCCTTCGGCGAAACGCTCAAAAACCGCAACAACGCCAACAACGGAAACGCGCTGCCCACGATCACGATCCACAGCCAGCCGCCATGTTCATACACCGGGCTGGCCACCGAGGATCCGAACGCGCCGCCGATGAAGATACTGGTCATGTACAACGCATTCAAGCGGCTGCGGCTTTTGGCGTCGAGGGCGTAGACCGCGCGTTGGCCGAGGACCATGTTCATCTGCACACAGAAGTCGAGGACCACGCCGGTGACTGCGAGACCGATGACGCTGTAGACCGGGTGGATGAACGCCGGCAGGAAGCTCAGGCTGGCGAACAGCAGGGCCAGCAAGGAGGCGATGCGAGTGTGGCCGGCATCGGCCAGTCGACCCGCAATCGGGGCGGCGATCGCACCGATGGCACCGACCAGTGCAAAGATCGCGATCTGGGTTTGTGACAGGCCGTGATTGCGCGCCAGTTCCAGCGGCACGGCGGTCCAGAACAGGCTGAACGTGGCGAACATGCAGCCTTGGTAAAACGCACGCTGACGCAACACCGGTTGTTGGCGCAACAGCGTCCAAAGAGAACCCAGCAACTGGCCATAAGAGGCGCTGTGATCGGGCTGGCGCTTGGGAATCGTCAGCGCCAGCACGATGCTGATCGCCGCCATCAACGCAGCTGCGATCACAAACATCGCGCGCCAGCCGAAGTGGTCCGCCACGAGGCTGGACACTGGCCGCGCCAACAGAATCCCCAGCAGCAAACCGCCCATGATCCCGCCGACGACCCGACCGCGTGACTCTTCCGGCGCGAGGTGCGCGGCCAGCGGAATCAGGATTTGCACCGACACCGAACTGAACCCCACCAGCAACGAGATCAGCAAGAATACATTTGGCTGATCGGTAAACGCTGCGCCCAACAGGCTGGCAATCGCCACCACGGTGGTGATGATCATCAGTCGGCGGTTTTCCAGCAGGTCGCCCAGCGGCACCAAAAAGAACAAGCCGAGCGCGTAACCAATCTGGGTCAGCGACACAATCAGGCTGGCCATGGTGCTGGTCAGGCCGATGTCCGGCGCGATCAAGCCGATAATCGGCTGGGCGTAGTAGATGTTGGCCACAATCGCGCCGCAGCAAAAGGCGAACAGCAGCACCATGCCTTTGGTCATTGTCGCGGTGCCGTGGGGCACCTGAGTCGCTGGGTTCATAACGTGTCTCGCTGAACAAAAGGGGATGTGCGCAGGCTAAAGAGGTAACGGATTCGGCAGAAGTGGGATTGGCGTGATAGCAATCATTCCTTTGCGGAATGAGTGATGGACGTGAGTGCTGTCCATCGATGACCTTGCGTCAAAATATCGAGGTCCGATGATACATTCACTTACATCCTGTTCGATAGCGTGCTTATGTTCTCCTTCACGATTCATAACCGGAAGGCACTTCCATGAATGCGATGTTTCGTCACCTTATTCGCGGCGCTTCAGTTGTTTCCTTGATCGGCGTGTTCACGGCGGGTCTGGCCCAGGCCGCCGACGCGCCGGGAATGCGTATCGGTGTACGCGGCGAGATAACCGGGGTCAGCCCCGATGTCTTGAAAGTCCACGTCAACTCTGGCGAAAACGTGGTGATTAACCTGACCAACGACACCAAAGTCCGCGCCGTTACCCTGGCCAATATCGAAGACATCAAACCGGGCAGCTACATTGGCTCAGCGGCCATTCCTCAGGACGACGGCACCTTGAAGGCGCTGGAAGTCCACGTCTTTCCGCCGGAACTGGCGGGCAGCGGCGACGGGCATCGCCCGTTCGATCTGGTCAAGGGCAGCAGCATGACCAATGGCAGCGTGGGCGATCTGGTGGTCAGCAATGGCCGGGTGTTGACCGTCAACTACAAGGGCGGACAGCAGAAGATCCTGGTGCCGGAGGATGTGCCGATTGTGAATCTGATGCCGGGGGATAGGAGTTTGCTGAAGGTGGGTGTGAAGATCGTAACGTTTGTGACCCAAAGTGCTGACGGGACGCTGACGGCGCAATCGATCTCGGCCGGCAAGGATGGCGTCACCCCACCGATGTAACGCCGGATGCTAACCCCTGTGGGAGCAAGCTCGCTCCCACAGGGATCTTCAGCGAATACAAATCTGTTGTTCGGGCATAAAAAAGGCGACCTCATCAGGTCGCCTTTTTGTTGGGCTCAGGAATTACTGGCCGCTGTAAATCTGATCAAAGATCCCGCCATCATTGAAGTGAGTTTTCTGCACGGTACGCCAGTCACCAAAGGTCTTCTCCACCGACAGGAAATCCACTTTCGGGAAGCGATCGGTGTACTTGGCCAGCACCGCCGGATCACGCGGACGCAGGTAGTTGGCCGCCGCAATTTCCTGCCCTTCCGGCGACCACAGGTACTTCAGGTATTCCTCGGCGGCCTCGCGGGTGCCTTTCTTATCGACGCTTTTGTCGACCACTGACACCGGCGGTTCGGCTTCAGCGGAGACGCTTGGGTAGATCACTTCAAACTGATCACGACCAAACTCACGGGCAATCATTTCCGCTTCGTTTTCGAAGGTCACCAGCACGTCTCCGATCTGGTTGGTCATGAACGTGGTGGTGGCGGCACGGCCACCGGTATCCAGCACCGGCGCTTGCTTGAACAGCTTGCCGACGAAGTCTTTGGCCTTGTTCTCGTCACCGCCGTTTTTCAGCACATAACCCCAGGCAGACAGGTAGGTGTAGCGGCCGTTACCCGACGTTTTCGGGTTTGGCACGATCACCTGCACGCCGTCCTTGAGCAGGTCCGGCCAGTCTTTCAGGGCTTTCGGGTTGCCTTTGCGGACGATGAACACGGTAGCCGAGGTGAACGGTGCGCTGTTGTTCGGCAGGCGGGTGACCCAGTTGTCCGGGACCAGTTTGCCGTTGTCCGCCAGGGCATTGATGTCGGTGGCCATGTTCATGGTGATGACGTCTGCGGGCAGGCCATCGATCACCGAACGCGCCTGTTTGCTGGAGCCGCCGAAGGACATCTGCAAGGTGATGTTCTCGTTGTGCTCGGCTTGCCAGTGTTTCTGGAACGCAGTGTTGTAGTCCTTGTAGAAATCGCGCATCACGTCGTAGGAAACGTTGAGCAGGGTGGGTGCGGCCTGAGCCACGCTGGTCAGGGCCAGGCCAGCGGCCAGAAGTGAGGCGCCAAAGAGTTTTTTCACTGCGCATTCCTTGTTTTATAAGAGTGTTCTATAAAGTTTTTATAAAAAGTGAGGCAATTTGCCAGCGACTATAGCCGGGCTCGCATAGTCCTTTAAAGATTAAAAAGCACTTTGCTTATTCCAGTTTTTTAAACAGCGCATTGCCACAGCGCGAGCAAAACGCCGCGCCATGTTCGTGACTGTTTTTCTTGCACACCGGGCAGTCGTGTTGCAGCTGTTCACCGCGCATGGCATTGGCCAGTTCGGCGGTGAAAATACCGGTCGGCACCGCGATGATCGAGTAACCGGTGATCATCACCAGCGACGAAACCACCTGGCCCAACGGCGTCTTGGGCACGATGTCGCCGAAGCCCACCGTGGTCAACGTGACGATCGCCCAGTAGATGCCCTTGGGAATGCTGGTGAAGCCGTGTTCCGGGCCTTCGATCACGTACATCAACGTGCCGAACACCGTCACCAGCGTGCAGACGCTGACCAGAAACACCACGATCTTCTGTTTGCTGCCACGCAGCGCCGACATCAAATAGTTGGCTTGCTTGAGGTACGGGCTGAGCTTGAGCACGCGGAAAATCCGCAGCATCCGAATGATCCGGATGATCAGCAAGTACTGCGCATCGGCGTAATACAGCGCCAGGATCCCGGGCACGATCGCCAGCAAATCCACCAGCCCGTAAAAGCTGAACGCATAGCGCAACGGCTTGGGCGAGCAGTACAGGCGCAAGCCATATTCGATGGCGAAGATGATGGTGAAGCCCCACTCGATGTACGCCAGCACGTTGGCGTAGTTCTGGTGAATGGAGTCGATGCTGTCGAGCATCACGACCACGATGCTGGCGAGGATGATCAACAGCAGGATGCCGTCGAAGCGCCGCCCCGCCTTGGTGTCGCTCTGGAAAACCATGACGTAAAGTTCTTCACGCCAGTTTTTGCTGCTGTCCATGGATACCGCCTGAACCAATGATCAGCGAAGCCTAGGTTGATTCTCCTCCATAGTGCAAGGCGTACGGGCGACAGGGGTCATTCCGAGCATTTGAACAACCGTGCCGATCAGCCAGCAGGCGAGGATGAAAGGCGCGGTCAGCGTTGGCAAACCGATGGCGGCAAACACCGGCGTCAGCAACAGCGCCGATGCAATACCGACCAGCGGCAGCCACGGATGCTGGCGCAGCGAGCTCAAGGCGAGGGCGGCGAGTACGGCGTTATAGCCGCCGAGGCCGATCAATGCGCTGTAAAAATCGTGATGCAGCAGGCTCCAGCCCATGCCCGCGACAGACGCCAACAACGCCCAGCAGAATGCGCGGCGATCAGCGATCAGCAAACCCACGGCAATCATCGCACCGGCCAGCGGATGACCGAGGAACATCACCTGGCCGAGGCCTTTCAGTGGTGCGGCGAGCATGTTCAGCGTATTGATTTCGATCAAGTGCGCATTTGTCGAGGGCGTGGCGAAGCACAGCAGCAACCAGCCCAGCCCCACGAAGGGCGCCGTATAGGCAGGCAGGTAGTGGCTGACCCGGACGCGTTTGAGCCATTGCTGAGTGAACATCGCACTCAGCCCGCCCGCAGCAATGATCAACGGCGGCAACAGCGCTGACCAAGGGAAATACAGGCTCAGCAAAAGGCCGAGCAAGACACCGTTGTAACTGAACAGTCCGGCCTGACGATCGGCCTTGGCGTAACCGCGACGTTGCGCGGTGAGCAACCCGGCGACACCGCCCAGCAGCGCACCGCCGAGCAGGGTGGGCGCGGTGAAAAGAATCGCCAACAGGCACAGCAGACCAAACAGCGGATGGCGCTGGAGGAAGATCTGGCTGAAACCGTTGAGCAGGGCAGTCGCCCAATCGGGGCAGTGGGTGTTGAAGTGGTTGGCAGGCATGGTAAGGGTCATTCAGTACAGATCGTTCCCACGCTCTGCGTGGGAATGCCTCAATGGACGCTCTGCGTCTGCTCTTGGGACGCAGAGCGTCCCGGGCTGCATTCCCACGCAGAGCGTGGGAACGATCATCTTGTGGGTTAGATCAACGTTTCTATACGCAACGAGTTAGTCGACCCCGGCTGCCCAAACGGCACACCCGCCGTGATCAATAACGTGTCCCCGCGCTGCGCCATGCCTTGGGCCTGGGCAATCTCCAGCGCCGTCGAGCACACCTCATCCACCTGCCGCAGCCGGTCATTGACCACCGAATGCACACCCCACGCCACCGTCAGCCGGCGAGCGGTTTGCAGGTTCGGTGTCAGGTTGAGGATCGGCACCGTTGGCCGCTCCCGCGCTGCACGTAAACTCGAGGTGCCGGACTCGCTGTAATTCACCAGCACCGCCACCGGCAGCACATTGCTGATGCGGCGGATCGCGCAGCTGATCGCGTCAGAAACCGTCGCCTCGGCCTTCGGCCGGCTCACGTCCAGTTGCGCCTGATAATCCGGACCGTTTTCCACCTGGCGAATGATCTTGCTCATCATCTGCACGGCTTCCAGCGGGTACTCACCGGATGCGGTTTCCGCCGACAGCATCACCGCATCGGCCCCTTCGGCCACGGCGTTGGCGACATCGGTCACCTCGGCGCGGGTCGGGGCCGGGGAGAAGCGCATCGATTCCAGCATCTGCGTCGCCACCACCACCGGTTTGCCCAATTGGCGGCAAATGCTGATGATGTTTTTCTGAATCTGCGGCACGCTTTCGGCCGGCACTTCCACGCCCAGGTCACCGCGAGCGACCATGATCGCGTCGCTCAATTCGGCGATTTCCCGCAGCTGAATCACCGCCGATGGCTTCTCGATCTTGGCCATCAAGAACGCTTTGTCGCCGATCAGTTCGCGCGCCTCGCGGATGTCTTCCGGACGCTGCACGAACGACAGCGCGACCCAGTCCACACCCAGCTCCAGACCAAAGCTCAAGTCGCGGCGATCCTTGGCGGTCAGCGGGCTCAATTCCAGCACCGCTTGCGGCACGTTCACCCCTTTGCGATCCGAGAGTTCGCCGCCATTGAGCACGGTGGTGTCGATGGCGTCGGCGTACTTGGTGACCACGCGCAGACGCAGCTTGCCGTCATCCAGTAGCAGGTCCATGCCCGGTTCGAGCGCCGCGATGATTTCCGGGTGAGGCAGGTTGACCCGGCGCTCATCCCCCGGCGTCGGGTCAAGATCCAGACGCAGCGCCTGACCGCGATGCAATTGCACCTTGCCCTCGGCAAACTTGCCGACCCGCAGTTTCGGGCCTTGCAAGTCCATCAGAATGCCCAACGGGTAATTGAGCTGGCGCTCCACTTCACGAATCCACTGATAACGCTGAGCGTGGTCGGCGTGATCGCCGTGGCTGAAGTTCAGGCGAAAGATGTTGACCCCGGCCTGCACCAGCTCACGGATGTCGTCGATCCCGTCAGTCGCAGGACCAAGGGTGGCGAGGATTTTGACCTTTTTATCAGGCGTCATTTTCAGGGCTCTCGAGGATCAGGATGGCGCGGAAGTCGTTGACGTTGGTGCGGGTCGGCTCGGTGACGATCAGGGCGTCCAGCGCCTCGAAATAGCCGTAGCCATTGTTGTTGTCCAATTCGTCGCTGGCGCTCAAGCCGAGGGCGGCGGCGCGGGCGTAGCTGTCCGGGGTCATGATTGCGCCGGCGTTGTCTTCGGAGCCGTCGATGCCATCGGTGTCACCGGCCAGGGCGTAGACGCCGGGCAGGCCTTTGAGGCTGTCGGTCAGGCTCAGCAGGAATTCGGCGTTGCGTCCGCCACGGCCATTGCCGCGCACGGTGACGGTGGTTTCACCGCCGGACAAAATCACGCACGGCGCCGCCAGCGGCTGGCCGTGCAGGACCACTTGCCGGGCGATACCGGCGTGAACCTTGGCCACGTCGCGGGATTCGCCTTCCAGATCGCCAAGGATCAGCGGGCTGAAACCGGCCTGACGCGCTTTCACCGCGGCGGCTTCAAGCGACTGCTGCGGGCGGGCGATCAACTGGAAATGACTGCGTGCCAGGCTCGGGTCGCCGGGTTTGACCGTCTCCGATTCCGGGCTTTGCAGCCAGGTGCGCACCGAGGCCGGAACGTCGATGCCATAGCGTTTGAGAATCGCCAAGGCTTCGGCCGAAGTGCTCGGGTCGGCCACGGTGGGGCCGGAGGCGATGACGGTGGCGAGGTCCCCCGGTACATCGGAAATCGCGTAGGTATAAACAGTGGCCGGCCAGCAGGCTTTGCCGAGGCGGCCACCCTTGATCGCCGAGAGGTGCTTGCGCACGCAATTCATCTCGCCGATGGTGGCGCCGGATTTCAGCAGGGCTTTGTTGACCGACTGCTTGTCGGCGAGGGTGATGCCATCGGCCGGCAATGCCAGCAGGGCAGAGCCGCCGCCCGAGAGCAGGAAGATTACGCGATCGTCTTCGCTCAGGTTGCTGACCAGTTCGAACACGCGCTTGGCGACGGCTTGACCGGCTGCATCAGGCACCGGGTGAGCAGCTTCGACGACTTCGATTTTTTCGCACGGGGCGCCGTGGCCGTAACGGGTGACCACCAGACCGGAGACTTCGCCCTGCCAGCAACGCTCGACGACCTGAGCCATGGCGGCCGCGGCTTTGCCGGCACCAATGACGATCACCCGACCGCTGCGGTCTTTGGGCAAATGGGCTTCGAGGACTTGCTGCGGATGGGCCGCGTCGATGGCTGTGGCAAACAGCTCGCGCAGGAATTGTTGCGGATTGACCGACATGGCGGGCTCCCGGGAATTTCTTGTTATTTGAAAGGGCAACACAGATCCCTGTGGGAGCGACCTGTGGCGAGGGGGCTTGCCCCCGTTGGGCTGCGAAGCAGCCCCAAAATCTGTGATGCAGCAAAGATCTTGTGAGTGCTTCGCACTCAAACGGGGGCAAGCCCCCTCGCCACAGGCCTGCTCCCACAGGGTGGGGCGGGGCTTACTTATCGCGAATCGAGAAATTCGCCATGTGTTCCAGGCCCTTGATCAGCGCCGAGTGGTCCCAGTTGCTGCCACCGATGGCTGCGCAGGTGCTGAACACTTGCTGGGTGTTGGCGGTGTTCGGCAGGTTGATGCCCAACTCGCGTGCGCCGGCCAGGGCCAGGTTAAGGTCCTTCTGGTGCAGGCTGATGCGGAAGCCTGGGTCGAAGGTGCCTTTGATCATGCGCTCGCCGTGCACTTCGAGGATCTTCGACGACGCGAAACCGCCCATCAGCGCTTCACGGACCTTGGCTGGATCGGCACCGTTTTTCGAAGCGAACAGCAGGGCTTCGGCCACCGCCTGGATGTTCAGCGCCACGATGATCTGGTTCGCCACTTTCGCGGTTTGACCGTCGCCGTTGCCGCCGACCAGGGTGATGTTCTTGCCCATCGCCTGGAACAGTGGCAGTGCGCGTTCGAAGGCATCGGCATCGCCGCCGACCATGATGCTCAGGGTCGCAGCCTTGGCGCCGACTTCACCGCCGGACACTGGCGCGTCGAGGTACTGAGCGCCTTTTTCGTTGATTTTGGCAGCGAAGGCTTTGGTGGCCGTCGGCGAGATCGAGCTCATGTCGATCACGACTTTGCCTTTGCCAACACCGGCCGCAACACCGTCGGCGCGGAACAGCACGTCATCGACCTGTGGGGTATCCGGCACCATGATGATGATGACTTCAGCTTCCTGGGCGACTTCTTTCGGGTTCGCCAGGGCGACGGCGCCACCGGCAATCAGGTCGGCCGGCGCGGCGTCGTGGTGCGCCGACAGGAACAGGCTGTGACCGGCTTTCTGCAGGTTCAACGCCATTGGGTGGCCCATGATGCCGGTGCCGATAAATCCGATTTTAGCCATGAGAAATTCCTCTTGTTTTTATTGCTCTGTTCGCAAAATTCGTGGTGTCAGCGAGGGGCGCCTTCGCGGGCAAGCCTCGCTCCTACGGGTAGGTGTCGGTCGCCCAATTGCGTATTAACCTGATCCTGTAGGAGCGAGGCTTGCCCGCGAAGAACGATGACGCGGTGTCAGGTCAGATCGCGTTATGGGTTTTCAACCAGCCCAAACCCGCTTCCGTGGTGGTCAGCGGCTTGTACTCACAGCCAACCCAGCCCTGATAACCGATGCGGTCCAGGTGTTCGAACAGGAAGCGGTAGTTGATTTCACCGGTGCCCGGTTCGTTGCGCCCCGGGTTGTCGGCCAACTGGATATGGTTGATCTCGCCCAGGTGTGCAGCCATGGTGCGGGCCAGGTCGCCCTCCATGATTTGCATGTGATAGATGTCGTATTGCAGGAACAGGTTGGCGCTGCCGACCTGCTCGCGAATCGACAGGGCTTGCGCCGTGTTGTTCAGGTAGAAACCCGGGATGTCACGGGTGTTGATCGCTTCCATCACCAGCTTGATACCCGCCGCTTGCAGCTTGTCGGCGGCGTACTTGAGGTTGGCGACGAAGGTTTTTTCCACGGTGGCCTCGTCGACGCCTTGTGGGCGGATACCGGCCAGGCAGTTGACCTGGGTGTTGCCCAACACTTGCGCGTAGGCAATCGCCAGATCGACACCAGCGCGGAACTCTTCAACCCGGTCCGGCAGGCACGCGATACCGCGTTCGCCCTTGGCCCAGTCACCGGCCGGCAGGTTGAACAGCACCTGGGTCAGACCGTTGGCGTCGAGCTTGGCCTTGATCTCCGCAGAGCTGAAGTCGTAGGGGAACAGGTACTCGACACCACTGAAGCCGGCCTTGGCGGCCGCTTCGAAACGGGCAAGAAAATCCTGCTCAGTGAACAGCATGGACAGGTTGGCTGCGAAACGCGGCATGGTGGTCTCCTGTAAGTGTATGAGGGCTGATCGTTCTCACGCTCTGCGTGGGAATGCCTCCCCGGACGCTCTGCGTCCAGCCGTTATGTGACGCGGAGCGTCACTGGATGCATTCCCACGCAGAGCGTGGGAACGATCGTACGGGTCAATCGAGCAACGAAATCGCGGTCGGCGCATCGTTGCCGACCAGCGCCAGGTCTTCGAATTCGTTGACGGCGTTGATCTCGGTGCCCATGGAAATGTTAGTCACGCGCTCCAGGATAATCTCGACGATCACCGGCACCTTGAACTCTTCGATCAACTCCTGGGCCTTGCGCAGGGCAGGCTGGATCTGACCCGGTTCGAACACCCGCAGTGCCTTGCAGCCGAGGCCTTCGGCAACCGCGACGTGGTCGACACCGTAACCGTTGAGTTCCGGAGCATTCAGGTTATCGAAGGACAGCTGCACGCAGTAGTCCATGTCGAAACCGCGCTGGGCCTGACGAATCAGCCCCAGGTACGAGTTGTTTACCACAACGTGGATGTACGGCAGCTTGAACTGCGCGCCCACCGCCAGTTCTTCGATCATGAACTGGAAATCATAGTCGCCCGACAGCGCCACGACCTTGCGGGTCGGATCGGCCTTGACCACGCCCAGCGCAGCCGGAATGGTCCAGCCCAACGGACCAGCCTGACCGCAGTTGATCCAGTGACGCGGCTTGTAGACGTGCAGGAACTGCGCGCCGGCTATCTGCGACAGACCGATGGTGCTGACGTAGCAAGTGTCTTTGCCAAACACCTGGTTCATTTCTTCGTAAACCCGTTGCGGCTTGACCGGCACGTTGTCGAAGTGAGTCTTGCGCTGCAGGCTGGCTTTGCGCTGCTGGCAGTCTTGCAGCCAGGCGCTGCGGTTTTTCAGCTTGCCGGCGGCTTGCCATTCGCGAGCGACTTCGATGAACACGGTCAGCGCGGCAGCAGCGTCGGAAACGATGCCCAGGTCCGGGTTGAACACGCGGCCGATTTGCGTCGGCTCGATGTCGACGTGAATGAACTTGCGGCCTTCGGTGTACACGTCGATCGAACCGGTGTGACGGTTGGCCCAACGGTTACCGACGCCCAATACCACGTCGGACTTCAGCAGGGTGGCGTTGCCGTAACGGTGCGACGTCTGCAAGCCAACCATGCCGACCATCAGTGGGTGGTCGTCCGGAATCGTGCCCCAGCCCATCAGTGTCGGGATAACCGGAATACCGGTCAGCTCGGCGAATTCCACCAGCAACTCGCTGGCATCGGCATTGATGATGCCGCCACCGGCCACCAGCAACGGACGCTCGGCCTGATCGAGCATGGCCAGGGCCTTCTCGATTTGCACACGGTTCGCAGTTGGCTTGGCCAGCGGCAGTGGTTGGTAGGCGTCGATGTCGAATTCGATTTCAGCCATCTGCACGTCGAACGGCAGGTCGATCAGTACCGGGCCTGGACGGCCGGAGCGCATTTCATAGAAGGCTTTCTGGAACGCATACGGCACCTGGCCCGGCTCCATGACGGTGGTTGCCCACTTGGTCACTGGTTTGACGATCGCGGTGATGTCGACAGCCTGGAAGTCTTCCTTATGCATACGGGCGCGGGGTGCTTGCCCGGTGATGCACAGAATCGGGATCGAGTCGGCCGAGGCGCTGTAGAGCCCGGTGACCATATCCGTACCGGCCGGGCCGGAGGTGCCGATGCACACGCCGATGTTGCCGGCCTTGGTGCGGGTGTAACCCTCGGCCATGTGCGAGGCGCCTTCAACGTGGCGAGCAAGGACGTGATCGATGCCACCGACCTTTTGCAAGGCGGAGTACAGCGGGTTGATCGCGGCGCCCGGGATGCCAAAAGCGGTATCAACCCCTTCACGGCGCATCACCAGAACGGCGGCTTCGATTGCTCTCATTTTGCTCATGGTTTTGTGCCTCTTACGTTTTGTAATTGTATACAAGTGGCTTTGCGCAGAGTTTATTCACGGCGGACGGCGCAGGTCAATCCATTTTCTCAAGCGACTGTTTCATTCGTCGGAAGCCCGGCCTGCTGTGGCTTTTCGTCGCATGCGGCGCTTTTCGAGAATTATTGTATACAAAAAAATATTTCATTGTGTTCTATTTGTTGCATCGGACTGCGGCACAAGCGCGCGGCACAAACACGCAGTCCACTGGCTTTCCCTATAACAAAATGAGGACGGCACCATGAGCGCTTTAACCATGAAAGTTGCAGTCAACCTGATCAATCAGGCCATCACCGCAGGTCATGCAATCTCCGCGGCGCCACTGACCATCGCGGTCCTGGATGCCGGCGGGCACTTGATTACCTTGCAGCGCGAAGACGGCGCGAGCCTGCTGCGCCCGCAGGTCGCCATCGGCAAAGCCTGGGGCGCCATCGCCCTCGGCAAAGGCTCACGCCTGCTGGCGCTGGACGCCCAACAACGCCCGGCCTTCTTTGCCGCGCTGAACAGCCTGGGGCAGGGCAGTGTCGTACCGGCGCCGGGCGGTGTTTTGATACGGGATCAGGACGGGAACGTGCTGGGGGCGGTGGGGATCAGCGGGGATCTGTCGGATGTTGACGAGCAGTGTGCGATCAGCGCAATCGAGGCGGTGGGGTTGAGGGCGGATGCGGGGGTGACTGCTTGATCTGGGGTAACTGACTAATCGCTATCGCGAGCAGGCTCACTCCTACAAGGATCCGGGTTGGACACAAAATGTCTGAACACCACAAATCCCCTGTAGGAGTGAGCCTGCTCGCGATAGCTATCTTCCAGACACATCCAGCCAACAGTTTGCCCTCCCACTTGAATCCACAGGGCTAGGCTACTCATGACCTGATCATGGGAGGCAAAGGAATGCCGGACTCACCTGCTGCACACCGATTGCGCGTCGGGCGCTATGCCGAAGCCAGTCGAATTTATTTGTTAACCACCAATACACTTCACAGGAGCCCGGTTTTCAAGGATTTCACCATGGGCAGGCTGGTGGTCGATCAATTTCGAAATGCACAGAATCTCGGCTTTAAGAACTCGTTGGCCTGGGTGGTCATGCCAGATCATTTTCATTGGCTGCTTGAGTTGAAGAGGGGATCTTTGAGTGAACTGATGCAGAAAACCAAGTCGATGAGTACCAAAGCCGTGAAGATGTCTACCGGTCGAACCGCCAGTCTCTGGCAGAGAGGATTTCATGATCGGGCACTGCGGCGGGAAGAGGATTTGGTGAAATTGGCTCGATATGTAGTAGCCAACCCGTTGCGGGCTGGGCTGGTGGAAAGCTTGGGGACTATCCGTTGTGGGATGCTGTTTGGGTTTGAGCTGAAGTCGAGTTGCCTTCATCGCGAGCAGGCTCACTTCTACAGGGAACTGCATTTCAATGTGAGAAAGCGAGCCTGCTTGCGATGCCGGCGATGTGGTCTAACGATCCGGCTCACACCCCTTGAGCACCAACCGAATTATCGTCTGCGCCGCCGCTTCATAATCCTCTTCATCCAGCTTGGCCTTGCCAGTGATGGCCGTGATCTGCCAGTCAAAGTCGGCATAGGTCTGGGTCGCGGCCCAGATGCTGAACATCAGGTGGTTAGGGTCGATCGGGGCGATCTGGCCGCGGTCTATCCAGGTCTGGATGCAGTCGATGTTGTGCTTGGCCTGGCCGTTGAGCTGTTCGACCAGGTCGGTGCTCAGGTGCGGGGCGCCGTGCATGATTTCGCTGGCGAACACTTTGGAGGCGAAGGGCAGGTCGCGGGAGATGCGGATTTTCGAGCGGATGTAGCCGCTCAAGACTTCGCTGGGCACACCGTCGGCGTTGAACGGCGTCGAGGCCTGCAGAATCGGCTCGATGATGCTTTCCAGGACCTCGCGGTAGAGGTTTTCCTTGGATTTGAAGTAGTAATAGACGTTGGGCTTGGGCAATCCCGCCTTGGCTGCGATGTCACTGGTTTTGGTCGCAGCGAAGCCCTTGTCCGCAAATTCTTCACTGGCGGCACGCAGGATCAGTTCTTTGTTGCGCTCGCGGATAGTGCTCATAAACCAGGGGGTTCCTTGCCTGTTCTGGCGGTTGCGCATGGTAGCACCGGCCTCGCGCGGCGCTCAAGAATGCCCCGTGTGGCGCTCGGTCGCGCTATGCTGCGCAGCATTCATTCCAGAAGGACACCTGATTCATGGCAGGAAGCAGTTTGCTGTTGCTGATCGACGACATTGCCGCGGTTCTCGACGATGTGGCGTTGATGACCAAAATGGCCGCCAAGAAGACCGCTGGCGTACTCGGCGATGATCTGGCGCTCAATGCCCAGCAGGTCAGCGGCGTGCGTGCCGAGCGGGAAATACCGGTCGTGTGGGCGGTGGCCAAGGGCTCGTTTCTCAACAAGCTGATCCTGGTCCCGTCGGCCTTGGCCATCAGTGCGTTCATCCCATGGCTGGTCACGCCATTGTTGATGGTCGGTGGCGCTTATCTGTGTTTCGAAGGTTTCGAGAAACTGGCCCATAAATTCCTGCACAGCAAGGCTGAAGACCAGGCCGAGCATGCAGAGCTGGTTGAGGCCGTGGCTGATCCGGCGGTCGATCTGGTGGCATTCGAGCAGGACAAGATCAAGGGCGCCATTCGCACCGACTTCATCCTGTCGGCGGAAATCATCGCCATCACCCTCGGCACCGTGGCGGATGCGTCATTGACCCAGCAGGTCATCGTGCTGTCGGGCATTGCCATCGTCATGACCATCGGCGTCTATGGCCTGGTGGCGGGCATCGTCAAGCTCGATGACCTCGGTCTATGGCTGACCCAGAAGCCCGGGCAAATGGCCAAAAGCATCGGCGGCGGGATTCTGCGCGCAGCGCCGTACATGATGAAAAGCCTGTCGGTGATCGGTACGGCGGCGATGTTCCTGGTGGGCGGCGGGATTCTGACTCATGGCGTGCCGGTGGTTCATCACTGGATTGAAAGCGTGAGTGCAGGGGCGGGCGGTGCCGGGTTTATCGTGCCGACGTTGCTGAATGCAGTGGCGGGGATTGTGGCCGGTGCCATTGTGTTGGCCGGTGTGATGGCAGCGAGCAAAATCTGGCGCTCAGTCAAAGGCTGAGAGCCGGTTACTTGATCGTTCCCACGCTCTGCGTGGGAATGCTGCCCGTGACGCTCCGCGTCACAGCCGCAGGAACGCGGAGCGTCCCGAGAGGCATTCCCACGCAGAGCGTGGGAATGATCTTAAAGAAACAAAAAGGCCATTCGACTCGCATCGAATGGCCTTTTTTGTTGCCGCCGAATTTACTCGGCAATCTGCAACTTGCGCGACTCGGTATAAACGTAACGCACCTTCTCGTACTCGAACGGCGAGTTCAGCTGGCCGTAGCGGAAGCTGTTCTGGTAGCGCTTGTCGACGCCACGCAGGACCCAGACCTCAGGATGGTTGGAGCTGACTTCGGAGACGTTCAGGAAGTTGATCGCCGATTCTGCGCTGAAATCCACCACCAGGCCGCCCGTGTCGCGGATGTTTGAAGGGCCGAGGATCGGCAACACGAAGTAGGCGCCGCCTGGTACACCGTAGAAGCCCAGGGTCTGACCGAAGTCCTCGCTCTGGCGCGGCAGGCCCATGGCGGTGGCCGGGTCCCACAGGCCGGCGATGCCGATGGTGGTGTTGAGCAGAAGGCGCGCGGTGGTTTCCATCGACCGCTTGCCTTTGAACTGCAGCAGGCTGTTCATCAGGTTCGGCACATCGCCGACGTTATTGAAGAAGTTGCTCACCCCGGTGCGCAGGAAGCTCGGGGTGATGTAGCGATAACCGTCGACCACAGGCAGGAACACCCATTGGTCGAAGCGGTAGTTGAAGTGATAAACCCGGCGGTTCCACTCTTCCAGCGGGTCGTAGACGTTCAGCGCATTTAGCGTGGAACGTTCGAATTCGCGCTGATCCAGCCCCGGGTTGAACTTGAGTTTGCTCAGCGGTTCCTTGAAACCGTCAGTGTCGACCACGACAGGTGCGTTGGCTTTGCTGTTGTCGGCATTGGCGACGCCTGCACAGAGTAACGCAGCGATAAGCAGGAGGTATTTAGCCACGGAAAAACTCCAGCATAGCGTCGCTGTTGACGCGGTAATTTAGGTTGCCGCAATGGCCGCCCAGTGGATAAACGGTCAAGCGGTCGCCGAAGGTCTTGCGCAGGAAACCGAGGTCGCCAGGGCCGAGGATCACGTCGTCGGCGTTGTGCATGACGGCTATTTTCGGGCTGTCGTGCAGGTAATCCTTGAGCGCATACAGGCTGACCTGGTCGATTAGTTGCAGCAGGCTGCCGCCGTCGGTGCGCGCGCGCCACATCGGTATGACTTGCTCGGTGAGGTAGCAGTCGAAGTCGCACTGCAGCGCACGTTTGAGGAATGGCGTAAGGGTGGTGCCTTCTGTGATCGGGTATTTAGGGGGCGTGATCAGGCCGCGACGGTTGATCAGGTCCGAAGTGAAGGCAATGTCGGCCGCCGAAAAGCGGAACGAAGTGCCAATCAGCATGGCCATCTGTTCGTTGGTCAGGTGTTGTTTGGACTGCTGGAAGTCGTAGAGCAGCGCATCGTTGAGGTCGATGTAGCCTTTTTGCTGGAAGTAGCGAGTCAGTTTGTTCAGCACCAGTTCATAGAAGGTGGTGCTGTTGTTGATGCCCTTGACCTCGGTCTGGACCAGCTTGTCGAGGTTGGTGATCGAGGTGTAGAGGTTGACCGGCGGGTTGAGCAGCAAGACTTTCTTGAAGTTGAAGCTGCGGCGGGTTTCGTCCAGGTGCGCGACAAATGCCGCATCCAGTGCGCCCAGGCTGTAGCCGGTCAGGTAGTAATCGGTGACGGGCACTTTCGGATTTTGCGCCCGCACGGCCTGCATCACCCGGTACATGTCTTCGGCGTCTTCCTTGGTGATACCGGGTGTGGCAAAGCGTGAGGCCGCGCTCATAAAGTCGAAACTGGTGGGCGACGACAGTTGCACCACGTGATAACCGGCCTTGTAGTAGAGCTTTTTCAGGTATTCGTTGTGGCTGCTGTCATAACGCGCGCCGGTGCCGGCGATCAGGAAGATCAGCGGCGCTGCCTTGTCTTGCGTGGCGATGCGATAGGTCAATTTTTTGACCGGCCAGAAGTTGTCTGGCAGTTCGAATGCACGCTCCGGGCGCAGAGTCACGCTGCGGGTCTGCTGATTGATGTCGTCGTCCAGCGGCAACTCCGGGCGCAGGTCCGGCGGAGTCGTGGCGATGGTCGCCTCGAACGGGTTGGTCAAGGGGTAGCCATAACTGGCGGCGTCGATGTCGACCGCCAGTGCGGACGCACTCAAAATAAGGCCGCCAAACAGGGCGGCGAAGCGCAAGGAACGGAGCATGACTAGATCCCTTAGAGGAAGGTGTCGAATGAAGTTCGCAGGCTATGACCACGGGGTTTGCGCCAAAGTGCCATGCAGCGGCACCAATCAGGGCGAATTTCGGATCAATAGTAGCTGGACGATACACTTTGCAGCTATTTGGTGAACAATTATCTGTTGCGCGCGTTTGCTTGACGCTGTCGGGGGATTAAGCTGGCCGCCGTTTTCGTTTATTGGAGTGCTTCATGTCCCGCCGTCTGCCTGTGATTCTGCTACTCGTTCTACTGCCGTTATGGCTGGCCGCCAGTTATGGCGCGCGTTATGGCTTTATGGAGGATGCGCAGTGGGTTGGCATCTGCGTGGACGAGGCGAGCCGCTGGGAATGCCAGATTCGTTCGAACCTGGGCTTGATGATTCACTTCAAGGTGTTGGGCTTCGCCGCATTGGCCGCCGCGATCATTGGGTTTGTGGTGCCGGGCCGGGCAGGGTGGTGGCTGGCGGTGCTGGCACTGGTGTTCGGGTTTCCGGCACTGGCGTTGTACAACACGACCTTGGCCGTTTTTGCGGTGGTGATTGCGGGGTTGCGTCTGGTTCGGGCGTCTCGTAGCGCCGGTTAATCAGTCTTCGCGGGCAAGCCTCGCTCCTACAGAATCTGGTCGTTCATAAAATTGACGAACGACTTCATCCCGTAGGAGTGAGGCTTGCCCGCGAAGAGGCCGCCAGCCGCGCTGAAAATCAGGCCTTGCGAACCCGCAAACAGCGCCACAACGCCGCCACCATCAACACACTCACCAGCGCCCAACCCCAGGCCTGCTGGTTCTGCAAGCCTTCAACGAACAGCTGCGGCGCAATGCCGGCGCCGATGATGAAGGTCAGCAGGGCGATTTCACGACGCGGCACGTTCACCGGGCGGCACAGATAAACAAGCGCCGGCAGGATGAACGCTACACTCGGGAAACTGCGATAGCGCGAATCGAACACCAGCTCCAGCATCATCACCGCCGCCGCAAAACCTGCCGCAGCGACCAGCCAGCCCGCTCGACGCTCCAGCGCGTTGAACGCCCGCTCACGCCAGCCAGTGCGGGCGCTCAGCGTCAGCGCAGCGTGGGCCAGCACCAACAGATTCAGACCCGTCAGCAACGCCACCCACAACCATTCACTGGCAAATCGGGTAGTGACACGCGCCAGATCGCCCCAGGCGCCAATCGAGCACGCCGCCAGTGCGCCGAGCAGCGGCAGCACCAAGGCAGCGCGGGTGGTGCGTACACGCCCGCCGAGCATCAGCGTGCCAAGGAAGATCAAACCGCCAACGGCCAGCCACTGTGACCAGTACGGCACGTTCGACACAGGGCCGGCCAGCACGCCCTTGTCCTGACGATCAGCATCGAATAGTCCCCAGTAACCACCGACCGCACCTTCGCTGGCGCGTTTCCACGGCTGGTCGAAGGCTTCGATCAGGTTGTAATGCCAGCCTTGCTGCTCGGCCATGATGACAAAACCACGGATGAACTTGGCTTCGTTGACCCGGCTCGGCAGGGCGGTTTCGCGCTGACGGCCTTCGCTTGGCCAGCCGGTTTCGCCAATCACCACGTCTTTAGGAGCGAATTTGTTGCCGAACACCTGACGCACTTCCGCCACATGCTGCAGCGCCGCGTCGATGTTCGAGGGATCATCTTCCCAGTACGGCAGCAAATGGATGGTCAGGAAATCCACCGCCGGGGCGATTTCCGGGTGTTTGAGCCAAAACTCCCAGACATCGGCGTAAGTGACCGGCTGCTTGACCTGGCTTTTGACCTTATTGATCAGCTTCGCCAGCTGCGCACCCGTGACTTCCTTGCGCAGCAGGGTTTCGTTGCCGACGATCACCGACGTCACCACGTCCGCGTTGGCGTTGGCCGAGGCGATCAGCAGGTCGACTTCTTTCTCGGTGTCCACCGGGTTGCTGTTGACCCAGGCGCCGATCATCAGTTTCAGACCATGCTTGCGTGCCAGATCAGGCAAGGCCTCGAGACCGGTCATGGAATAGGTGCGGATGCATTCGAAGCTTTTGGCCAGCAGCGCGAGGTCGGCGTCCATGCGCTCGGGGCGCAACTTGAACGGCACGTCGAACGGCGACTGGTCCTTGTCGAACGGGGTGTAGGAGGCGCATTGCAGCTTGTGCGTCGCGCTGGCCACGTCCGGCAGAATCACCGGTTTGCCGAGGCCGTACCAGAAGCCGCCAAGGGCAAACAGCCCCAGCAGGCAAGCGAAGAGATAAGCCAGAAAAGGAAAACGGGATGTCGCGGGCATGGTCAGGCCGTCTGGGAGCAAAGCCGCGCATGTTACCTGCATTTGCACCGCGCTAGGGGGCTTGCATGATTTTGACATGCAAAGTTCGGGCGGAGTGGCGGGCGTACTCGAGGTGGTCGAGATTAATGGCGTTCTGATGTCGTTTCTCGATGCCTTGAGGTCGCAGACAGCACAGGTCGCGGTTGTCGTCAGGTTGATTATCGATGCATCAGTGCTCTCATTGAAAATCACGCTGATGTTCGAACGAGTTTGCGGTGGGCGTGATGGGGGCGCTGTGCACCATAACAATACGTTGACGCGACTCGGCACCCGTCGAGCGCAGCACTTTCGGGGAAGTAACGATGAAGATGCGACGACTTTTAGGCGCCGGTGCCGCTCTGGTGCTTGCGATTGGCTCCACTATGGCCAATGCCGAGAGCAAAACCCTGAGCATCGGTTACGTTGACGGTTGGTCCGACAGCGTCGCGACCACGCATGTGGCCGCCGAAGTGATCAAGCAAAAGCTGGGTTATGACGTGAAGCTGCAAGCCGTCGCCACCGGGATCATGTGGCAGGGTGTGGCCACCGGCAAACTCGACGCCATGTTGTCCGCCTGGCTGCCGGTGACTCACGGCGAATACTGGACCAAGAACAAGGATCAAGTCGTCGATTACGGTCCGAACTTCAAGGATGCAAAAATCGGCTTGATCGTGCCGGAGTACGTCAAGGCCAAAACCATTGACGATCTGAAAACTGACGACACCTTCAAGAAACGCATCGTCGGCATCGACGCCGGTTCGGGCGTGATGCTTAAAACCGAGCAGGCGATCAAGGATTACGATCTGACCGGGTATCAACTCAAGGCCAGTTCCGGCGCCGGCATGATTGCCGAGCTGACTCGTGCCGAGAAGAAGAACGAATCCATTGCCGTGACCGGTTGGGTGCCGCACTGGATGTTCGCCAAGTGGAAACTGCGCTTCCTGGACGACCCGAAAGGCGTTTATGGCGCGGCCGAAACCGTGAATAACATCGGCAGCAAAGAACTGGCGACCAAGGCGCCGGAAGTTGCCAAGTTCCTGAAGAACTTCCAGTGGGCATCGAAAGACGAAATTGGCGAAGTCATGTTGGCGATTCAAGACGGCGCCAAGCCTGAAGCCGCGGCGAAAGATTGGGTGGCCAAACACCCTGAGCGCGTTGCAGACTGGATCAAGTGATTTGAGCTGACGGCTCTGGTCCGCACCTCTTAAGGCCCCTTGGCATATTGCCAAGGGGCCTTTGTTTTTTCCCTGAATGCTGGGAAATGGCGACTCTGTCATGTCGTTCTAATACTAAGGTCGTCTGGAACCTGTCCCGCAGCCGCATAGAGTGGATCACGTTCCAACTTCATCTGTGCTGCGAGGATAAAAACAATGAACGACAGCATTTACCTCTCGATTCAAAACAGCCCGCGCTTCAAGGAGCTGGTTAGTAAGCGAGAAAGGTTCGCCTGGATTCTTTCGGCGATCATGCTTGGGCTGTACTCCGGATTCATCCTTTTGATTGCTTATGGGCCGCATATTCTGGGCGCGAAGATCAGTCCCGAGTCTTCGATTACCTGGGGGATACCGATTGGTGTCGGGCTGATTCTCTCGGCCTTTGTCCTGACTGCAATCTACGTACGACGCGCCAATGGCGAATTCGACGACCTGAACAATGCGATTCTCAAGGAGGCTCAGCAATGATCCGGCGTCTATTGGCTTTATTGAGTGTTGCAGCATTCGCACCGGGTGCCTGGGCGGCTGAAGCCCTGACCGGCGCGGTTCAGAAACAACCGCTGAACGTCGCTGCGATCCTGATGTTCGTGGCGTTTGTCGGCGCGACTTTGTATATCACCTACTGGGCCTCCAAGAAAAACAACTCGGCGGCCGACTACTATGCGGCCGGCGGCAAGATCACCGGTTTCCAGAATGGTCTGGCGATTGCCGGTGACTACATGTCCGCGGCGTCGTTCCTGGGTATTTCCGCCCTGGTGTTCACTTCCGGCTACGATGGCCTGATCTACTCGATCGGCTTCCTGGTGGGCTGGCCGATCATTCTGTTCCTGATCGCCGAGCGCCTGCGTAACCTGGGCAAGTACACCTTTGCCGATGTGGCGTCCTACCGCCTTGGGCAAACCCAGATTCGCTCGCTGTCCGCTTGCGGTTCGCTGGTGGTGGTGGCGTTCTACCTGATCGCGCAAATGGTGGGTGCCGGCAAGCTGATCCAGTTGCTGTTCGGTCTGGATTACCACGTAGCAGTGATCCTGGTCGGCGTCCTGATGTGCATGTACGTGCTGTTCGGCGGCATGCTGGCGACCACTTGGGTGCAGATTATCAAGGCAGTGCTGTTGCTGTCCGGTGCCTCGTTCATGGCGCTGATGGTGATGAAGCACGTCAACTTTGACTTCAACACGCTGTTCTCCGAGGCGATCAAGGTTCACGCCAAAGGCGAAGCGATCATGAGCCCGGGCGGTCTGGTGAAAGATCCGGTGTCCGCGTTCTCCCTCGGCCTGGCACTGATGTTCGGTACCGCTGGCCTGCCGCACATCCTGATGCGCTTCTTCACCGTGAGTGACGCAAAAGAAGCTCGCAAGAGCGTGCTGTACGCAACCGGCTTCATTGGCTACTTCTACATCCTGACCTTCATCATCGGCTTCGGCGCGATCTTGCTGGTGAGCACCAACCCGGCCTTTAAAGATGCGGCTGGCGCGCTGTTGGGCGGTAACAACATGGCGGCGGTGCACCTGGCCAACGCGGTGGGTGGCAGTATTTTCCTGGGCTTCATCTCGGCGGTAGCGTTCGCGACCATTCTGGCGGTGGTTGCCGGTTTGACTCTGGCCGGTGCTTCAGCGGTGTCTCATGACCTGTATGCCAGCGTGATCAAGAAAGGCAAGGCCAACGAGAAGGACGAGATCCGTGTTTCGAAAATCACCACCATCGCCTTGGCGGTGCTGGCGATCGGCCTGGGCATTCTGTTCGAAAGCCAGAACATCGCGTTCATGGTGGGCCTGGCGTTTTCCATCGCGGCGAGCTGTAACTTCCCGGTGCTGCTGCTTTCCATGTACTGGAAGAAGCTGACCACACGTGGTGCGATGATCGGTGGCTGGTTGGGTCTGATCAGTGCCGTTGGTTTGATGGTCCTTGGGCCAACCATTTGGGTGCAGATCCTGCATCACGAGAAGGCTATCTTCCCGTATGAGTACCCGGCGTTGTTCTCGATGGCTATTGCGTTTGTCGGGATCTGGTTCTTCTCGATCACTGACAAGTCCGCGGCTGGCGTTAATGAGCGAGCGCTGTTCTTCCCGCAGTTTGTTCGTTCGCAGACCGGGTTGGGGGCGAGTGGGGCTGTTTCTCACTAAGGCTTCGCGTTTGTCTATGTAAGTTGCGTTAAACGAAAAATGCCCCGGTCGAGAGATCGGGGCATTTTTTGTTGGTGATGGTATTTACTGTAGGAGCGAGGCTTGCCCGCGAAGGCGGCCTTACAGTCGACCGGGGGTTTTGATGGTGTACATATCCATTCCTGCGGTAACGGCCACTTATGGTTTCGCCCTTACGGCGACTCATTTTTTTTTCAAACGCCAAAAAAAAGTAAGCAAAAAAAGGCTCGCCCCGAGCGTCCGGCCCCTCGCCTGGGCTCGGCGTACCTTCGCTCCGGTATCCATCCGGGGACACTGCCCTCCGGTCTGCTTCGCGACGACCTACATGCAGCGTGTTCGACTGCGTCGAACGGCGCTGCGCGCCACTCCCCGGATGAACACCTCCACTCAGCCTCCCGAAGGGGCGGGTGGATCAAGATCAAGAGCTGAAGGCGAGCTAACGCTCGGCCTGATGAGTGGTGAGAAGCGAAGCGTGTACGCCGATCCATTTGTAGGAGCGAGCCTGCTCGCGATGGCGGCCTGACAGCCGACCAGTTTCTTGCGGATGGACACCAAACCTTGTGGGAGCTGGCTTGCCAGGGATGGCGGCCTGACAGCCGGCCAGTTTCTTGCAGATGTACACCAAACCTTGTGGGAGCTGGCTTGTCGGGTCGCCGCATCGCTGCGAAGGCGGCTCGGTAGTCGACCTGTACTTGCGGATGTACGCAAGCTTCCCAAGGGCTGTGATCCTTTTGGCTTTGGCTTTGGCTTTGGCTTTGGCTTTGGCTTTGGCTTTGGCTTTGGCTTTGGCTTTGGCTTTGGCTTTGGCTTTGGCTTTGGCTTTTGACGTTGATCTTGTTTTTGATCTTGATCTTGATCTTTCGCCCCTTCGGCAGGCCGAGCGTAGGTGTTCATCAGGGGGTTAGGCGCGTAGCGCCGTGCGGCGAAGCCGCACACATCGAGAGGAGGTCGTCGCGAAGCAGACCGTAGGCGATGCCCCCTGATGGACGCCGTAGCGAGGGAACGCGGAGCCTCAGCGAGGCGCCGAACGCCGGGGCGAAGCCTTTTGCTTACTTTTCGGCGTCTGGAAAAGTGAGTCGCTGTAAGAGCGAAACCATAAGTCGCCGTTACCGCAGAAACGGATATGTACCCAACCAAAAACCCAGTCGGCCCTAAGGCCGCTGAGACAGCACAAACAAAAACGGCCTCTATACAAATAGAGGCCGTTCCCGGTACAACTTAAGACGTTATCGCAAGACAGGTCTTATTTGCGGTCTTCCAGCTTGGTGATGTCACGCGACTCGTAGCCGGTGTACAACTGGCGCGGACGGCCAATCTTGTACGGGCTGGAGAGCATTTCTTTCCAGTGGGAGATCCAGCCGACAGTCCGCGCCAGGGCGAAGATCACGGTGAACATGCTGGTTGGAATGCCGATCGCCTTGAGGATGATGCCCGAGTAGAAGTCGACGTTCGGGTACAGCGAGCGTTCGATGAAGTACGGGTCGGTCAGCGCGATCTCTTCCAGGCGCATGGCCAGTTCGAGTTGCTTGTCGTGCTTGATACCCAGTTCCTTCAGGACTTCGTCGCAAGTCTGTTTCATGACGGTAGCGCGTGGGTCGCGGTTTTTGTAAACCCGGTGACCGAAGCCCATCAGCTTGAACGGATCGTTCTTGTCCTTGGCCTTGGCGATGTACTTGTCGATGTTCGACACATCGCCAATTTCATCGAGCATGGTCAGAACAGCTTCGTTCGCGCCGCCGTGGGCAGGGCCCCACAGTGCAGCGATGCCGGCGGCGATACAGGCGAACGGGTTGGCACCCGAAGAACCGGCCAGGCGTACGGTGGAAGTCGATGCGTTCTGCTCGTGGTCGGCATGGAGGATGAAGATCTTGTCCATGGCGCTGGCGAGCACCGGGCTGATCGGTTTGATCTCGCACGGGGTGTTGAACATCATGTGCAGGAAGTTTTCCGCGTAAGTCAGGTCGTTGCGCGGGTACATCATGGGTTGGCCCATGGAGTACTTGTAAACCATCGCTGCCAGGGTCGGCATCTTGGCAACCAGGCGGATCGCGGAAATTTCGCGATGCTGCGGGTTATTGATGTCGAGGGAGTCGTGGTAGAAGGCCGAGAGGGCGCCGACTACGCCGCACATGACGGCCATTGGGTGGGCGTCGCGACGGAAGCCGTTGAAGAAGGTCTTCAGCTGCTCGTGAACCATGGTGTGGTTCTTCACGGTGCTGACGAACTGGGCCTTCTGTTCTGCGGTCGGCAATTCGCCGTTGAGCAGCAGATAGCAGGTTTCCAGGTAGTCCGACTTTTCAGCCAGCTGTTCGATCGGGTAACCGCGGTGCAGCAGAATGCCGTTGTCGCCGTCGATATAGGTGATCTTCGACTCGCAGGAAGCTGTCGACATGAAACCAGGGTCAAAGGTGAAACGGCCCGTGGCCGTCAGGCCCCGAACATCGATAACATCGGGACCAACGGTGCCGGTTAAAATGGGCAGCTCGACGGGGGCTGCGCCCTCGATGATCAACTGCGCTTTTTTGTCAGCCATGTGGCCTCCTATTTATGCTTGAAATCATCAGACAGACCCCCCACGCAGGGCCCGCACCACTATAGTGAGATAAATTCGAATGTCAATTTGCCTAAAGTCTTGCTCCAGAAGGCTTTAACCGGACTTTTTCCTCGAAATTGCCTGCCATTTACGCCTTTTATCCAACTTGTGCAATGAGCTATTAGGGGAAGGTGAACGCGTTGTCATTAGTAGCCTAACTGTCTATACTCGGCCTCCGACCGCCAGGGGCTTTTGGGCCTGCTTTATTGGGGGTCGCACTCCCTGGGTGGTGGGTACCTGACCAGTGCACTCCCCAACAACTTTGCCCTGATTGTTAGGGGCTCTTCAGTGTGAAAAAAAGCCGTGAATAGCCAACGACCTGTAAACCTAGACCTAAGGACCATCAAACTCCCAGTCACTGCTTACACGTCCATTCTTCACCGAATCTCCGGAATCATCCTCTTTGTCAGCCTGGCCATCATGCTTTATGCATTGGACAAGTCGCTCGACTCGGAAGAAGGCTTCGGTCAGGTGAAAGCGTGTCTGACCAGTCCGCTAGCCAAGCTAGTGACATGGGGCATCCTGTCCGCCTTGCTGTATCACCTGGTTGCCGGTGTGCGCCATTTGATGATGGACATGGGCATCGGCGAGTCGCTTGAAGGCGGCAAACTGGGCTCGAAAATCGTTATCGCCGTTTCCGTGGTGGTAATCGTTCTGGCAGGAGTTTGGATATGGTAACTAACGTCACGAACCTGTCCCGTTCGGGCCTCTATGACTGGATGGCACAACGTGTGTCTGCGGTCGTTCTCGCGGCTTACTTCATTTTCCTGATCGGATACGTCGTCGCCAACCCTGGCATCGGCTACGCCCAATGGCATGAACTGTTCGCAAGCAACTGGATGCGTATTTTCAGTCTCCTGGCCCTCGTTGCCCTCGGCGCTCACGCCTGGGTCGGCATGTGGACCATCGCGACCGACTACCTGACGCCAATGGCGTTCGGCAAGTCCGCGACTGCAATACGTTTCCTTTTCCAGGCAGTATGCGGCGTTGCGATGTTCGCTTACTTCGTCTGGGGTGTGCAGATTCTCTGGGGTATCTGATTCATGTCTACTACCGTTAATACGCTTTCGTTCGACGCCATCATCATTGGCGGCGGCGGTGCTGGCATGCGCGCTGCGCTGCAGTTGGCACAAGGTGGTCACAAGACTGCCGTAGTTACCAAGGTTTTCCCGACTCGTTCGCACACCGTATCCGCCCAGGGTGGCATCACCTGCGCCATCGCCTCGGCAGATCCGAACGATGACTGGCGCTGGCACATGTACGATACCGTCAAGGGTTCCGACTATATCGGCGACCAGGACGCTATCGAATACATGTGTTCCGTAGGCCCGGAAGCGGTCTTCGAACTCGAGCACATGGGCTTGCCGTTTTCCCGTACCGAACAGGGCCGCATCTACCAGCGTCCGTTCGGCGGTCAGTCGAAAGACTTCGGTAAAGGTGGCCAGGCTGCCCGTACTTGCGCTGCTGCCGACCGTACCGGTCACGCACTGCTGCACACCCTGTACCAGGCCAACCTCAAGGCCGGCACCGTATTCCTCAACGAATACTACGGCGTCGACCTGGTGAAGAACGAAGACGGTGCCTTTGTCGGCATGATCGTCATCTGCATCGAAACCGGCGAAACCTCCTACGTCCGCGCTAACGCCACCGTACTGGCGACCGGCGGTGCAGGTCGTATCTACTCGTCCACCACCAATGCCCTGATCAACACCGGTGACGGCGTCGGCATGGCTCTGCGTGCTGGCGTGCCGGTACAAGACATTGAAATGTGGCAGTTCCACCCGACCGGCATCGCCGGCGCCGGTGTACTGGTTACCGAAGGCTGCCGCGGTGAAGGCGGTTACCTGATCAACAAGCACGGCGAGCGTTTCATGGAGCGTTATGCTCCGAACGCCAAAGACTTGGCGGGTCGTGACGTTGTTGCCCGTTCGATGGTTAAAGAAATCATCGCCGGCAATGGTTGCGGTCCGGATGGCGACCACGTAATGCTGAAACTCGATCACCTCGGTGAAGAAGTTCTGCACAGCCGTCTGCCAGGCATCATGGAACTGTCCAAGACCTTCGCTCACGTCGATCCAGCCGTGGCGCCGATTCCGGTCGTTCCAACCTGCCACTATATGATGGGCGGCGTTGCCACCAACATTCATGGTCAGGCAATCACCCAGGATGCCGACGGCGTCGACCAGATCATTCCTGGTCTGTTCGCAGTGGGCGAAGTGGCTTGCGTATCGGTTCACGGTGCCAACCGTCTGGGCGGCAACTCGCTGCTCGACCTGGTGGTATTCGGCCGTGCGGCCGGTCTGTTCCTGGAACAGACCCTGAAAGAAGGCGTTGATTACGCCCGTCCTCGCCAGTCCGACATCGACGCCGCCCTGGCGCGTCTCGATGGCCTGAACTCGCGTACCGAAGGCGAAGATGTCGCCACTCTGCGTAAAGAGCTGCAAAGCTGCATGCAGAACTACTTCGGTGTATTCCGTACCGGTGAATACATGCAGAAGGGTATTGCCCAGCTGGCTGATCTGCGTGGCCGTATCGCCAACGTCAAGATCAACGACAAGAGCCAGGCGTTCAACACCGCTCGAATCGAAGCCCTGGAACTGCAGAACCTGCTGGAAGTGGCTGAAGCCACCGCCATCGCTGCAGAGATCCGCAAAGAGTCCCGCGGCGCTCACGCCCGTGAAGACTACGAAGACCGCGACGACGAAAACTGGCTGTGCCACACCCTGTACTTCCCGGGTGACAAGCGCGTGACCAAGCGTGCTGTGAACTTCTCGCCGAAGACTGTTCCGACTTTTGAACCTAAGATTCGGACTTATTAAGGGTGGCCGCCATGTTGCAAGTCAGTGTTTATCGCTACAACCCTGATCAGGACGCTGCGCCGTTCATGCAGGAATTCCAGGTCGACACCGGTGGTAAAGACCTGATGGTGCTGGACGTGCTGGCCCTGATCAAAGAGCAGGACGAAGGTTTCTCCTATCGTCGCTCTTGCCGTGAAGGTGTTTGCGGTTCCGACGGCATGAACATCAACGGCAAAAACGGTCTGGCCTGCGTTACGCCGCTGTCTTCTGTCGTAAAAGGTAACAAGCTGATTGTTCGTCCGCTGCCAGGTTTGCCGGTTATCCGTGACCTGGTCGTTGATATGAGCATCTTCTACAAGCAATACGAGAAGGTTAAGCCATACCTGCAGAACGACACGCCGGCTCCGGCCATCGAACGTCTGCAGACCCCGGAGGAGCGTGAAAAGCTCGACGGTCTGTACGAGTGCATCTTGTGCGCTTGCTGCTCGACCTCTTGCCCGTCCTTCTGGTGGAACCCGGACAAGTTCCTGGGCCCGGCTGCACTGCTGCAAGCGTACCGCTTCCTGGCAGACAGCCGCGACACCAAGACTGCCGAGCGTCTGGCTTCGCTGGATGACCCGTTCAGCGTATTCCGCTGCCGCGGGATCATGAACTGCGTCAACGTCTGCCCGAAAGGCCTGAACCCGACTAAGGCCATCGGTCACGTACGTAACATGCTGCTGCAAAGCGGCGTGTGATTCAGCTGTAACTGCAGGACCGCTGTACCCGTAGATGCTACGGCGCAGGCTTCAACCGGCGCCGTAGTCTTAACCTGAGCAGCAGCTTATAAGGCTGCGGCTCTTATTTTGAAGAAATGAGACAAGCAGGGGCATCCGGGCTGGTACCCGGACTATCAGCGTGATCCTAAGTGGCTTGTTTTAGTCGCTGCATTCGGACTTCTGCAAGTGTGCTCGGTGTCGACGCCGGTGGTGTTCCCCTAACCGAGGGTGACCAAGCATGCAAGAAAGCGTGATGCAGCGCATGTGGAACAGCGCCTACCTATCCGGTAGTAACGCTGCCTATGTGGAAGAGCTCTATGAGCTCTACCTGCACGACCCTAACGCTGTGCCAGAAGAGTGGCGCACCTACTTCCAGAAGTTGCCTGCTGACGGCAACACTGCCACCGATGTATCGCACTCCACAATTCGCGATCATTTCGTCTTGCTGGCAAAGAACCAGCGCCGCGCCCAACCGGTTTCCGCCGGCAGCGTGAGCAGTGAGCACGAGAAGAAGCAAGTTGAAGTGCTGCGATTGATCCAGGCCTACCGTATGCGTGGCCACCAGGCAGCCCAGCTTGACCCGCGGGGGCTGTGGCCGCGTCCTGCACCTGCAGACCTGTCGATCAATCATTACGGCTTGACCAATGCCGATCTTGATACTACGTTCCGTGCCGGCGACCTGTTCATCGGCAAAGAGGAGGCGAGCCTACGCGAAATTCACGAAGCGTTGCAGCAGACATATTGCCGCACCATCGGCGCTGAATTTACGCATATCACCGATTCCGAGCAGCGCCAGTGGTTCCAGCAGCGTCTGGAAAGCGTGCGCGGCCGTCCAACGTACTCCGCCGACATCAAGAGCCACCTGCTCGAGCGCGTCACCGCCGGCGAAGGTCTGGAAAAATACCTGGGCACCAAATACCCGGGCACCAAGCGTTTCGGTCTGGAAGGCGGCGAGAGCCTGATTCCGATGCTCGACGAGCTGATACAGCGTTCCGGTTCCTACGGCACCAAGGAAATCGTCATCGGCATGGCCCACCGTGGCCGTCTGAACGTGCTGGTCAACACCTTCGGCAAGAACCCGCGCGAGCTGTTCGACGAGTTCGAAGGCAAGAAGAAGGTCGAGCTGGGTTCCGGTGACGTTAAGTATCACCAGGGCTTCTCGTCCAACGTGATGACCACCGGCGGTGAAGTTCACCTCGCGATGGCCTTCAACCCGTCCCACCTGGAAATCGTATCTCCAGTGGTCGAGGGTTCGGTTCGCGCCCGTCAGGATCGTCGTAACGACCCTACCGGCGAGAAAGTTCTGCCGATCTCCATCCACGGTGACGCGGCATTCGCCGGTCAGGGCGTTGTGATGGAAACCTTCCAGATGTCGCAGACCCGCGGTTTCAAGACCGGCGGCACCGTGCACATCGTGATCAACAACCAGGTTGGTTTCACCATCAGCAACCCGCTGGACTCGCGCTCCACCGAGTACGCGACCGACGTTGCGAAAATGATCCAGGCGCCGATCCTCCATGTGAATGGCGATGATCCGGAAGCCGTGTTGTTCGTGACCCAG
>NZ_JBIWAF010000003.1:473720-479044 GCF_044759925.1 Pseudomonas sp. NPDC099000
AAAAATAACCAATACCAGATAATCAAAGTTAAATGCAATTATCCCGAAGCCGTGTTGTTCGTGAAAAAGCTGGACATCGACTACCGCATGCAGTTCAAGCGTGACGTGGTGATCGACCTGGTCTGCTACCGTCGTCGCGGCCACAACGAGGCCGACGAGCCAAGCGGCACCCAGCCGATCATGTATCAGCAGATCACTAAACAGCGCACCACCCGTGAGCTGTACGCCGATCGTCTGACCCAGGGCGGTGTACTCGACGCAGAGCGTGTTCAGGCGAAAGTCGACGAATACCGCAACGCGCTGGACAACGGCCTGCATGTTGTAAAAAGCCTGGTCAAAGAGCCGAACAAAGAGTTGTTCGTCGACTGGCGTCCTTATCTGGGCCACGCCTGGACTGCGCGTCACGACACTCGCTTCGATCTGAAAACCTTGCAGGAACTGTCCGCCAAGCTGCTGGAAATTCCGGAAGGCTTCGTGGTTCAGCGCCAGGTCTCGAAAATCTACGAAGACCGTCAGAAAATGCAAGCCGGCGGCCTGCCGATCAACTGGGGTTACGCCGAAACCATGGCGTACGCGACCCTGGCGTTCGAAGGTCATCCGATTCGCATGACGGGTCAGGACATCGGTCGCGGTACGTTCTCGCACCGTCATGCTGTCTTGCACAACCAGAAAGACGCGGGCACCTACGTCCCGCTGCAAAACCTGTACAAGGGCCAGCCTCGTTTCGACCTGTACGATTCGTTCCTGTCCGAAGAAGCCGTGCTGGCGTTCGAATACGGTTACTCGACCACCACGCCTGAGGCGCTGGTGATCTGGGAAGCCCAGTTCGGCGACTTCGCCAACGGTGCCCAAGTGGTTATCGACCAGTTCATCACCAGTGGCGAGCACAAGTGGGGCCGTCTTTGCGGTCTGACCATGCTGCTGCCGCACGGTTATGAAGGTCAGGGTCCGGAGCACTCTTCGGCTCGTCTGGAGCGTTACCTGCAACTGTGCGCCGAGCACAACATTCAGGTAGCCGTACCGACTACGCCGGCTCAGATCTACCATTTGCTGCGTCGTCAGGTGATTCGCCCGCTGCGCAAGCCATTGATCGTTCTGACTCCAAAGTCGCTGCTGCGTCACAAACTGGCCGTATCGACCCTGGAAGATCTGGCCGAAGGTTCGTTCCAGACCGTTATCCCGGAAATCGATGCCCTGGACCCGAAAAAGGTCGAGCGCGTTGTTCTGTGTAGCGGCAAGGTCTACTACGACCTGCTGGAAAAACGCCGTGCCGAAGGTCGTGATGACATCGCCATCGTGCGTATCGAGCAGCTGTACCCATTCCCTGAGGACGACTTGAACGAAGTCCTGGCTCCGTACACCAACCTCAAACATATCGTTTGGTGTCAGGAAGAGCCGATGAACCAGGGTGCCTGGTACTGCAGCCAACACCACATGCGCCGCATCGTTGGCAATCACAACAAGTCGCTCGTACTCGAATACGCCGGCCGTGATGCTTCTGCTGCACCTGCTTGTGGTTATGCATCGATGCACGCTGAGCAGCAGGAAAAACTGCTGCAAGACGCCTTTACTGTTTAACGCCTTCGCGCACCTGAAACCGAATTTAAGGACCCACAGATAATGGCTATCGAAATCAAAGCCCCCACTTTCCCGGAATCGGTTGCCGATGGCACCGTTGCCACCTGGCACAAAAAACCGGGCGACGCTGTAAAGCGTGACGACCTGATCGTCGACATCGAAACCGACAAGGTTGTGCTGGAAGTGTTGGCTACCGCTGACGGCGTGCTGGGCGCTATCGTCAAGAACGAAGGCGACACCGTTCTGTCCGACGAAGTGCTGGGCTCCATCGAAGCGGGCGGCGCTGCTGCCGCTCCAGCTGCTGCCGCTGCTCCGGCTGCTGCACAAGCTGCTGCGCCAGCCGCTGAAGGCGAAGACGATCCTGTTGCTGCACCGGCTGCTCGCAAGCTGGCTGAAGAAAACGGTATCAACATCGCTTCCGTTGCCGGCACCGGCAAAGGCGGTCGTGTGACCAAGGAAGACGTGGTTGCAGCCGTTGCTGCCAAGAAAGCCGCTCCGGCTGCCGCGCCTGCCAAGGCTGCAGCTCCGGCTGCCGCTGCTCCTGTGTTCGCCGCTGGCGACCGCATCGAGAAGCGCGTTCCGATGACCCGCGTTCGCGCTACCGTGGCCAAGCGCCTGGTAGAAGCCCAGTCGAACATGGCGATGCTGACCACGTTCAACGAAGTCGACATGACCGAAGTCATGGCCCTGCGTTCGAAGTACAAGGACCTGTTCGAGAAGTCCCATAACGGCGTGCGCCTGGGCTTCATGTCGTTCTTCGTCAAGGCTGCCACCGAAGCGCTGAAACGCTTCCCGGCGGTCAACGCGTCGATCGACGGTGCCGACATCGTTTACCACGGTTATGCCGACGTCGGTGTGGCTGTTTCCAGCGACCGCGGCCTGGTTGTTCCGGTTCTGCGTAACGCCGAACTGATGAGCCTGGCTGAAATCGAAGGCGGCATCGCCACCTTCGGCAAGAAGGCTCGTGACGGCAAACTGTCGATGGACGAAATGACCGGCGGTACGTTCACCATCACCAACGGTGGTACCTTCGGTTCGATGATGTCGACTCCGATCGTCAACCCGCCGCAAGCGGCCATCCTGGGCATGCACAACATTCTGCAGCGTCCTATGGCGATCAACGGTCAGGTCGTGATCCGTCCGATGATGTACCTGGCTCTGTCCTACGATCACCGTCTGATCGATGGCAAAGAAGCTGTGACCTTCCTGGTTACCATCAAGAACCTGCTGGAAGACCCGGCTCGTTTGCTGCTGGATATCTGATTTCGTTGCACGGGCCGTCCAGTGATGGGCGGCCCTCCTGTAATGACCAGCTTCGTCCCACGACAGTCCCCAAAAGGGATTGTCCGGTTTGATTCGAGAAGGAATGACACATGACTCAGAAATTCGACGTGGTAGTGATTGGCGCGGGCCCTGGCGGTTACGTGGCTGCCATTAAAGCAGCGCAACTGGGCCTCTCCACTGCCTGCATCGAGAAATACACCGACAAGGAAGGCAAACTGGCCCTCGGCGGTACTTGCCTGAACGTCGGTTGCATTCCATCCAAGGCGCTGCTGGACAGCTCCTGGAAATACAAGGAAGCCAAAGAAGGCTTCGCGATCCACGGTATCAATCACGCTGGCGTGACCATGGACGTGGCGGCAATGGTTGGCCGTAAAGCCAACATCGTCAAAGGCCTGACCTCTGGCGTTGCCACCCTGTTCAAGGCGAACGGCGTCACTTCCCTGCAAGGCCACGGCAAACTGCTGGCCGGCAAGAAAGTCGAGCTGACCAAGCCAGACGGCACCGTCGAAATCATCGAAGCCGAGAACGTGATTCTGGCTTCGGGCTCGCGTCCGATCGACATTCCACCGGCTCCGGTTGACCAGAACGTGATCGTCGATTCGACCGGCGCGCTGGAATTCCAATCCGTACCTAAGCGTCTGGGCGTTATCGGCGCTGGCGTAATCGGTCTGGAACTGGGTTCGGTCTGGTCGCGTCTGGGTTCGGAAGTGGTTGTTCTGGAAGCGCTGGAGAAGTTCTTGCCAGCGGCTGACGACGCCGTTTCCAAAGAAGCCTTCAAGACCCTGACCAAACAAGGTCTGGACATCAAGCTGGGCGCTCGCGTTACCGGTTCCAAAGTGAACGGCAACGAAGTTGTCGTGAACTACACCGATGCCAATGGCGAACAGAACATCACGTTCGACAAGCTGATCGTTGCCGTTGGTCGCCGTCCGGTGACCACCGAGCTGCTGGCAGCTGACAGCGGTGTGAACATCGACGAACGTGGCTTCGTTTTCGTTGACGACCAGTGCGCCACCAGCGTTCCGGGCGTTTACGCGATCGGTGACGTGGTTCGCGGCATGATGCTGGCGCACAAGGCGTCCGAAGAAGGCATCATGGTGGTTGAGCGCATCAAGGGCCACAAAGCCCAAATCAACTATGACCTGATCCCGTCTGTTATTTATACTCACCCGGAAATCGCGTGGGTCGGCAAAACCGAGCAGGTCTTGAAGGCTGAAGGCGTTGAAGTTAACGTTGGCACCTTCCCGTTTGCAGCCAGTGGCCGTGCCATGGCAGCCAACGATACCGGCGGTTTCGTGAAAGTCATTGCTGATGCCAAGACTGACCGCGTATTGGGCGTCCACGTGATTGGCCCGAGCGCTGCAGAACTGGTTCAGCAGGGCGCGATCGGCATGGAATTCGGCACCAGCGCGGAAGACCTGGGCATGATGGTTTTCTCCCATCCGACCCTGTCCGAAGCCTTGCACGAAGCAGCTCTGGCTGTGAATGGCGGCGCCATCCACATTGCCAACCGCAAGAAGCGTTAAGACAAGACAATAAGAAACCACGGCGGAAGGCCCGTCGTGAGCCTTGCGTGCAAGACTCACCGCGGAATGTCCGCCGGACGCAGCCTTGCGTAGTTTCACCGGTTATCCGGAACACCTACGCAAGCAGCAGTCACAGGTGGTGCGGCACTTGAACAAGTGCAGCACCGAATGCGCAGTACCTAACGAAGACGGTAATAAGCATGAATCTTCACGAGTATCAGGGTAAGCAGCTGTTCGCTGAATACGGCCTGCCAGTATCCCAGGGTTTCGCCGTAGACACCCCGGAAGCAGCAGCAGAAGCGTGCGACAAGATCGGCGGGACCGAATGGGTTGTCAAAGCCCAGGTTCACGCAGGTGGTCGCGGTAAAGCGGGCGGCGTTAAGCTGGTTCGCAGCAAAGAAGACGCCAAAGCATTCGCTCAACAGTGGTTGGGCAAGCGTCTGGTGACTTACCAGACTGATGCCAATGGTCAGCCAGTCACCAAGATCCTGGTTGAGTCGTGCACTGATATCGCTAAAGAGTTGTACCTGGGCGCTGTCGTTGACCGTTCGAGCCGTCGCATCGTGTTCATGGCTTCCACCGAAGGTGGCGTGGACATCGAGAAAATCGCTCACGACACCCCTGAGAAAATCCTCAAGGCCACTATCGATCCACTGGTTGGCGCTCAGCCATTCCAGGGTCGCGAGCTGGCATTCCAGCTGGGTCTGGAAGGCAAGCAAGTTGCTCAGTTCGCCAAGATCTTCGTAGGTCTGGCCAAGCTGTTCAAGGATCACGACCTGGCTCTGCTGGAAGTGAACCCGCTGGTGATCAAGGCTGACGGCGATCTGCATTGCCTCGACGCCAAGATCAACATCGACGCCAACGCCATGTACCGTCAGCCTAAGCTGAAGACTTTCCACGAGCCGGCGCTCGACGATCCGCGCGACGCGCACGCTG